>JAZQUL010000212.1:0-4490 GCA_045631285.1 Faecousia sp. | reverse complement strand
CCGGGTAGATACCCTGATTTTTGACGAGGTGGACACCGGTGTTTCCGGACGTGCGGCGCAGAAGGTGGCGGAAAAGCTGCGCGCTGTGGCAAAACATAAGCAGGTTTTGTGCGTGACCCATCTGCCGCAGCTTGCGGCGCTGGCCGATACCCATCTGCTGATCGCAACGGCAGAGCGGGGCGGTCGTACCTATACCAGCGTAACACCGCTGGACAAAGTCGGAAGAACAAAAGAGCTTGCCCGCATTATTGGCGGTGCGAATATTACGGAAACAACGCTCAAAAGCGCAGAAGAGATGCTGCACACTTGACAAACCAAAGAATTTTCGTTATCATATCCACATATGAACACAGTGATGGGATGAAGTAAGCACACCCCTTCTTACAGAGAGTCGCCGGTTGGTGCAAGGTGGCAGAATGTGTGCCCAAATACCTCCCGGAGTGGCCTTTCTGAAAATGGCAGTAGGGGAGGACGGGCGCGCCCGAAAAAGCGCAAAGCGTCTTTAGACGCTGTGAGGCATACACCGTGAGGTGTAGGTGAACCAGAGGTGGTACCGCGTAATTTACGCCCTCTGTCCGTAAGGACAGAGGGCTTTTATTTATATTGGAGGAAATGATATGCAACTTTATGATGAACTGGTAGCAAGAGGACTGATTGCTCAGGTTACCAACGAAGAAGAAATCAAAGAAATGATTAATAACGGCAAGGCTACTTTCTATATCGGCTTTGACCCTACGGCAGATTCTCTGCATGTCGGTCACTTTATGGCGCTGTGCCTGATGAAGCGGCTGCAGATGGCAGGCAATAAGCCCATTGCGCTGATTGGTGGCGGTACAGCTATGATCGGTGACCCCTCCGGCCGGACAGATATGCGCTCTATGATGACCCGGGAGACCATCGAGCATAACTGCGCCTGCTTCAAGAAGCAGATGGAGCGTTTTATTGAGTTCGGTGAGGATAAGGCGCGGATGGTCAACAATGCCGATTGGCTGCTGAACCTCAACTACGTGGAATTTATCCGCGAGATTGGCGGCTGTTTCTCTGTGAACAATATGCTCCGGGCAGAGTGCTTTAAGCAGAGAATGGAAAAGGGTCTTTCCTTCCTGGAGTTTAACTATATGCCTATGCAGTCCTACGACTTCTACTACCTCTTTAAGGAGTACGGCTGTAATATGCAGTTTGGCGGCAACGACCAGTGGAGCAATATGCTGGGCGGCACCGAGCTGATCCGCAAGAAGCTGGGCAAGGATGCCCACGCAATGACCATCACCCTGCTTCTCAATTCCGAGGGCAAGAAGATGGGCAAGACCGCCAAAGGCGCGGTTTGGCTTGACCCCAACAAGACTTCTCCCTACGATTTCTACCAGTACTGGCGTAACGTGGAGGATGCTGACGTACTCAAGTGTATCCGTATGCTGACCTTCCTGCCGCTGGAGCAGATTGAAGAAATGGCGGACTGGAAGGATGCCAAGCTCAACGAAGCCAAGGAAATTCTTGCCTTCGAGCTGACAAAGCTGGTTCACGGTGAAGAGGAGGCAAGCAAGGCCCAGGCTTCCGCAAAGGCGCTGTTTATGGGCGGTGGTGATGCCCAGATGCCTACTACCGAAATTGACGCAGAGCAGCTCACCGATGGCAAAATTGGTATTTTGAATTTGATGGTCACCTGTGGACTCGCTCCCTCCAATAAGCAGGCGCGTCAGCTGGTAGAGCAGGGCGGTGTCTTTGTCAATGACGAAAAAGTACCTGCGCCGCAGTTCGCTGTAACCGAGGATATGCTGAGAGAGGGCGTAAAAATCCGCAAGGGTAAAAAAGTTTTCCACAAGGCAGTACTAAAGTGAGATAAGGGTGGCATTTCGCCACCCTTTCACAAATTACTGGACTTTTTTACAAATGATGCTATAATATCCCCATAGAATACCTACACTAAAAATTGGAGGTTCCCTATGAAACTGAATTACAAACGTACGATTCTGGTTGGCTTTGCTTTTTTTCTGATTTGCGCTTTTTGGCAGGCCTATGATGCAACCATTCCCGTAATTCTGACAAATAAGTTTGGTATGTCCCAAACTTGGTCCGGCCTGATTATGGCGCTGGATAACATTTTGGCAGTATTTATGCTGCCCATTTTCGGCGCGCTGTCCGACAAATATGTGGGCAAGAAATCCGGCAAGCGTACACCCTTTATTATGGTGGGTACCATTATTGCTGCAGTTGTGCTGGTGGCGCTGAGCTTTGTGGATGCTGCCCAGCTGAAGAATATCTCCGATGTTGCAGCCATTGATGATCCTGCTACCCTTGGCACAATTTACGAACAGCAGGCAGATAAAGAACTGGTGACACCTGACGGTGACGCTTATGTGCTTAGCGATAAGTTCACCAAGGAGCAGTTTATGGCGATTACCAGCCAGGTAGAGGGAGAAGACGGCAAGCTGGTTACCAATCCGGACTACACCAACTACGTAGCTCCTGCCCGTCAGGCTTGCGCGGCAGAAGCAACGGCTGCAAATCCCACAACTCTTATCTTGTTTGTGGCGCTTTTGCTGGCGGTGCTGATTGCAATGTCCATTTTCCGCAGCCCGGCAGTCGCCCTGATGCCTGACGTGACCATAAAGCCGCTCCGCTCCAAGGCCAATGCCATCATTAACCTGCTGGGTACTGCCGGTGGTATCCTGATTTTGGTGCTGGGTATTGTATTTTCCACCGGTTCTGTTAAAAACTCTATGATGAACTATACGGTCTACTATGGCGTGGTGGCTGCGCTGATGCTGGGCGCATTGGTTGTCTTCCGCCTGACTGTCCGGGAGCCTCAGTGGGCTGCAGAAATGCGCGCTGAGAGCGAGCGGCTGGGGATTGATGAAGCGGAGACCGAAGATAACAAAGGCGACCGCCGTCTGGATAAGGCGGAAAAGCGCAGCTTGCTTCTCATCCTTGCTTCTGTAGCGCTGTGGTACATCGGCTATAATGCCATTACTTCCAAGTATTCTCTCTATGCAAGCCGCGTACTGGATATGGACTATAATACCACGCTGCTCCTTGCCCAGGGCGCTGCAATCGTTGCTTACATTCCGGCAGGTCTCGTAGCGTCTAAGATTGGCAGAAAGAAGAGCATACTCGGCGGCGTTGTGATGCTCACAACTGCGTTTGCCATTGCTTCTTTCCTGCGTGCGGGCAGTTCTGTGTTGGTAATGAATATTCTGTTTATTCTGGCAGGCATCGGTTGGGCGACCATCAATGTCAACTCTTTCCCCATGGTCGTAGAGCTAAGCTCCGGCTCTGACATCGGTAAGTACACCGGCTATTACTACACGGCTTCTATGGCGGCGCAGATCGTCACGCCTGTACTCTCCGGCGCACTGATGGACTTGACCGGTAAGATGACCATTTTGTTCCCTTACGCCGCTATCTTTGCAGGCCTTGCGTTTGTGACGATGGCTTTTGTCCGTCACGGTGACAGCCGCCCGGATGCACAAAAGGGTCTGGAAGCGCTGAATGTAGACGATTAATATGATTGTATTTATTCTTATTCTAATTTTTATTGTTCTCTACCTGCTTATGCTTCGCGGTCGGGCAGGACATCCGAAGCTCGACGAGCTTAGAAAATGGTCCTATGCCCATCGTGGACTTCACGACGGTATATTCCCGGAAAACAGTATGGGCGCTTTCCGGCAAGCTGTGGAGGCCGGCTACGGTATGGAATTAGACGTGCATTTGCTTGCTGACGGACAGCTTGCGGTGATGCACGATTCATCTCTCAAACGGACAGTGGGGGTAGACAAGAAGATTGAAGAGCTGACAGCCGCAGAATTGACCGCCTATAAGCTGCAGGGCACGGAGGAGACAATCCCGCTGTTTGCCGATGTGCTTAGGATGGTAGATGGCCGTGTACCGCTGATCGTCGAGATTAAGACAGAGGGAGAGAATGTGTCTGCGGTTGCGGAAGCAACCTGCCGTATGCTGCAGGACTATCAAGGACTTTACTGTGTGGAGTCTTTTGATCCCCGTGCTATCGCTTATATACGCAAGCATTATCCGGATTTTGTCCGCGGGCAACTTGCTCACAATTCTCTCCGGGAAAAGTCGCCTGTTTCAATTTTTCTGCGGTTTTTATTGACCTATCAGCTAATGAACTGCTGGGTAGTTCCTGATTTTATCGCCTATCGGTACAGTGACAGAAAGACCCTCAGCAATTTTCTATGCCGTAAGCTTTGGCGAATTCAGGGTGTTTCGTGGACGCTCACCGATATGGAGCAGTATGAAACAGCGGTAAAAGAAGGCTGGATTCCTATTTTTGAAAACTTCAGACCGTAAAAAGACCGGCACCGCGTATTGCGGTGCCGGTAGTCTATCGTTTAAAAGCCAAGCAGGGAGAAGAAGGAGGAGAACATATCCTCAAAGAATGTACCGATGGAATTAAAGAAATCCGCAATGGCGCCGAAGAAGCCGCCGCTATTTCCCGGGTCATTGCCCGTGGACGGTTCTGTGGGAGGTTC
>JAZQUL010000211.1:0-8853 GCA_045631285.1 Faecousia sp. | reverse complement strand
ACCGCCCACAAAGTGGACATCCTGACCGATCTCCAAAAAGACACAGGCCATACCGGTGTCTTGGCAGATGGGGACATTTTCATTGTCCGCAATTTTATAATTCTCAATGATCTTATCTAAAACGCTTTTTGCAAAGGGGCTGTCCTCCTGGGCATAGCAGCTTTCGATGGCGCATTTTACATCACCGGGCAAATGGGTATTGGCTTCGATGCACAGCCGTTCCACCGCATCGGTGATGGCGGATACTTGAATTTCACGCATAATTATTTCTCCTTATTAAAGAGGAATCATTCCAATGAACTGGCAAGCCAGCACAACACATACAAGGGCAAAGGGATAGGTTGCCGCATAAGCGGATGCCACATCGTCCGTTCCGGCAACCCGGATCAGACTGCCAAGAGCGGGAGTGCTGGTCATACCGCCGCAGATAGAGCCGAGGGTATTGAGAATGTCCAACTTCAGCACTTTTCTTGCGAAGAAATAACCAACAAACATAGGAACTAAGGTAATCACCGCGCCCACTAAGAACAGCTTGATACCGCCGTTTTCCGCAAGGCACCGGAGGAAGCCTGCGCCACCCTCCACGCCTGCGCCCAGCAGGAACAGAACCAGTCCCAGTTCCCGAACCGCTTCCAAAACGGTCTTTTTTACCTTCAGGCTAACGGGTCCCACCTTGCCAAAGTGGCCGATAATCAGGCCCAAAATCAGGGGGCCACCGGAGGTTCCCAAGGAGAAATTACCGATTTTCAGTTTCGCAAGGAAGATACCAAGCACAATGGTAATAGCCAGCGCGCAGAAGCCCATACTGTCCAGCTCCAGAAGTTTTTTACCTTCTGCTTTTACTTCCACGCCGGCAGCGGCAGTAAATTTTGCCCGCTCTGCTTCCATATCTACCTTCAGCACCTTGGGAACGACCTGTACAAAAAGCACAACGCCCACAACGCCAAAGATATAGGCGATGCTATAGCCGGCAGAGGCATTGCCGGGGGTAGCCACCGCTTCCTTGGCTGCGCCAAGACCAGGGGTGCTGGTCAAAGCGCCGGAAAGCATACCTGCGCTTACATCCGAAGGGATGCCCAGCAGGAACACACCGGCAAGGCAGGTCAGCGCGCCGGCTGCGATGATGATGACACCCAACAGAATGTAGGATTTGGCATTGACTTTAAAATTGCGGAAAAATTTCGGTCCTGCAATCAGGCCTACAGCCGTGACGAACAGGATAAGGCCCATATCCCCTACCACGTCCGGCACGGTCACGCCAAAATGACCAAACACCAGCGCCACCAACAGCACACCCGCAGAGCCTAAGTTCAGACCGCAGACAGTAATCCGTCCAACAGCATAGCCAAGGAACAAAATAACAAAGATGATAAAGAGTTCACTACCGGCAACACTCTCCCAGTAGTTTTGTAACCATTCCATCTATGAACCCCTCCGTTTAGCGCTCGTGACGGGCGTACTGGGGCAGAAGCAGCGGAGATACGCCTTCCTCGGCGCAGCCTGCTTCTTTCAGCATCTCAGCATAGGCATAAATGTGGTTTAGGTTGGGTGTGCCCAACTCTGTTTCTTTTGCCTTGGCAGCAGCAGCCTTACCGGCATTGCGGCCGAAAACGATGATATCGAGGAGCGAGTTGCCCATCAGGCGGTTACGGCCGTGGATGCCACCTACAGCCTCACCGGCAACCAACAGGTTAGGAATAGCCTTGGTAAAGCCCTCGCCGCCGATCTCCAAGCCGCCGTTTTGGTAGTGGAGGGTAGGATATACCAAAATGGGGACCTTTCGCATATCAATGCCGTAGTTTAAGTACATACGAAGCATTGCAGGGATTCTCTTCTCAATGGTGCCTTCACCGTGAATCTGTTCAATCATCGGTGTATCCAGCCATACGCCACTGCCCAGGGGGGTATCGACGCCCTTGCCGTTAGCACATTCGCGAATAATGGCAGATGCGGAAACGTCTCTGGTTTCCAAAGGATGGGCATAAGCCTCGCCGTCCTTATTTACCAGCATGGCGCCCAAGGAACGGACCTTCTCGGTCACCAGCGCGCCAAAAATCTGGCTGGGGTAAGCCACGCCGGTGGGGTGATACTGGATGGTGTCCTGATACAGCAGCGGCGCGCCTGCGCGGTAGCCCAAAATCAGACCGTCCGCGGTAGCGCCATAGTGATTGGAGGTGGGGAAATTCTGATAGTGCAGTCTGCCTGCGCCGCCGGTAGCGATAACGACCGTCTTGGCCCTTGCTACCAGATAATCGCCGGTCTCCATATTCAGCAGCACTGCGCCGGCAACCTGACCCTTTTCGTCCTTCAGAAGCTCCACCGCGGAGGTAAACTCCACCACGGGGATCTTGCGGTTGATGACCTCGTCCCGAACGGTACGCATAATTTCCGCGCCGGAGTAGTCCTTGCAGGCGTGCATACGCTTCCGGGAGGTGCCGCCGCCGTGGGTGGTGACCATACGACCGTCCTCGTCCTTGTCGAACATAACGCCCAATTCGTTCAGCCAGCGGATGGCATCAGGGGCTTCCATAACCAGTCTGCGAAGCAGCTCGGGACGGGCTGCGAAGTGACCGCCACCGAACGCATCCAGGTAGTGCTGTGCAGGAGAGTCGTTTTCCTTGTCAGCCGCCTGAATGCCACCTTCAGCCATCATCGTGTTGGCATCACCGATACGCAGCTTGGTGACCACCATTACGTTGGCGCCGGCTTCGTGGGCTTCAATGGCAGCCGCAGAGCCTGCGCCGCCACCACCGATGACCAGTACGTCCACATCGTAATCAATCTTGGTAAGATCGATATCCACATTCAACAGACGGCTGTTGGAGTGGAGTAGGTTTGTCAGCTCCACAGGGGCTTTTTCGCCCTTGTTGGGGCCGATTTTGATTTCCTTGAAGCCTTCCGCCCGGTAGTCAGGGTGATAGGCTTTCAGCAGCTCGCTTTTTTCCTCCGCGGTCATACGTCGGGGTTCTGTGCCCATACGCTCTGCGCGGGTTGCCTCCACTTTCTTAATGGACTCAAGCATAGTTTCTGTAAACATAGTTCCCCCTCCTTACTTTTCGATGTCCCGGTGGTTATACAGCTCCTGCATCTCGCTGATAGGCTTTTGCATAATGGCCTCGATCAGGTCATCGTGGGCGCCGGAATTGATCTCCGCCACGCGATTATACAGATGCTCGGTCTTGGGCGCGATATACTTGCCGGTGAGACGACGGGCAAGCAGGCCAACCATAGGATGGGAGATGCCTGCCGGGCAACGGACGGAGCAGCAACCGCAGCCAACGCAGTCGAAGGACTCCTCGGCGCACTTTTGCAGTTCGCCCCGCTGGGCATAAGCGATGTACTGCATAACATTCAGGCTCTGGGTGCAGGCCTTGGTACAGGCATTACAGCCGATGCAGGCGTAAATCTCAGGATACAGCTCCATCATCACTCTCTGGTCGGCTTTCAGTTCGTCCATAGAGTAGGTGCGCTTATCTGTGGGGAAGAAGGGAATGGAAGCCACATACATACCCTCCTGCACCTGGGTCTGGCAGGCAAGGCAGGTGTGCAGCTCGTTGCTGCCCTTAATACGATAGATGGTGGCGCAAGCGCCGCAGAATCCGTGACGGCAGCCGCAGCCCCGTGTCAGGGTGTAGCCTGCGTATTCCATAGCTGTCATAATGGTCAGCTCGGCAGGAACGACATAGCGCTTGCCGTAAAAATAGACATTTACCATATTTTCCATTTATAGTGTCTCCTTAATACTCGTTAGGCAGTTCATCAATTTCGTCAAACCGGAATACGGGGCCGTCCTTGCAGACGTATTTCGTGCCAATGTTGCACCGTCCGCATTTGCCCACGCCGCATTTCATACGAAGCTCCAGGGTAGTATAGACCTGCTCGTTGGCAAAACCCATTTCTCTTAGGCCCTGCAAGCAGAACTTAATCATAATGGGAGGGCCGCACAGCAGCGCTGTCCGGTTGGTATCGAAAGCCAGTTCCTTGAGATAGGAAGGAACGAAGCCAACGTGACCGTCCCAGCCTTCCTGCTCCCGGTCAATAGTAAGATGCACATTGACACCGGGAATCTTAGACCAAACTTCCTCAATTTCCTTGCGCTGGACCAAATCGTCCATACTGCGGGAACCGTAGAGAATATCGATGTCTCCGTAATTGTCCCGATTGTCCAGTACATAATTGATGACGCTGCGAAGGGGTGCGATAGCGATACCACCGGCGATGAACAGAAGGTTTTTGCCTTTCAGCTCGGTTTCCACAGGGAAATTGTTACCGTAAGGGCCACGAACCATAATCTCATCGCCCACCTGCAGACTGTGCAGATGCTCGGTCAGCACACCGCAGCGCTTAATGGAAAATTCCTGATATTCGCGATTGGTGGGGGAGGAAGTGATGGAGAACATTGCCTCGCCCACACCGGGGGCGCAAATCATCGCGCACTGGCCGGGCATATGCTCAAAAAGCTTACCGCCACCGGGTGCATTGACCCGGAAAGTCTTGACATCAGGCGTCTCTGTCCGGATGTCGGTGATGATACCCACCATCGGAATGAGGGTGTCCCGCATAAAGCCGGGATTACAGGTACATTCGTGCATCAGTTTTCCTCCTTTCCAAAGGCTTTGATAACTTTCACGATATTTAAGTGACTGGGACATTTGTCCACGCAGCGGCCGCAGCCCACGCACGAAAATGCGCCGTCGTTATTTGCCGGGAAATAAGCCAGCTTGTGCATAAACCGCTGACGGAAGCGCTGCATTTGGCTTGTACGGTTGTTGCCGTGGGCCATCATCGTAAAGTCAGAGTACATACAGCTATCCCAGCAGCGATAGCGCTGCACGCCGCTTCCGGTATCATAGTCCTTAATGTCATAGCACTGACAGGTGGGGCACACGAAGGTGCAAGTGCCGCAAGCAAGACAGCCTTTGTAAAGCTCCTCCCACAGAGGAGAGTCAAAGTTATCGTGAGCCGCCTGAGCGCCCCACTTTTCCAGCGACAAATCCCTCAGCGGCAGTCTTTCGCAGATGGCGCGGATTTCTTCCTTTGCCTGCTCAACGGGGGCTTCCTCTGCTTCCTCCAAGAGATCTATGAGGGCATTTGTGAAGCTTTCACCCTTTTCGGTCTGGGGATGCCAATATAAGTACTCACCGCTCAGCCAAGTGGCTACATCGCCCTCGGGCTGGGCGCAGTCGATACCGAAAGTACCGCAGAAGCAGGAGGTTTCGGGGCGGCTGCAGGCAAGGCTGACGATGATGCCGTGCTCCCGACGGGCGGCATAGTAAGTATCCACGGGATTAGAAAGGAATACTTTATCCAGTACGCTCAGCGCCCGCACGTCACAGGCGCGAATGCCGAATACCACAAAGTTTTCGCTTTCCAATTCTTCCGCTGTCAGCTTCAGCTTACCCTCTTCCCTTTTGACTGTGTAAAGATTTTCACACTGGGGGAAGAACGCGTCCTTAGGGGATTTGACAGTCTTGAGTGTGTCAATGTCCGGCTGGACATCCTCGGTCCAGAGGGCAAAATTGGTCTTTCCGGCAGATTTTACCGGTAAGTACAGCGTCTTTGTCTTTGCGATAGCCGCATAGAGCTGGGGTAATTCCGTCTTTTTAATTCTACGCATACCTTAACCCCTTTCTGCCACAATGCTAGGCTCTGCATCTTCCTGGGTAAAACTGGTGAGCGGTGCCTTGGCATCGATATTTTCGCCTGCCTGATACTGGCCGTACAGTTCATTCATATCCTTAATGAACTTCCGGTTAAACAGGTGCAGCGGAATACCCTGGGGACATACACGGCTGCATTCGCCGCAGTCGGTACAGCGACCTGCCACGTGGAACGCCCGGATGATGTGGAACATCTTTTCTTCAAAAGTGGTGGCATTCGCCTTCTGGGCAGAGTCGAACTTGGTGCTGTCAAACACGCATTTCCGGCAGGAGCAGGCAGGACAGACGTTACGGCAGGCGTTGCAGCGGATGCACTTAGAGAGTTCCGCTTGGAAATAGGCGAACTTTTCCTCGGGAGACATCTTTTCAATCCGCTCTACCTCCCCAAAACGGTCTGCATCCAAAGTGTCCGCAGACTCACCGATTTTCTCGTCGAAAATCATATGCTCTTTGCCCTTACAGACGTGGCAACGTTCCAGCATTGCGTCCTTATATGCGACTTTAACATCCCCATAAAGGGTCTTAACGGTCAGCTCCTCGCTGCAATCCGGATAGCCGGCGCCTTCCACGTCCAGAATGCCGTCGGCGGAAATATTTTCAATCTTCAGCTTACCCTTACAGCCCACACCGATGATGTAGGCCTTTTCCCGGTCAATGCGGTGCTCTGCCAAAAGCTGGTTAAAGCTATAGGTATCGCAGGGCTTCAGGAAAACCAAGGTCTTTCCCTCCAGTTTGGAGGCTTCAATCATATATTTGCTTAAATTTGCGCCGCAGAAGCCGTTATAAACGAAATCCTCCAACGCGTCTTCATTCGTAAAGAAAGCGGGTTCGGGGTCGTATACGTGCTCACCGCGCCGCCAGCCCAGCACCCGGGCTACCTCGCCGCTGTGGAGCAGTTCTTTTGCCCGCATGATCAGTTCTTGCATCTTATATCCCCCAATCTTACATTCGGTCCAAGGCTGCGGATTTTTTCTACAAAGCTGTTCATTGTCTCAGAGAACTTTACACCTTCCGCGGCGGAGACCCATTCCACACGGGTTCTGCCGTTTTCCACACCGATAAAGTCCAGCATACTAAAGAGCATAGTCATACGGCGGCGGGCATAGTAGTTGCCGGTGGAGTAGTGGCAGTCACCGGGGTGGCAGCCGCAGAGAATCACACCGTCTGCGCCCTTTTCAAAGGCACGAAGAATGAACATAGGGTTAACCCGGCAGGAACAGGGCACCCGGATAATTTTCACATCTGCAGGATACGCCAAACGGCTGGAGCCGGCAAGGTCAGCGCCTGCATAGCTGCACCAATTGCAGCAAAACGCCACGATTACGGGGCGGAAATCTTCTTTATTTACCGACATATTGCATCCACCTCCGCAAGAATTTGTCTGTTAGAGAAGCCCTTCAGGTCCATTGCGCCGGAGGGGCAGGTAACGGTACAAGCGCCGCAGCCCTGACACAGGGCGGAATTGACCACCGCGATACGGCGATTCTCACGGATGCCGTGGTCGTTAATGAGCTTTATTTCGTAAGAAATTGCACCGTAAGGACATACATTGGCGCACTGGCTGCAGCCGTTGCACATCAGTTCGTCAGCCTGCGCCGTGCAGGGATTTGTCTTGAGTTTATCCTTGGCAAGAAGACCGATAACCTTCACCGCTGCCGCGCCTGCTTGGGCGACGGTCTCGGGAATGTCCTTAGGGCCTTGGCACACACCGGAGAGGAACACACCGGCTGTGGGAGATTCCACAGGACGGAGCTTGGGGTGGGCCTCGGTCAGGAAGTTGTTGGTATCGATGGAAGCAGTGAGCATCGTTGCGATTTTCCGCACATCGGGATTCGGCTCGATGGCAGTAGCCAGTACAACCATATCCGCTTTCTTAAGAATCTGCTTTTGGTCCAGCAGGTCTACGCCCTGCACAAGGAGACTGCCGTCTGCCTGGGGGATGACCTTACCAACCTGACCCTTAATGTAATTAACACCGTATTCCTCCACTGCCCGGCGGTAGAACTCATCAAAGTTCTTACCGGGAGTGCGGACGTCAATGTAGAACACGGTCACATTCACATCGGGGTATTTATCCCGGATGAGCATTGCGTGCTTGGCGGTGTACATACAGCAGATCTTGGAGCAGTAGGGCTTGCCGCGATCGTCGCTGCAACGGCTGCCGACACACTGAATGAACACGATTTCCTTAGGCGCTTTTCCGTCGGAGAGCCGCTCCAAATGACCCTTGGTAGGGCCGGCAGCGTTCATCACACGCTCCAATTCCAAAGAGGTGATAACATCCTTACTCTGGCCGTAGGCGTACTCACCGTACTTATCCAGCTTAATGGTATCAAAGCCGGTGGCGACCACGATGGCGCCGTACTTTTCGGTAATGATCTCATCCTTCTGGGTATAGTCGATGGCACCAGCCTGACAGACCTTTTGGCAGACACCGCACTTACCGGTCTTAAACTTGATACAAGCTTCGGTATCAATCACCGGCACATTGGGAATGGCTTGAGCAAAAGGCGTATAGATGGCGCTGCGAGTGTTAAGACCCCGGTTAAATTCGTTAGGAGTTTTCTTACTGGGGCACTTTTCCTGACAGACACCACAGCCGGTACATTTGGCAATGTCCACAAACCGCGCCTTTTTGCGGATGTCCACTGTAAAGTTACCCACGAAGCCGGAGACCTTTTCCACCTCGGAATATGTATGGATGGTAATATTCTCGTGGGAAGCTGCCTCCACCATCTTGGGGGTCAGGATACAGGCGGAACAATCCAGCGTGGGGAAGGTCTTATCCAACTGGCTCATACGGCCGCCGATGGAGGGGGTCTTTTCTACGATGTCTACCTTGTAGCCTGCGTCCGCAATGTCGATGGCGGTCTGGATGCCGGCGATGCCGCCGCCGATGACCAGCGCCCGCTTGGTAACTGCGCTCTCGCCCGCCTGCAAGGGGGCGTTGTGATGCACCTTTGCCACCGCAGCCCGCATCAGAATGACTGCCTTTTCGGTGGCTTCGGTCATATCCTTGTGAATCCAGGAGCAATGCTCGCGGATGTTGGCAATTTCCACCATATAGGGGTTAATACCGGCGGTTTCCGCGCACTTGCGGAAGGTTGCTTCGTGCATTCTGGGAGAGCAGGAGCAAACCACAATGCCGGTAAGGCCTTTTTCACGGATAGCGGCTGCAATCCGGGACTGACCG
>JAZQUL010000210.1:0-2778 GCA_045631285.1 Faecousia sp. | reverse complement strand
TCCCTTATACTCCAATGCAAAGACGTGTTTGCCTTTGATAAAGTGAGAAAGGATTACTTTGGATTCCTCTACATTGCGGTGAGGATTCCAGCCTGCCATCTGACCGACGCCGTCCACACTTGCATACTCGTAGAAATCGTTTAAATCCGATTCTCTCCAGGGTCGCAAGGTAAGACGATCAGTAGTCAGCACCACATTGGTGATGTCGATTTGTTTGTTCATTTTCTTACCTCCAAAATATTAAAAAGCAGTGCAGGCCTAACTTGCGTTTTGGCTTGCACTGCTTCTTTTTATAATCCTAGCTTCGAGATTATCTTAAAAAGAGTATGACAATGTAAGCCCGATAGTATGATTAGGCATACCATTACCGGACTTGTTATCATTAGCGTTGAAGCAATAACGGAACATTGTCAGTTCTCCTTTCCTGTGATTTTATGCGATTATACACCTCGAAATATGGATTGTCAACTTCATATTCTCAAATTTTACATGCCATTTCTGCCCTTTTGACTTATATGTTGTTGAGCGTGGCAAATCGAGTTGCATATAGGCATACAAAAGGAGCTTCTATGCTTCCGAACTAACCATATTCTCTGGCGGATAATGGATCATTTTTCGGAAGTTGTATCTCTTCATATCGAAAACCGCAACTTTGGGTAGCTGTATTTTGCACCCATGGAGCATCTTGAAAGGTGCATACCATACCACAAAGTCTATATCAGCATCCTTGAAAACTTCCAAAAAACGCGAATCTGCAAAAAAGCAATGCGGATCGCCAACGAATTCCTCTAATGCAACCGGTCCTCTTCGAACCAGTTCTTGATCATCAACACGTACATATGCCGTTGATTCATCACAAATAAAAAAGACAAGTTTCTTATCCGGATGATTCTGCCGATAAAGCGGAATTTTTGAAATATGCTTCTCCACAGTCCGTTTAAAACTCTCATAGTAAAACACAAAATTGTGATCTTCATTTGATGGCAACCCAGTAATTGCATTGACAAAGATGGGAATCCTCGTAGTATCAATTTCAGGATGTGCAGCTTTTATTTTTAGTCTAACCTCTTTTTGTATTTTGCTCTCTTTCTCATTAGTAGGATTGACCAGTATGCCCTTTTCGTTGACATGCGTGTGATCATCTACTCGCATCACTTCCATCATAAGGCCAAACTTTTTGGAATAAAAGTCGGGTGGTGGATCAGACTTTCCCGCATTGTATATCCACTCGTTCCACTTTTTTCTGTTGTGTATCGATTTATATATTCTGACAGCACCAAGAGATGGTGTCGGGAACCATGTCTCAAAAATACTGCTGTCTTGAAAGAAGTCTATAATCTTGCGTTCATCGTCAAAGAAATTCATCCACATATCGCTCCTTTTTTCGTTAGTATATCATTTGCTAGCATAGTCTTCAAGATAATCTATCAAGCAAAAAGTGCTGCTTTACTGTTACTTGTGCACCGTTGACGCACAGATCGCGCAATATGTTTTTCGTACCCCCGCAACTGTCGCGATAAGTGTAAGTTTAACTTGTAGGCGAAAGCCGCTATTGCAATATGAACAAATGTGTGTTATTGTGGTTTTGCACCGTCTTTAGGGTGCAACTGCCGGCAGATGTGGATCTCACCGCGGGAGATTCTCTGCGCCGGGACCATCTCGTATTTTGATAACTTCATAGCGCGTGCAGGAAAATGCGTCCTGCACGGCAACATCCCATTCCCTTTTCAAAGGAGCGTGATACCAATGCCCTGTCGAAAAGAGACACAGAACCAACTAGAACGGGAGGAATGGTATGGTAGAAACGGAACTGGTATTGTCTGCGATCAGTGGAGCAAAGCTGATGGATCTGGAGTTCATGCCCCAGGAATTTGTGGTGCGAGGTCTGTTACCTAAGGGCCTCAGCATTCTTGGTGGCGCGCCGAAGATCGGCAAGTCCTGGCTGATGCTGGAGCTTGCGCTGCGTGTCGCTAACGGAGAGCCTATGTGGGGCATGGAAACCAAGCAAGGCACGGTGCTGTATTACTGTCTGGAAGATACGCTCAAGCGCATCCAGCAGCGCCTATACTGCATCACGGAAAATGCACCGGACAATTTGCTGTTCGAAACCGCAACCGGCACATTGGCAACCACGCTTGAAGAAGAGATCCTACTGTATATCAAGAAGCACCCGGATATGTCGCTGATCATCATTGACACATTTCAAATGGTGCGTGGCAGCAAAGGCGATCCTTCCTATGGCAGCGACTATGATGATATCCAAAAGCTGAAGCGCATTTCGGATTCTCAAAATGTGGCGATCCTGCTGGTGCATCATCTTCGGAAGATGGGTGACCGGGATCCGGTGAACAAGCTGTCCGGCACCACCGGCATCAGCGGTGCGGTAGACTGCGTGTATATCCTGGACAAGTCTGCCCGGCTGGAAGATGTGGCAACACTCGCCTGCACCGGCCGTGACATTCAGCAGCGAGAGCTGGAACTGCGCTTTGATCAAACCAACTGCGTTTGGAACAAAATTTCGGACAATGCGGATGACGAAACTAAGAAGCTGCCGCCGGAGATGATGGCTTTCATCGACTTTATGAAACACATTTCCTTTTACGAGGGCAGCAACACACTTCTTGCCGAACGCTTCTATGCCGCCTCCGGATTTTCCATGAGCGCGAAAGTGCTGAAGCAGAAGATGAATCGTTGGCGCCATCCGCTGTCCGATTTGGGCGTGACATTCACCAGCCGTGAAGTGCATAGCGGTAAGATCGTGACGGTGCAATATACACC
>JAZQUL010000209.1:0-13671 GCA_045631285.1 Faecousia sp. | reverse complement strand
AAGCGCTACGATTCTTCACAAGCATTATGGCGCGGATTTAGCATCTTTGCAGGCGCATATCACTGACCTGCTTCACCGCTTTACCAATGCGGCACTGGGTGACACCTGCCAGCGTGTTGGTGGTGACCCGGCAAGAAAGCTAAGTCCTGCCGACCGACTCGTCGGTTCTTCACTTTTGGCGATAGAGGAGGGCATTACTCCTGCTTATATCGCAGTAGGCGCGGCTGCAGGCTTGCGCCGCTACCTGAATGAAAATGGCGGCGAGCAATCCCTGTCCGGCGCAAAGGCTGTGCTGTTGGAAGTTTCTAAGCTGGAAAGCGAACATCCTCTTGCACAGATGATTCTGCACTACTACAAAATGCTGCGAAATGGCTGCGGATTAACAGCGTTGGTTGCAGAAGCAGATAAAATTAAGCACGAAAATATGAAGGCGATTGTATAACAACGCCAATGATTTTCGGCAGAATAACAGATAAAAGGCCGACGGGTTATCCGTCGGCCTTATTCTTTGTATATGAAAACCCCCAGCACAGTGTCGGTGGTTATGATTATAAGGAAAGTACGAATTGACTAGTCTTTTAAGGAACGCTGATATTCCGACAGCGTTCGTCCGGTGTGCTTTTTAAATGTAGCAGAAAAATAATAAATGCTTTCGTAGCCTACCGCATCGGCAATTTGGGAGAAATTTAAGGCGCCTTCCCGGATCAATCGTTTTGCTTGTGCGATCCGCAGCTCAGTGATATAGGACACCATCGTCTGACCCAGCTGCTCCCGAAAAATCCGCTTAATATGAGAGATGCTGATACCCATTTCGTTGGCAAGGCCTTGCAGGGACAGTTTTTCCGTGTAGTGTTCCTGTAAATAGTCTTGAATTCGTTGGGATAGAATTAAGTTTTGGGCGGAAGAACGGGCAGAAAGCGCGCGCTGGGAGAATTTTACGTTGTCATCTCTTCGGCATATGTAAATCAGCAGCTGTTCCAAGTAGTTTTTAATCAACTGCTCACCGCCCAGGGGGGCATCCGCTCTGGTTTGCATATTGATGTGCGGGGCAATGTTATCGAAGTGCTGATAGACCTGCTGAGACTCATCTACCAGCATCTTCAGATGCTCTTTTTCCTTGTGGTGGAGGAACAGAACTTTCTGTTTAAGCTGATCCATAGCAGGATCGTCGCAATGGAAGGAGACAACGATAACATCCGATTGCCCCACGGACTGAAATGCGTGAAATTCGTTTGGACAGTGAAAAGCCAGTTCACCGGATTTCATATAGTAGGTCTGCGCGCCTGCGGTAACAATAAGGCTGCCTCGGTCCACATAGATAAACTCCCAGAAATTGTGGGCTTCTCCGGGGAACTTATAATCTTTGTTCAGCCTGTAATAGGAAAGATTGATGACAGCGTCTACATTAAATATGGTTGGTAGAGGGATAGGCCGTAGTTCCATATAAAACACCTCTGTTGGACTGATAATATAAAAACTGTGCCGGATTTTATATTGAAAGCCCTATTTCTCAAATTATAATTAGTATTATACAGGTGTAGTAGCCTGTTGTAAAGATACTAAGGAGGAAGCAACGTGAAAAAATCCATTAATTTTTGGTCCTTTGTAGGAAAAGACATCTATGAAGCTATGGAGCTCGCCAAAAAGGCAGGGTTTGAGGGTATTGAGCTCGCCATTATGGCAGAAGGTGATTTGACACCGGAGTCCACCGATGAGCAACTGGCCCGCATTAAAGAGAAGGCGGATTCCCTAGGCATCAAGATTCCCAGTCTGGCCAGCGGCCTGTGTTGGGGCGCATCCCTTACCTCTGATGATCCCGCTGAGCGCGAAGAGGCGCACAGAATTATCGTTTCTCAGCTGCGGGCGGCAAAGGCGCTTGGCGCAGATACCATCCTGGTCATTCCCGGCAGCGTCAGCGTAGAGTTCGTGCCGGAAAGACCTATCGTTTCCTATGATGTTTGTTGGGATCGGGCATTGGCTGCAATGAAGCGGCTGGCACCTATTGCAGAAGAATACGGCGTACATATCGGCATTGAAAATGTGTGGAACAAGTTCCTGCTGTCCCCTCTGGAAATGCGGAATTTTGTGGATGCTGTAGGCAGTGAATATGTGGGCGTATATCTGGATACCGGCAATGTTGTGTATTCCGGTTATCCCGAGCAGTGGATTCGTATTTTGGGCAGCCGCATTAAGAAAGTCCATTTCAAGGATTACCGTTTCGCACCCGGTGGCTTGAACTGCTTCGTGGATTTGCTGTCCGGTGATGTAAATTGGCCGGAAGTGATGAAGGCATTTAAGGAAATCGGCTATGACGGCTGGGCTGCCGGCGAAATGATTCCCCAGTACACCTACGCCTCTGACCAGATTATTTATAACACCGCTGCTTCTATGGAGCGGATTTTGACTGAAAACTTTTAAGGAGGAATTATTATGTTAAGAGTTGGTTTGATTGGCTGTGGCTTTATGGGCACTATGCATGCGAATTGCTACAAGAATATCCCCGGCGTAGAGGTTGTTGCTTTTGCAGATATTCGCGAAAACTGCGCGAAAACTTTGGCAGAGGGTACCAATGCAGTGATTTATGGCGATGGCAAGGATTTGATTGCCAATGCAGAGGTAGACGCAATCGATATCTGCCTGCCTACTTATCTCCACGCTGAGTATGCAATGCTGGCTATGGAGAAGGTTTCCTATGTATTTGTAGAAAAGCCCGTAGCCCTCACCGCGGCAGAGACAGACGCTATGCTGGATAAAGCGGCAAAGACCGGCTGCCAGGTGCAGATTGGTCAGGTTATCCGTTTTTGGGATGAGTATATGGAATTGCGTCGGATTGTGGAATCCAATGTCTATGGTAAGGTCATTAACGCAAATTTCCGTCGAATCAGCCCCCGTCCCACTTGGGGTTGGGAGGACTGGCTGCTGAAGACCGAGCTTTCCGGTGGCGCAGCCCAGGACCTACATATCCACGATATGGACTTCGCTCTGCAGCTGTTCGGTATGCCCAAGCAGCTGCTGACCGTGAAGAATATCATTGGCGAGCCCAATTCTTACATTCACTCTCTGCTGCGCTACGAGGACAGCGTTGTGACTGTGGAAGGCACTTGGGATCTGCCTGGCTGCCATCCCTTCGAGGCAACTTTCCGCGTAGTATTTGAAAAGGCTGTTGTGGAAAATGCCGGCGGTAAGTTTATGTGCTACACCGAAGAAGGCGCACAGGAAATTGTGATTGAGAAGGCAGAAGTCAAGGGTGACGGCTTTGCCGGCGGCAAC
This sequence comes from Faecousia sp., assembly GCA_045631285.1. Classification (GTDB taxonomy): domain Bacteria; phylum Bacillota; class Clostridia; order Oscillospirales; family Oscillospiraceae; genus Faecousia. Next base: position 10,401 of record JAZQUL010000209.1, on the reverse strand, counting down.
GTATCTGACCTGGGCGGCTATTTCAACGAGCTGGTCTATTTCACCGACTGTGCAAAGCAGGGCGCAAAGGTGACACAGGCAACCCTGGCAGATGCAACGGCATCCCTGAAGTTCGTTTTGGAGGAGATTTCCAATGCTTAAAGTTGGTATTGTCGGCTGCGGCAATATATTCACAATGCACGCTACCAGCGCCCACCATCTGCCCAACGCCCAGATTGTAGGCGTATGCGATATTAAAAAGGATAGAGCAGATAAGGCGGCAGAAAAGTATCAATGCAAGGCCTATTATGATTACAAAGAGATGATTAATAAGGACCTGCTGGACGTGGTACATATCTGCGTGCCCCACTATCTGCACCCCATCATCTCCCGATATGCTTTGGAGCAGGGCGTAAATGTGCTTTGCGAAAAGCCTATGGCGATTACTATGGAGGATGCTTTGGCCAATGTGGCGCTGGCAGAAGAGAAAAATCTTAAGTACGGCATTATCTTCCAGTGCCGGTACAATGACTCTGCCAAGCTTGTAAAGGAAAATCTGGAAAACGGCGCTTTGGGCAAAGTAATCTCTGCCCGGGTGGTACTTACTTGGTGTAAGCCCGATGAGTATTACAGCCTGTCCGATTGGAAGGGCACTTGGGATAAAGAGGGCGGCGGTGTTATTATCGACCAGGCTATCCATTCCTTAGATCTTGCAAACTGGTTCATTAATGATGAAATTGCATCTGTTCAGGCGAGCCTTTCCAACCGGGGACACTCCATTATGGAGGTAGATGATACCGGTGAAGGCTTTATCCGCTATAAAAACGGCGCAACCCTCAGCTTCTGGGCGATGAACAATTATGGCTGTGACGATCCGATCGAGATCCGCCTTTTGTGCGAAAACGGCAAGGTCGTTATGGACTATGACCACGCGCAGATTTTCTTCAATGACGGCCGTGTGCTGTCCATCGAAACGAAGATTGATCCCGATGTGGTTTACGAGGGCGGCAAGGATTACTGGGGCTTCCAGCACATCCGGGAAATTGCAGACTTTTATGCAGCCGTAGAAGAAGACCGCGCGCCCACCATTAGCGGCAGGGAAGCGCTGAAAATTCAGAAGCTGATTTGCGAAATCTATCGCGTTGGCAGGAAAAATTTTAGCACCCAGTAAAAGGAGAAATAATATGCGTAAAGTTAAATTTGGTGTTTTTGCAGACCTGCACGTGGACATTATGCACGATACACAGGAGCGTTTGCAGGTGTTTTTGGATGCGTGCAGACAGGAAAATGTGGATTTTATTGTCCAGCTTGGCGATTTCTGCTATCCGGATGATAACCGCAGAGTGGTCTGTAAACCGGAGCATATGCCCGTTAACATTGCAAATGCGCTTCGCGTAAAGACTTACGCAGATAAGCCGGCAATTCTGAAAATGTTCAACAGTTTTGAAAAGCCCAGCTATCACGTGTTGGGTAATCACGACTGCGATATGTGCGCGAAGCAGGAACAGCTCAAATTCCTGGGAGCAAAGAACGGCTCTTATTACTCTTTTGACCACGGCGGTTTCCATTTCGTGGTTCTGGACACAAACTATGTAAAAACAGACAGCGGCGAGTATATTGCCTACGAAAACGGCAACTATTTTGAAGCAGGTTTCCGGAATGATATGGTGCGTGAGAATGTTTCGCCGGACCAGATTGCGTGGCTGAAGGAGGATCTTGCTAAGGCGGAGAATCCTACTGTGGTCTTTTCCCACGCAAGTTTCTCTAATATGGCGCCCCGATTGTCGGCAAAGAACCGTATGGAGCTGCGGGAAATATTCCAAAGCGCGCCCAACGGTGTGGTGGCTTGCCTGAACGGCCATGAACACTTGGATGCTGCAGCCGAAGAAGATGGTATCTGGTATGTGCAGATCAACTCGATGGACTGCCAGTGGGTGGACCTGGAATTTATGCAGGAAAACCTTTTCGGACCGGAAATTGATGAAAAGTATCCCAACATCAAGTATACCGCGCCTTATAAGGACCCTGTGTTTGCCATTATTACTATGGATGACAAGGGTATGGAAATTAAGGGTCGGCAGTCCGAATTTGTAGGCGCAGACCCTGAGGCGCTTGGCTTTTATGCAGAAGGGACTCCGTGGACAAAGACTTATGGTTACAGAAAGCATTTCACCACCCCCTCTCAGGAAGACCGGTATTTACCCTTCAAATAATTACAAATATCGTCAGATGGTCTGAGTAGAAACAGCATTTCTTTTGATTTTTTCTTGATTATCGCTAGACAATTCTGTGGTTATGCTGTATTATACTTTCGAGACTGAGAGAAAGCGGAATTCCAAAGGATTATTTATCTTTCCCAGATGTCCGTTTCCTTTCAAGGTTACAAATGGAGGGTGATTTTATGGATTTCTCAAGGATCACATCCAGTCTTGAATGCAATCCGGTTGTTGCTGCGGTTGCAGACGATAAATGGGAAGCGGCGCTTGCTTGCCCGGCAGAGGTGATTTTCTATCTGTCTGCCGAACTGATGAGCATTGCCGACCGTGTCCGTCAGGCCCATAACGCCGGCAAGTACTTGATGGTGCATATGGATTTGGCGGAGGGTATCGGAAAAGATCGCGCCGGAATTCGGTATTTGGCTTCCTGCGGTGTGGATGGTATTATCTCTACCAGAGCCCAGTTAATCCGTATTGCCAAGGAGCAGGGTCTGTTTACCGTGCAGCGCTTCTTTGCGCTTGACTCCAAGGGAATGGAGAGCATCGAAGAAATGCTGGGGAACACCCGCCCGCACGTTATGGAGATTATGCCGGGTGTGATTTTGAAAGCCATTCGCCGTTTTTCCAAAAGCAGCACACCGGTGATTGCCGGTGGTCTCATCCAAACCAAGGAAGAAGTTACCGGGGCGCTCTCTGCCGGCGCTACTGCTGTGTCTACCGGCGCCCAGGAACTTTGGTATTTATAATTTTATATTGAACCGTAGAGATGAAGAGAACGGGAAAGACAGACGCTGACACAGCGCCTGCTTTTCCCGTTCTTTTTTATATGTAGGAGGGAGAAAACAAGATGATCTATGATGTTTTGATTGTTGGCGCGGGTGTCATCGGTGGTATGCTGGCCCGTCAGCTTAGCCGCTTTGATTTGAATATCTGTCTGCTGGAGAAAGAAAACGACGTGGCTATGGGCGCCAGTAAAGCCAACAGCGGTATCGTCCACGGCGGCTATGACCCGGAACCCGGCACGTTGAAGGCAAAGCTGAACACGGAGGGTGTGGAGCTTTTGTTTACCGCAGCAAAAGAACTGAATGCGCCCATTATCCGTAACGGTTCTATGGTGTGCGCCTTTTCTGAGGAAGAAGAGGCGACCATTGATGAACTGTATGCCCGTGGCATCATCAATCAGATACCCGGTATGAAGATCCTTACAGGTGACGAAGCAAGGGACATCGAGCCGAATCTGTCTAAGATGGTGACCAAGGTTTTGCATATTACCAATGCCGGAATTGTTGGTCCTTACGAGCTGACTATCGCCGCTGTGGGCAACGCAATGGACAACGGTGTAGCGCTGAAGCGGAATTTTGCCGTTACGGATATTCATAAGGCAGATATTTTTACGGTTACTGCCCGCTCCGGTGAGCAGGTACAAGGCAGATACCTTGTTAATTGCGCCGGTGGTTACAGTGATGCTGTGGCAAAAATGGCAGGGGACGACTTCTTCGCCGTTATCCCCAGAGCCGGTGAATATATGCTGCTTGATAAAGCCGAGGGGGGTCTCGTCAGCCATACCCTGTTCCAGTGTCCCACCAAAGAGGGTAAGGGCATTCTGGTCTCTCCCACCGTCCACGGGAATCTTCTGGTAGGCCCTACTGCCGCAAAGGTAGAAACGCCTGACAGTAAGGATACCACAGTTCAAGGACTGGCAGATGTGGAACGGCTGTCTCGCAAGAGCGTTCCTTCCGTTAATTACCGGCAGGTGATTACTTCCTTCACCGGTGTCCGGGCTTCGGAAAAGAGCGGGGATTTTATTTTGGAAGCCTCTCGAAATGTTCCGGGGCTTATCCACGCCGCTGCCATCGATTCCCCCGGCCTGACCTGTTGCGTCTCCATAGCCAACTATTTGATAGACATTTTGGCTTCCGAGGGTCTTACACTCAACGAGAAGGAAAACTGGAACGGCAATCGCAAGGACACCCACGAATTCCAGAATATGACCGACGAGGAAAAGAACGCCTATATCCAAGCCAATCCCGCCTACGGAAAAATCGTCTGCCGCTGTGAGACTATCAGTGAAGGAGAGATTTTGGAGGCTTTGCGTACCAATCCTGTTGCTATGGATGTGGATGGCGTCAAGCGTCGTACCCGCTCCGGTATGGGACGGTGTCAGGGCGGCTTCTGCGGGCCGTATGTAATGGAGCTTATTGCAAGAGAGATGGGTATTCCTATGGAAGAGGTCACCAAGAACGGAGGAGACTCCCGTATGGTAATAGGAAGGATCGGTGAAGAAGTATGACAAACCACGATATCGTTATCGTCGGCGGTGGACCTGCCGGTATGGCTGCCGCTGTGGCGGCTTATGATGCAGGCTGCAAGGATGTAGTCATTTTAGACCGGGAGCCTGCTTTAGGCGGCATTCTGATGCAGTGCATCCATAACGGGTTCGGTCTGCACAAGCTGGGCAGGGAACTGACTGGCCCGGAATATGCGGCTGTTTATGCCGAAAAAGTGAATGAAAGAAATATTAAGGTTCTTTCCGAGACCACAGTGACCTGCGTTTCTCCTGACAAGGTTGTTACAGCCCAAAGCAGGGAAGGCATCCTCAAAATCCAGGCCAAGGCTGTGATTTTGGCGATGGGCTGTCGGGAACGCAGCCGCGGCGCGCTGAATATCTGCGGCAGCCGTCCTGCGGGCGTGTACAGCGCCGGAACGGCACAAAAGCTGGTCAACTGCCTTGGCTATCAGGTGGGAAAGCGGGTCGTGATTCTCGGCTCCGGTGACATCGGTCTGATTATGGCGCGCCGGATGAGCTATGAGGGCGCAAAGGTGGAAGCTGTCTGCGAAGTGATGCCTTACTCCGGCGGTCTGACCCGCAACATCGTGCAGTGTTTGGAAGACTTCGGCATTCCGCTGTATTTAAGTACAACGGTGGTGCAGATTCACGGCGAAAAGCGACTGGAGGGCGTCACCATTGCTCAGGTAGACGAAATGCGTCGCCCCATTGAGGAGACCAAGCGTTACATTCCTTGCGACACGCTGCTGCTGTCCGTTGGTCTGATTCCGGAAAATGAGCTGACCCGCGCAGCCGGCATTCCCATAGATCCTATCACCAACGGCGCGTTGGTGGACGAAAACTGCCAGACGCAAATTCCCGGCATTTTCGCGTGCGGCAATGTGCTGCAGGTTCACGATTTGGTGGACTATGTTTCCGAAGAAGCCGAGCGGGCGGGATTGGGAGCTGTGAAATACATCCGTGGGCAGATAGATAACCTGCAAGGCATTCCCACCCGTACGGGCTACGGTGTCCGCTATGTCCTGCCCCAGACAGTACATAACCAGAATGAGGATGTTTCTCTGTTTATGCGCGTCACACAGCCCTTCGGAAAGGTCAAATTCACTGTCAGTGACGGGGAGAACATTTTGGCCGTTGCAAAACGCCTGAAAGCCGCCCCTGGCGAGATGGAGAAAATCACCGTCAAGGCTGACAAGCTGCAAAATATTATCGGCCCCATTACCGTATCTCTGGAGGAATTGTAATGAAGAAAACACTTACATGTATTATTTGCCCCAGAGGCTGCTCTCTGTGCGCGGATATTCAGGGGGAGCAGGTGTCTGTAACAGGTCATACCTGCCCCAAGGGGGAAGAATATGCCGTGAATGAATGTCTGCATCCGGTACGCACCGTTACTGCCACCGTGCGCGTAGCAAACCGCCACAATACGATGGTCAGCGTTAAGACCGAAACGCCTGTGGCAAAGGCTGCAATGATGAAAGTAATGGACGCGCTGCGCGCGACTGCCGTCAATGCGCCGCTGACCATAGGTGACGAAATTTTGGCAGATGTCTGCGGCAGCCGAATTATTGTAACAAAAGCAGTCCAGTAAAGGAGCCTCAGCGACGTGCTTAACTGTTGCTAATTTTCGTAAATCTAATAAAAAACTGTAAAAGAAAACTTTTTGCACAACCTGGGAGGATATTTACTATATCTTTCCAGGTTTTTTCAATTTTTTACTAAAAAATATAATTTCGTTAATATTTGCAAAAATCATTAATTATTGCAATTGTGCATTAAGCCTAATAAAGTTACAATAGGAGCATATCATTTAGTGGGAATTTTGGCATCGCCCGATAGATGTGGAGTGATTTTCCAAATAAGTGTAACATTTTTGGAATACCATATTCCGAAGCGATTATTCTAGAACAAATTAAGGAGGTCGTTTGGTGAAAGCAATTTTGAAGAAGATTGGCAACATTGCCAAGATAGCCCTGACGGTTGTTGTTGTTTGCATTATGCTTCTTACGATTTTCTCCGTAGTGATGTCCGAGGATCAGGGCGGTACCTTGTTTGGCTATAAGCTGATGATTGTGTTGTCGGATTCTATGAAAGCAACCCATTTTGAGGCCGGCGATGTGATTATTGTTAAAAATGTGGACGCGGACGTACTAAAGCCCGGCGATGTCATTTCCTTTATATCCACCAGTCCTGGCAGCTATGGCAGAATGGTCACCCATAGAATTCGGGAAATCCACTGGGATGATAACGGCAAACGTAGTTTTGTTACTTACGGAACGACCTCCGGAATCAATGACGACGAGCCGGTAACAGAGGAAAACCTCGTCGGCATTTACAAGACGCGCATTCCGAAGGTGGGAAAGTTCTTCTCGTTTTTGAAAACGACCCCCGGCTATCTGCTGTGTATCTTGCTGCCGTTCCTTTTGCTGATTGCGTACTACGGAATCAGCAGCATCCGTCATTTCCGCAAGTATTATGATGGACATATGGCGGAAATCAGACAGGAAATGGAAAAGCTGGAGCGTCAGAAGCGAGAGCTTGAATGGCTGAGACAAGGAAATGAGAGAAAGATGGCATACCCGGAAGAGGAAGAAGAGGAAGACGATGAGGATGATGAATTCCTCTAAGGTCTGAGATTCACAGTAAATATTCTCTGTGAGCGTTGTGAGCAGAACGTGAGCGGGGATATGCCTGACGCAGAAAACTTTTCTGTAGCAGGTAAATATATTATTTAAAAATGGAGGTTATCAAGCATGAAAAAGAAGTCGAAAGTACTCGGACTGGCTAAGAGCATGATTGCTCTTGTTGTGTGCGTAGTAATGCTCATCGGCACTACCCTGGCGTGGTTCACCGTAGAGGTGACAAACAATGGCAACCGCATTGAAGCAGGCAAGATGGAACTCAATTTGCTGAAATATGACGATATTGAAAAGGAGTATCGGAATATCGGCGAAGACAAGTTGTTTGACGGTGTATGGGAACCCGGTAAGACAAAGGTGGCGTTCCTGGCTGTCGAGAACGCTGGCACTCTGGACTTCAACTACCAGATCGTTCTCAACATCACCGAGGGCGACAAGCCCCTGAGCGCCGTGCTGGATTACGCTATCCTTTCTCCTATGAACAAGGCTGACTTTGACACTGCCTTCGCTGGCAAGGACTGGGCTACACTTGTTGGAACCGATGGCGTAGAGAGCGGCGATATGCCTCTGGGCGAGGTCGTTGCTGCTCCCAAGGGCGCGCTGGAGTCTGGAGAAAAAGACTACTTTGCCCTCGCAATCTATATGGACCCCAATGCTGGCGATGACTATCAGGGCGGCTGGATCAACATCGACCTGGAAATCAATGCCAAGCAGATGGCTTCCGAAGACGATTACTTCGGCGATCAGTATGATGCCGGCACCGAATTCCCCACCGAGCCTCCCGCACCTGTTGAATGGGAGATTCATCATCCCCACGGTCTGCTGGACTTCGAGGACGGTCTTGAGCCTATGACCGTTAAGACGGCACCTGCGGAAGTCGTGGACGACAACGGCGATAAGGTGCTGAAGCTGGGCGCCGGCGGCCGCGCACAGTATTCTAATGTTGACAGCACAAAGCAGTATGGTATCGTTAAAGGTAATACATATCGCCTTTCCGGCTACTACAAGGTTGAAGACAGCGCTACTGTGCCTAGCTTCCACCTGTGGCACGTTGGTGCAGATACCCACAAACTCACCGACTATGTAGTGTCCACCACAGAAGATGGCTGGAATTACTTCGAATTTACCTTTACCGCTACCAACACCAGAGATACTCTGGTACAGTTTATTCTGAATGCCTACGACGCTACAGGTAGCACTACCGTCAAGGGCGTGACTTATTTCGACGACATTGCCTTCGAAATCTATGTCGGCGATCAGAACGGCTGATTTCCCTATTTTATAAGAAGGAGGTAACACAATATGCGTAATACATATTCCCGTAGAAAATCCTCTGCGTTTAAGAGTTTTATTGCTATGCTGCTGTGCATCGCTATGCTGTTGGGTACGACCATGGCGTGGTTTACAGACTCTGTTGTCAGCACTGGCAATCGGGTACAGGCCGGCGAGCTGGGCGTACAGATCCTGAAGCACGACGGTACTGAGTATAAGGACATTTCCGACGGCAACGGTGATATCTTCAGCGAAGCTGACGGCACCGGTGTCAACTGGGAGCCTGGCCGCACTGAGGTAGCCTTCCTGGCTGTTAAGAACACCAAGGATTTGGCTCTGTATTATACACTGGTTCTGGATGCTATCAATAGCACCGAACCTCTGACAAGCGCGCTGGAATATGCCATTATTCCTGCTATGGAAAAGACCGTATTTGAGGCGCTGAACCTGAACACTTGGGAAGACATTCTGGGTGTTGACGGTGTTGTTGCAGACGATATGGTTAAGGGTGAGTTCTTTGCAGCTCCCGAAAGCGGCCTGCTGAAGGGCGAAACCGATCATTTCGTTCTGGCAGTGCACATGAAGGAAGATGCTGATGATTCTTTCCAGGGTAAGGCAACTACCATTAACCTCAAGATCGCTGCAAGACAGATGGCTGCTGAAGAAGATGCCTTCGGCAACCCCAACTATGATGCAGACGCTCCCTATGCAGGCGAAGTTTGGGCAAACATCATTCCCGACGGTATCCTGAACTTTGATAACGGTATGGCTCCTGTGACTGTGCAGGCAGCAACCGCTGAAGTTGTCGACGATAACGGCGATAACATTTTGAAGCTGGTTAGCACAGACGGTAACACAGGCCGTGCAAAGTACTCCAACAACAATTCTGTTGGTGTCCATAAGGGCGAAGAGTACAAGTTCACCGGTTGGTATAAGGTAGAAAATGACGCTACCGTTCCCAGTGTTACCATCTGGGCTACCGGCGCAGATAGTTTTGCAATCCCCAATTACGTGAAGGCAGCTGCGGAAGGCGGTTGGAAGTATTTCGAAATTCCCTTTACAACCAATACCGACAGAGCAAAGCTGATTCAGTTTATCCTGAATGGCCACGATAGAACCAATGGCAACGGAAATGCTGGCGTTGTTTACTTCGATGACCTGCAGGTCCTCAGAAAGATGACCGAAGTCGACCTGATGGTTGAAGAGTGGAAAGCAAAGCTGGCTGCTTGGGAAGCTGACAGCATGATGGTTGTGGAAGAGCAGGAGAATCCCTATGTAGAGAAGCCTGCTATCGGTCCCAACATCGTAAAGAACGGTGATTTCTCCGCCGATACAAACCTGCCCCTGCTGCTGATCGATAAGGAAGTGCAGGAGGGTGTCATCAACCATCCCACTGACTGGATTTCCAGAACCGACGGAAAGCAGAATACCAAAGAGTATATCACCGAAGAGGGCGCATACCATATGGAGTGGCCTAAGGGCTACACAGATACCAGTGTTTACACCCGTATTGCAGGCTCTGTATGGCAGACTATTACTGAGAACGTCGTTCCCGGCGCCCAGTATCAGGTAAAGTTCCGTTACAGAATCTGCGAGTCCCACAACCTCAAGTCCTGGTACGGTCCTTATGCCTACGTTTCCTCCTTCGGCCCTGCACTGCCCGGTGTGGAAGAGAATACCATCGACTATAAGATCCTCCGTCCCGACCAGTCCGAACAGGGTCTGATTTGTGATGAACAGTGGCACTGGTACACCGAGACAATGTACATTTCCGGTCAGGCTGAGAGCATCGGCTTCTATATGTGCGGCTGGCTCTACGAGGAAGACTGGATGGAAATTGACGATGTTCAGTTCTACCTGGTAGATATGGACTCCGAAATTGAGCTGGGCTACGAGACCAAGTTCTTCTATGACGATATGGGCACCACCACCTTCACCGCTGACCTGATGGAGGATATGTTCCCCACTATCGCTCAGGACACCGGCATTACCGCCAAGTTTGAAGTGT
>JAZQUL010000208.1:0-8308 GCA_045631285.1 Faecousia sp. | reverse complement strand
GGTGTCGGAGCAGATCATCTCACGGAAGGAGCCGTTACGGCCTTCCTCGAAGAACATATGCTCGGTACGGCACAGGCCGATACCCTCTGCGCCCAGCTCACGTGCCTTGATGGCATCGCGGGGGGAGTCAGCATTGGTGCGAACCTTCAGGGTGCGGTACTGGTCAGCCCAGCCCATAATACGACCGAACTCGCCGGCAATCTCAGCGTCTTTAGTGGGGATCAGGCCGTCGTAAATGTTACCGGTGGAACCGTCAAGAGAGATGCAATCGCCCTCGTGGTAGGTCTTGCCGGACAGAGTGAACTGCTTGTTCTCCTCGTCCATGTTGATCTCGGTACAGCCGGAAACGCAACAGGTACCCATACCACGGGCAACAACGGCTGCGTGAGAGGTCATACCGCCGCGGACGGTCAGGATGCCCTGGGCGGCCATCATACCCTCGATGTCCTCAGGAGAGGTCTCGAGACGAACCAGAACGACCTTCTCTCCGCGAGTAGCCCAAGCCTTGGCATCCTCAGCGGTAAAGACGATCTTACCGGCAGCAGCGCCGGGAGAAGCAGGCAGAGCCTTGCCGATGGGAGAAGCTGCCTTCAGAGCAGCGGTATCGAACTGGGGATGCAGCAGGGTGTCCAGATTGCGGGGATCGATCATAGCAACAGCCTTCTTCTCGTCGATCATACCCTCGTCAACCAGATCGCAAGCGATCTTCAGCGCAGCGGGAGCAGTACGCTTACCGTTACGGGTCTGGAGCATATAGAGCTTACCGTTCTCAACGGTGAACTCCATATCCTGCATATCGCGGTAGTGGTCCTCGAGAATAGCGCAGACCTTCTCGAACTGTGCGAAAGCCTCGGGGAACTTGTCAGCCATCTCGGAGATGGGCATGGGAGTACGAACGCCGGCAACGACGTCTTCGCCCTGGGCATTGGTCAGGAACTCGCCCATCAGGCCGCGCTTACCGGTAGCAGGGTCACGGGTGAAAGCAACACCGGTGCCGCAATCGTCGCCCATATTGCCAAAGGCCATGGACTGCACGTTAACAGCAGTACCCCAAGAGTAAGGAATATCGTTTTCACGACGGTAGATATTTGCGCGGGGGTTGTCCCAAGAGCGGAAAACTGCCTTGACAGCGCCCATCAGCTGCTCGACGGGATCGGAGGGGAAATCAGCACCCAGCTTGGACTTGTACTCAGCCTTGAACTGGCCGGCCAGCTCCTTCAGGTCATCCGCAGTCAGCTCGACGTCCTGGGTAACACCCTTCTTTTCCTTCATCTCATCGATGAGGACCTCGAAATACTTCTTACCGACTTCCATAACGACGTCGGAATACATCTGGATAAAGCGGCGATAGCAATCCCAAGCCCAACGGGGGTTGCCGGACTTTGTAGCCAGAACATTGACAACATCTTCGTTAAGACCCAGGTTCAAAATGGTATCCATCATACCGGGCATAGATGCGCGGGCGCCGGAACGAACGGAGACCAGCAGGGGGTTCTCAAGATCACCGAACTTCTTGCCGGTGATTGCTTCCAGCTTTTCAACGTACTGCATAATTTCAGCCTGAATGTCGTCGTTGATGCGGCAGCCATCCTCGTAGTACTTGGTGCAGGCTTCGGTGGAAATGGTGAAGCCCTGAGGAACGGGCAGGCCGATGTTGGTCATTTCAGCAAGGTTCGCGCCCTTGCCGCCCAACAGCTCACGCATAGAGCCATTGCCTTCGGTAAACAGATAAACGTATTTGTGGGACATAGTATACTCCTTTCAGTATTTCCCGGCACCTTTGCCGGATGTTTTTATTGGATTTCTAAATAAGCGCAAAGATTATAGCACATTAAATAAAAAAAGTAAACCCATTTTACTGTTTTTTCCTAATTTTTTGTCAATATTCCCGTACGACTGCCTTTACAACGCCGATAATCTCTGCTTCCCGGCCGTCAATGGGGGCATAATTATCATTCTCCGGCAATAACCATATTTCTCCGTTCCTGCGGCAAAGGCGTTTGACCGTCGCCTCGTCTTCGATTCGCGCCACCACGATCTGTCCGTCATCAGCGGTTTGCTGCGGGCGGACTACCACTTTATCACCGCTGAAGATACCGGCATTTATCATACTGTCGCCCCGAACACGGAGCGCAAAGCAACTGGGGTCACCATCCCAAGCCATCGTCCCCTCCCGGTTTTCCACCGCCAGAATTGGCACACCTGCAGTAACCACACCCACCACCGGGATTTGACCGGCGCGCTGGGCGGTAACAATCGCCCGCTTACGGCCCTTACTGCCGGGAGATAGCAGCAGACCCTTTTCCTGCAGCTGCTGCAAATGATAATTAACGGACGCCGTCGAACTGAGTCCCACCGCTGCGCCAATCTCCCGAATGGAGGGCGCATAGCCGTTCTCCTGCACAAATGCGTTCACAAATTCCAGAATTTCTTCGGCCTTATTGCTTCTTCTGGGCATAATGTCCCGCCTCTCTTTCTTCATAGTCCTGTTTATTATAGCACATATGAACGAAAAAGAAAAGAGGGAAATTCAAAATTACAAATTACCAATTATAAATTAGGGTTGAAAGCGGTTGTAGGGGTAGGGGGCGGCGCCTACGACGACCGGAATAAAATCATCCATCGATTGGGTGATTTTATTCTAATATGGTAGTGCCTACCGGGAGATTGCCACGGGCATAAATGCCCTCGCAATGACAACGGGGGGCGATGGTGCAGAGAACAATTTGTAATTTGTAATTTATAATTTTCCGTAGTTTTCGCGCGCAGACGCTCATATACTATATCTGTATGGATATGAAAGGAGCGATGCTTATGGATATCAATCAAAAGACACGGCAGGTTTGGCAACGGGTACAGGAAAACACACCGCAGCCGGAGCTTCGGCAGCTTCCGGAGCTGATTGCGGAGGAAAAAGCTGACGCTGCCGCCTATTTACATCTGTCACACCGCTTTGGCGGCAAAGAGGGCGCGATGCTGCGCAGAATGTTTGAGGAGGAACAGGTACACATCTCCTGCCTTCGGGGTATTTTCCGGCTGCTGACGGGGGAGCGCTGTCAGATACATACAGCCTCCCAATCTCTCTCCGAAGACCCGGCAGTGCTGCTGCGGCGATGCTATGGGCGGGAAATGCGCTGTTTGGCTGCTTATGAAGCCCAGGCTGCCAATCCGGAATACGGCCCGGTTTTCGCCCAGCTTGCCCAGCAGGAACGGGAGCATTGTAAGAACATTTTGCATCTTATCGGCAAATTAGACCCCAAATAGAAATTGACAATTTAGGTGTCCGCAAGCGGACAATTTTAATTTCGTCTGCGTAGCAGACACCACAATTTTGCATTTTAGATTCTGCATTCTGCATTAAAAAAGCCTTCCCGGGCGGGAAGGCTTTTGTCTTTACTGCTTATTTACGCGATTTACATAGAGCTTATTGCGGTCGTGCTTATAGAATGCCAGCGCGATCAGTACACCGGTTGCCACAATGAAGCTAAAGAGCGCCAACACCTGACTGACGCGGAAAGGACCCCAGTACAGGCTGTCGGTACGCAGACCCTCGATCATTGCGCGTCCCAAACCGTACCAAGCTGCATAACCCAGCGCAATCTGACCGTCATACTGACGCTTCTTGGAAAGGAAATGCAACGCAACGAAGCCGGCCGCATTCCAAAGAGACTCATACAGGAAGGTGGGGTGGTGGAACTCCCACGCCTGGGTATAGGTATTGAAAAGGCCCATTTTCAGGAAGTTTGTTGTCTCGCTGCCAAAGGCTTCCCTGTTAAAGAAGTTACCCCAGCGGCCAATGGACTGCCCAATCAAAAAGCCGAGCGCTACAATATCCAGAACAGCAGGCAGATTAATTTTCTTAATCTTGGTAAACACGATGATACCCAGAGCCGCGCCGAGAACACCGCCGTAAATCGCCAGACCGCCCTCCCAAATATATAAAATAGAGATAGGATTACTCTTGTAATGATCCCACTGGAAAGCGCAGTAATAAAGCCGGGCGCAGAGCACCGCAAAAGGAATAATGCTCAGAGCGCCATCGATGATATCGTCCTGTTTAAGACCGAACTGTTTACAGCGACGCAGGCCGTAGACTGCAGCAAGGCACAGACCAACGGCAATCATCAGACCATAGTAATAAATTTGAATAGGCCCTAACTGCAGTACACGGTCAGGGTTAATTTCCAAACCAAAAATAGGGAAGGATATCTTAGAGTAATTCATTTTTTTCCTCCTTTTGAATGGGCCGGATGATCGAGGTGGCGCAATTTTCCTCACGAATCGCCATATGCAGGAATTCTATCAGCTCATCCGTCGTTATTTTCTCATATATTTCCGGAAAATTCAAGTAGTCAAAACCGGAAAAATGGTATGCACAGATGCGGAAAATCAAAGAATTAAAACTATCCAGTGCCCGAATACGTCTGCCCATCGCGCTGCGTTTCATCCGCAGCAAGCTATCTTCCGGGATTCCCTCCCGGCAAAGCCGCTGCGCCTCTGCAATAATAGCTGCACGAACTTTTTCCGGGTAGTCGCTGTCGCCGGAAACGCTGAGCATACCCATTGCGGACACCGTCTCAAAGCCGCCGCCAAAGGAATTATCGATGATGCCTTCTTCGTACATTTTAAGGTACAAATCAGAAGATTCGCCAAACAGGGCTTCGCAAGCAAGGTCTGCCACAAATTCCTGACGGACAGCCGCCTCTCCCCTGCCGGGGTCGGCGCACTTAAAGCCAATCTGAAACATAGGCATCGCCACTTCCATTTCCGTTTCGGTACAATGGCAAAGCACAGCTTCCGGTTCGTCCCAATGGTCTATGCGGGGTGTTTTTCCCTTTTTCTCTTTCGGCAGTATCTCCCGGGCTATTTCGCAAACCCGCACAGGATTTACATCGCCCACTACGCACAAGAGCATATTTTCCGGAGAGTAAAAGGCCTTATGACACTGATACAGCACCTCCGGTGTGATTTCCGCGATGGTCTCCCGCGTACCCAAAATAGGGGTATTTATGGGGTGGTTTTCGTACATACTCCCCATCAGCCGTTCAAAAACCGCTGTATCCGGGTTGTCTGCATTCATTTCAATTTCCTGACCAATAATACCCTGCTCTTTTTGCACGCTTTCCTCTGTAAAATAGGGAGTGGAAACAAATTTAAGAAGCAAACAAAGGGCTTTTTCGAATTGCCCGGTACAGCTGAAATAATAAGCGGTCATATCGTAGCTCGTAAACGCATTCACATCCGCGCCCATAGCCGCAAACTGGCTGCTAACCTCACCGTCCGGCATATCGAACATCTTATGCTCCAAATAGTGGGCAATACCAGCCGGCGCAACAATTTCTTTCCCATCCTCCGTAAAATGGGTATGAATCGCGCCGTAATCCGTCACAAAATAACAAAGCTTTTTGGAGAAACCGGGTCGGGGCACTACCGCAACCGTCAGCCCGTTTTCGAGGGTCTCCCAAAAAACAGTCTCACCCAGTCGAGGGTAAACCTTTTCAATCATTGCGCCACCCCCTTCAGGAAAAACACGGTGTGCTTTTTCAGCGTCTTTGCCGCTTCTGCCACCTCTTGGGCAGTGCAAGCCGCCACTGCTTCCATATATTCCTCACGGGAAAGGAGTCCGCCGGTGAGCGCCTGCACAGCATAATACCCTTCAATATTGCCCGGTGTATCGTTTACGCCGGAAAGTGCCGAAAGAAGCAGCTGTCGGGCGCTTTCCATCTCGGTTTCGGTAATCTCCCCACGACAAATCGCTGCAATCTGCTCCTCCACCTGCTGTTCCACCACATCTTTCATATGGCTGTCAATGCCGGTGGAAACGGTCAGGATACCTTTACTGCTGTAATAAACTGCGCCAATGTCATAACAAAGAGACATTTGCTCACGGACTTTCACAAAAAGCTTGCCGGTCATTCCGCCGCCCAGCACCGCGCTGCAAAGATGCATCGCCGCATACTGCTCCGAGCGCTGGGTGATAGGGCTATAATAGCCGATAGCAAGCTTCCCTTGGGAAACCGCCATCGTTTCTTCAAATTGACCGCCGCCCTCGTCCGAAAAGCCTGTCTGTGCAGGCAGCGGCGCTATTTTTCTTTCCCGATCTGCAAACAAATCACGCAGCTCATCCGCTACCATCTCGGCGCTGGCGCTGCCCACATAGAACAGCTCCACTTTACTTTCGCGAAGCAGCTTTTCATAATGGGTATAAAGACTTTGTGGCGTAATCGCCGCCACATCTGCCTTCTCTCCCAAACGTGGAATCCCGTAGCTGTCGGTACTGCACATATGACGCATTAGCATATCTGCCGCATAGGCGCGCTTATCGTTAAGGCGGGACTCGATGGTGGCAATCAGGTTTTTCTTCTCGCTTTCCACCACTGCCTCCAAAAATGCGCCCTTTTCCAGCCGAGGCATAAATAGGATTTCTTTTAAAAAGGCAATCATCGGGTCAAATACAGCATCTCCGTTTAAAGCATATTTGTCCTCGATAAAGCCGCAAAACAGTCCGGAAAGCTGATAATCTCCTGCACGACGGGCAATGGGGCCAACAGATGCGCCATAAAGATCATCAAGCCGCAAGGTAATGCTGCGAAGGTCAGGGGTTTTTGCCGTACCTCGGAGCAGCACATTGGGCAGCAGAGCATTCAGCGCCGCCTCCTGCCGGGACATAGGCCGCACAAACTGCAAGCTCAAACAGCCTTGCTTAAAGCGGTTATCCCGGAACAGCCGCAGGGTCACACCCTCCGACAGTTCGATGCTTTGGATCATAATCATTCTCCTCGAAAGTCTTGGATTTTATCATTATATACCAAAACTTACAAAATAGAAAGAGGGAACTGAAAAAAATATAGAAACGCGGTTGTTATTTTTTCTTCCATAGAGTATAATGGAGACAATTACAGCTTGAGGAGCCACCTATGAACTATCTGGAAATCACCATTACTACCACCCCGGAGCAAATCGAAGATGTCGCTGCCGCCTTAACACGCGGTGGCTTTTCCGAATTTCTAATGGAAGACCAGCAGGAGTTCGAGAGTTTTTTAGAGGAAAACCGGGCTTATTGGGACTATATTGACGAGAATTTGCAGGAAAAACTGCAGGGACTTTCCCAAATCAAGCTGTACCTAGAGGACACAGACACTGATGGTCTTTCCCGTCTGCGCGCCCTTGTGGAAGGCCTGAATCTGCCGATGGATGTGACTGCATTGGCAGAAACGAACTGGGAGGAAAGCTGGAAAGAAAACTATCCCCCGCAGCCCGTTGGCAAAAAGCTGATTGTTCTGCCCTACTGGCTGGAAAATACCGAGGAAAACCGTCTGCCGGTAATCTTAGACCCCGGTCTTACTTTCGGCACCGGCGCACACCCCTCCACCCAAATGGTGATGGAATTTATGGAAGAAAAGGTGAAGCCCGGCGCAGTCTGCTTGGACTTAGGAAGCGGCAGCGGTATTTTATCCATTGCCGCCCTGCGGTTGGGCGCAAAGGCCGCCATTGGTGTGGACATCGACCCGAAAGCAGAGGATATCGCCCGGGAAAATGCCGCTTATAACGGTTTTTCCGCCCCGGAATTTACCGCACTTACCGGAAATGTAACTGCCGATAAAAAACTGATGCAGCGGCTGAAAGAGCAGCATTACGACATTGTCCTTGTAAATATTGTAGCCGACGTCATCTGCGCCCTTGCCCCTACACTCCCCCAATTCCTTACGGAAGACAGCACCCTCATTTGCTCCGGCATTTTGGATACCCGACTTTCGGATGTACAGGATGCGCTGCGAAAAGCAGGTCTTGCCGTAACAGAAGTTCGTCAAAAGGAAGACTGGCGCTGCGTCTGCGCCAAAAGGAGCTATTTATGACCATTCCCTATCGTACCCGCCGGGTCTGTAAGCGGTTTTTTTCCGTACTTTTGGCGCTGGGCTTGGTGGCAATATTTGTGCTTTTGTGCTGGCTTTTGTGGCTGGACCGATTCTTGGTGTACACCCAGGATGGCGCCTATTTGGATTTTTCCCAGTCCAACAAGCTGATGTCCGGCGAACTCACTGGTGATACAGAGCCACGGCCCACCGTTTCCATCCACTATGGAGATGAAGATGCCACCCAAAGCGGTGCGCTGCAGCAGATAAACGGCTTTTACATTACGGAAGAAGACATTGCCGCCCCCCAAGCCTCCCGCGCCCCCCAGGAGGACTCCGCGCAAAAGATTGACAGGTTAATCGAGCGAGTTAAGACACTTCCCGCTGGCACACCGGTGATGCTGGAAATTAAAAACATAAAAGGTCGGTTTTTCTACGATTCCACCGTCGGTTCT
>JAZQUL010000207.1:0-3787 GCA_045631285.1 Faecousia sp. | reverse complement strand
GGCCTCATCCTCGGCACCGCCGCCAAAATGTTCACAATAGCAGGTCCAGTTATCGTTTATGGTGTTTCGGCCTCGGTGATTTACGGCCTGATCTATTGGATTACCACATTGTTTTAACAAAAAAGCTTGACCTAAAACGGTCAAGCCTTTTCTATACGGATCAAACTAAATTTCAAAGCGTCCAGCTGTTTTGCCCATTGATCAAGTCCTTACTCAAATCATCCAGCATTGCCAGCCAACCGGAATTGTTCCTTTGTTGTGCTTGTTTTCGGGAGAATTGTAGAGCGGGCTCGATGGCTGCATAAGGCATTTGGGTCAGTCTTTCATAAATGATGAGGGCACCGGGCCAGTTCGGATCTTCGATCCATTCCAAAAGGTTGAATATAAAAGGCCGGAGTTCTTCGTCGCTTCGCATTGCAACAACTTTGGCACAGGGCTCCCAGACTGATTTGCTTTTTTCAGGAGGAACGACGATAGGTTGCATAAATGGGAATAGGTTTTGAATTTGTTTCGCTGCATCAATGCCTTCTTGTTCGTTGATTTCATTTTCTTCAATAGATAATTGATTATCCCACATAAATAGCTGATATATTTCATCAATACCGTAATGCATTTCATTCCACCTCGCTTTATTTTATATTATCACGCCGCAGAGTTGATGTCAATTCCCGTTATTTTACTGTGTCCTATATTGACAGCAGCAGAAGGCATGATCTTAGGAACCGCCGCAAAGATGTTCACCATCGCCGGCCCGGTGATCGTGTATGGTGTGTCTGCATCGGTGGTTTATGGTTTGATTTATTGGATTATTAACATGATATAGCATAAGATGTTCCTGAAAAAACGCACAACATTCCAAGAGAAACTGGGATGTTGTGCGTATTTTTTGCATCGTATGATTACCAATCATACCGCTCTCTGTTTGTATTTCTGATCTATTTTTGCATTTCAAAAAGTTGATACACAAGAGCTTTCTCGTCCGGTTGACGATATTGACTCTGAATTACTTTTTGAACATCCTCCAAACCGGAAATAAGGCATTGATTATCATATAATTCCTCTTTTACATGGATCATCGTTTGAAGCTGCTGAAGATCTGTTCCGGCAAAAGAATGTGCGGCAAAATTATATGTTTCAGAATCTGCGGTGGTTATTACGAACTGAAGATGCCAACTACTGATATGACGCCCGCTGGAAACATAGGGTTCCAGTTCAACAGAAACAATTTCATCAGTTGTATAGTGATGTACTTCCCGATTTCGTGCATTATACACGACAACAGTACCGTCTTCATGCAGGACAGCTCTGCCATAGAAGGATAGCGGAAAAACAGCTGCACTGATTAAAAAAGTTAAAACCAGTACCATTGCCACAATGATTCGAGTTTGCCTTTTCTTTTGTGCTTTTTTGGGACTGATCCAATATTTTGGCTTGTTCTTCATAAGTAGCGGATAGGTACGAGGATATGCAGGCGGACCATACTTGATATTAGATCTTCCAAAAATCGGAAATCGGTTTTGATAGGGACCAAGCAATATCAAAACAAACGATAGAAAACACCATAGGCATATTAAGAAAGAGAACAAATTTCCACGACCTACAGTTCTGGCAATTACCTGTGAGTCCGAGAAGGCAATGTTGTTTTGCATGACTAATACCAAGAAATGACATCCTATAGAGAAGCCTCCGGTCAATATGATCGCTACCCAATATATCAATTGATCCTTCCAACCCAATTTGGGCATCGGATGGATTTTCTTTTTTGCCTTGGTTGCCATAGAACGAACACCTCACTTTATAGCATTATACCATGTTGCCACATTGATGTAAATAGATTCTTTTAACGGTCCTAATATGTGTCCTATATTGACACAATCAGAAAGCCTTATCTTTGGTACTACTGCCAATTGGGATCGGTTTTGAATTATGATGCTATTACAGTTACAAGGATAACGGACAAAGCTGCGACAAAAAAGGAACCTATATATGCTATCTCTCGGAAGTTGACGATTTGCAGTTCTTCCGGTTCACAGGTTAATCGGTCTTTTGTACTCCCCAATATGATACTCGAAAGGATCATGTGGAGAGCCAAGGGCATAATGCTTAGGATCGCCCAGGAGGTAATAAAAGCGCAGATCGCACCTAACAGGCTGTACACCAAGTGAACGACGGTTGCGATCTTGAAATAGTCGGCAACGAATTTTGCTTTGCGATTTTTGAGAACAAGGACTTCCTTGGCAGCCTTGTATTCCTTTCTTTTTTCTAAAAAGATACAGATACCGATTCCTACCGCACCAATGAAGCTGATACTCCAACCCAAGATAAAATTGAATATATGATGCCACCAAGGACGGCTTACCACCACTTCCAACGTGTTGTCAGCGGATGCTCTGTATACTTGGAAACTGTTAAAATAGAATTTTCCTTCTATGTACGCTTCCTCGGATCCCCTATCCCCGATGTAGTTTAGATTTAAGTCATCTTTATCTTGGATTCCTAAGAAAGCCCCGTTTTTTGCATCATAAATATAGGCCTCTCCGAAAGAAATAATAAGGTGATTGTCTTGTAATTCGAAATGGGAATTTCGCATACGGGGAGTGGCCACACACCAAAGGAATTCACCGGCTTCGGTATATACATTTACACAGTTGGCATCATTGTAGCATACGTAAATTTGCTTTAAAGCCTCATGGTGGAGAACGGTTTCGATGGTATCGGGAACAAAGGATTCGGGGCGGAGTTCTTGATAGTTGTCATTACTGCGTGTGCAGAAGGCGCGTCCAAGCAATCCTAAAGCAACACCGCCAATAAACAAAACAATAAAAATGAAATGCAATATTTTTGTAATTCGTCGCATAAAATCACTCCTGTTTTTGAAAACTCCTCATGTGCAACATTGACAGCAACGGAAGAGCTTCGTTTGGGACAAAAATATGGAAACAGATACCTACCGCCCGGGTTTGCACGTTGGGGTTTACGATTACATATCCGAATAATCCGGGGGATCTATGATGCCTGCGGCTACGAGCGCCTCTTGCAGGGAGTCCAGTACATCGTGATCCTCATCGGTCAGGGAAGAGCCTCTGAGGGGCGTGCGGTTTGTGGCGGGGGCTGTATACACAAATACGAGATATTCCATGGAGCGCAGAAGCTCTTCGGGGCAAGCTTCGGGGTAATGGCATAGGGCGCCTGAGGCCATCAGCTCCTTTAAGCGGGGGATGCTTTGGGTTTGCAGAACCTTCCATGGAATAGAGGAGCGGAATTTGTGGCAAATGACCGTAAAGGCAAATTCCAATTCCGGGTCGTTCTTCCTGAGGTCTTCCGTAAGTCTTTGTTCAAAGTCTGCAAGGATGGCGGCGTAATTGTGCCGTAAAACATTGTGATCGTCTTTGGCGGTGTAGGCTATGGAAGTCTTGTCCATGACCAAGGGGATCAGAGATCGTGCTATGAGATTCAGCGCTTCTCGGGAGCCTTGGGAATGTGCTTCCAGTAGAAGGGAAAAGTCCGGGATCCTTTTGTCCATGGCCTTGCGGATCATGGCTTCCAAATGTTGCTTTTCCTCTGCCACACGGTGTTCCTCCAGCTCACGGGCCCGCTGTGTTTGAGCGGTTTTGGAAAGCTCTTTTTTATATTCCTTCAGAGCGGCCGATGCTTCGGGAGAGAGCTTGGGATCGCTTTTGGAATTTACAAGGAGTACAACGATCAGTCCGTATACTCCATAGAACAGGCACAGCAGTATCAGAGTAACAAGATGCCCCTTGGGCAGTGCCTCAGAGACTTGCTTTTC
>JAZQUL010000206.1:0-16470 GCA_045631285.1 Faecousia sp. | reverse complement strand
CTCGTTGGGCGTTTTTCGGCGTTTTTGTCGTTCAATAAAGCGACCGATATCCCCGCAAAGACCTGTAAGACCCTCCGGGTGGAGAGAGGGTTGTGTTTCACCAATGGGAAGCAAAACCACCTCGTCCGTATTTTCTGTTCTGCGCTGGGTATCCGGGTCAAAATAGCCCATAGTATCCAGTTCGTCTCCAAAAAATTCTGCGCGGAAGGGACGGTCTGCGGCAGGGGAGTATACATCCAAAATACCGCCGCGCACAGCAAATTGACCGGGGCCTTCCACCATCGAACAGCGGCTGTATCCGGCATCTGTGAGCTGTGTGAGCAGCGCAGGCAAATCGTAGGATTTACCGACGTTCAGGCGAAAAACGGTCTTTTCCAAAAGGGCGCGGGGCATAGTGCGGATTGCAAGAGATTCCCAAGACATAATTTGTAATTTGGTCTTCTTGCAGGATAAACCATAAAGCTGACGAAGGCGTTTTTGCTCCCAACCGCGGGACACAACGATGCTGTCATACAGCGTCAGTTCCCGGCCGGGGAGCACAGGAAATTCCTCACCGCTGAAAGCAGTCAGTTCGCTTTGCAGACGTTTTGCGGCCATATCATCCTGACAAATGACCACCAGAGGTCGGTCAATATGTTCTTGGAGAGCCGCAATAATATGGCTGCGGTTAATTTGACCGATGCCGGTCAGCGCCGCGGCAGAAGAACTTTCCAAACACTGTACAGCGGTTTGGTATTCCGGCAGGGATTTTAGAATATTGAGGATTTCCTTCATACAGCACCTCACAATTTTTATTTCCACGTAGGAACGCGGAAAGGGGGATTAGACCCCCTCTCCGTATTTTATATCTCTATTTTATTCCGGCTTAGCGCCGTTATACAGATTAGCAGCCTCCGGTACGCCCTTGTCGATAATCGCGAGAGCAGCATCTGCAGCTTTTTCCAAGGAATAGGCCAGCGCTTTTTCCTCCTGTACAGAGAATGGGGACAGCACCCAATCTGCTAAATCCCGATCAGGACTGGGCTTCGCGCCTACACCAATCTTCACCCGGGGAAAGTCCTGACTGCCGAGTTGGCTGATAATGGACTTGATACCGTTGTGCCCACCGGCTGAACCGTCTGGTCTAACACGCAGGCGACCCGGGGGCAGGGATATATCGTCAAATAAAACGATAATCCTCTGAGGGGGGATGTTATAGTAGGCAGAAAGCTGCAGGACAGACTGACCGGATAAATTCATATAGGTCAGGGGTTTGAGAAGAAAGAGCTTCTCATTTCCGTATTTTACCTGTCCGTAAAGGCCCTGAAACTTGCTTTTATCGACTTTACAGTTAAGACGCTTTGCTAGGATATCCAACGCGCGATAGCCTGCATTGTGGCGTGTGTGGGCGTAATCCTTACCGGGATTTCCCAATCCCACAATGAGCCATCCGTTCTTTTCCTGACCGCACACGGCTCAAAACAGGTCAGCGATGGAGGTGCCGCCGTGGACGTGGGCAATGGCCCGTGCAAAAATGGGGGCAACATCCAGCATCTTAATCTTATCGCAGGGGCAGTTCTCGGGCATTGGAATGGTGTTATGGAAAACCAGCTCCTTGATGGCGCTGTTTGTAATCCGATCGAATGCAGGGCCGGAAAGAACACCATGGGTCGCGCAGGCGTAAACCTCCTTGGCGCCGCCAACCTCAACAAGCGCATTGGCAGCATTGCAGAGGGAACCGGCGGTATCGACCATATCGTCGTAGAGAATGCAGGTCTTGCCCTGCACATCACCGATCACGTTCATAACCTCGCAGACATTGGCCTTCTGGCGGCGCTTATCCACAATAGCAAGACCCATATGGACTTTGGCGGCAAAAGCCCGGGCGCGGGCCACAGAGCCGACGTCGGGGGAAACAACAACAAAGTCGTCGTGATTAAACTTATCTTCGGGGAATTTATCGAGGTAGTATTTCACGAAGGTGGGATTGCCCAGCAGATGATCCACAGGGATATCAAAGAAACCCTGAATCTGAGCAGCATGAAGATCCATTGTCAGGATCCGGTCAGCGCCGGCTGCGGTAATCATATTGGCCACAAGCTTTGCGGAGATGGGATCGCGGCTCTTAGCCTTACGGTCCTGCCGGGCGTAGCCGAAATAGGGGATGACTGCGGTAATACGACCTGCAGAAGCACGACGGCAGGCATCGATCATAACCAACAGCTCCATCAGATGGTCGTTGACCGGCTTGCAGGTAGACTGCACAAGAAACACGTCAGCGCCGCGGACAGTTTCTTCCAGAGAGACGGAAGCTTCACCGTCTGCAAAGGTACGAACGGTACTTTGGCCAAGCTTAATGCCAAGTTCATTACAAATGGTCTGGGCAAAAGCAGGGTTGGAATTGCCGCAGAATACCTTGATGTTGTCACCGTATGCAATCATCTGAAATATACCTCGCTTATTTCTATATTTGGTTCAGGGCATACCTGTAACCATACGTCGATATTATAGCATTATTACTCCTTAAATTGCAAGAAAAATAGGAAATAAATACTAACAAATTTTCATATAAAACAGGGGCTGTTTTCGCTGTTTGCTACAAGACAGGAAAAAAGGAAAATTTGCCTGGAAATTGATATTGTGCGGCGACAAAAAATGTGCTATACTATAAGGACGATTTCAGGAAAGGAAGCGCGGCTATGAGTGATACGATCCGTATTCGCGGAGCACGGGAAAACAACCTCAAAAATGTAGATTTGACTATTCCCCGTGATAAACTGGTGGTTTTTACCGGTCTGTCCGGCTCCGGAAAATCCAGTCTCGCCTTTGATACAATTTATGCGGAGGGTCAGCGCCGTTATGTGGAAAGTCTCAGCGCTTATGCCCGTCAGTTTTTAGGGCAAATGGACAAACCTGATGTGGATAGCATTGACGGTTTGTCGCCCGCTATTTCCATCGACCAAAAGACCACATCTAAAAATCCCCGTTCCACTGTAGGAACGGTTACGGAGATTTATGACTATTTGCGCCTTCTGTGGGCAAGAGTAGGCGTGCCCCACTGCCCCCAGTGCGGCAAAGAAATTCGCCGCCAAACCATCGATCAAATCGTAGACCGTATCGAGGCGCTTGGCGAGGGTACACGGTTTATTGTCCTCTCTCCCGTTGTCCGCGGTAAGAAAGGCGAACACGTAAAGGTTTTTGAGGATGCGAGAAAAGGCGGTTTTGCCCGTGTGCGGGTAGATGGCATTTATTATGATTTAAGTGAAGATATCCGCTGTGAGAAGAATAAGAAACATACCATCGAGCTGGTGGTGGACCGACTGGTTATTCGGGAAGGCCAGCGCCGCCGTCTGACGGACTCGGTGGAAACGGCTTGTAATCACGCCGGCGGCCTTGTGGTCATCAATCTGCCGGACGGGGGAGAGGAACTGTCCTTCTCTCAAAACTATGCCTGCGAGGACTGCGGCATCAGCCTTACAGAGCTTGAGCCGAGAATGTTCTCTTTTAACAATCCTGCCGGCGCCTGCCCCTCTTGTACCGGCTTGGGTTTTCAACTGGTAGCCGATGCAGACCTGGTGATACCGGATAAGTCACTGTCTATTTTTGAGGGCGCGGTACAGGCATCCGGCTGGCATAACGCCCGGACGGATTCCATTTTCCGTATGTATTTCGAGGCAATGGCGAAGAAATACAATTTTTCCCTGACAGCGCCTGTCAGTACGCTTTCTCAGGAAGCGATGAACGTCATCCTTTACGGCACAAAAGGTGAAAAACTGCGTATGACCTACAACCGGGGGAGCGGTTGGGGCGTTATGGAGCAGCCCTTTGAGGGAATCCTCAATAATATCAGCCGCCGTTATCGGGAGACCCAGTCCGACGCGGTAAAAAAGGAACTGGAGGAATGTATGTCCTCCGCGCCATGCCCTGATTGCGGCGGTAAACGGCTTTCCGCCATTGCCCGGGCAGTGACCGTTGGCGGAATCGGCATTATGGATTTTTGCGAAATGAGCATTCGCGATGCGCTCTCCTTTATGGAAACCTTAAAGCTGGAAGGCAATATGGCGATTATTGCCCAGCAGATTGTCCGGGAAATCAAAGCGCGCCTGCAGTTTTTGCTGGATGTAGGTCTTGGATATCTGACCCTTTCCCGGGCATCGGCAACCCTTTCCGGCGGTGAGAGTCAGCGTATCCGTCTTGCTACGCAAATTGGTTCTTCCCTGATGGGTGTGCTGTATATTTTGGACGAGCCTTCTATCGGTCTCCACCAGCGGGATAATGATAAGCTGCTCCTTACGCTTAAACGCTTGCGTGACTTAGGAAATACGCTCATTGTGGTTGAACACGATGAGGATACGATGCGTGCTGCGGACTATATCGTGGATGTGGGTCCCGGCGCGGGCAGCCACGGCGGCGAAATCGTAGCAGCCGGTACAATGGAAGAGATTATCGCAGAACCCCGTTCCGTTACAGGTCAATACCTTTCCGGATACAAGAAGATTCCTGTACCCTCATCCCGTCGCGCAGGTAACGGCAAATCCTTATCTGTTGAAGGCGCTACGGAGAATAACCTCAAAAACGTGGATGTAACCATACCACTTGGAACACTTACCTGCGTGACCGGTGTTTCCGGCTCCGGTAAGTCCAGTCTTGTGCGGGAAATTGTGCAAAAGACTTTGGCGAGCCGATTAAATCACGCCCGCACCCGCCCCGGTGCTTGCCGCTGTATCCGTGGTATTGAGAACCTTGATAAGGTCATCGATATTGACCAAAGTCCTATCGGGCGTACACCCAGGTCCAATCCTGCCACTTATACCGGCATTTTTAACGACATCCGCGATTTGTTTGCAGCCACTAAGGATGCAAAAATGCGTGGTTATGGACCTGGCCGCTTCTCTTTTAACGTCAAGGGCGGCCGCTGCGAAGCATGTAATGGCGACGGTCTTGTGAAAATTGAAATGCATTTCCTGGCAGATGTCTACGTTCCTTGCGAGGTTTGCCGCGGTCAGCGGTACAACCGGGAAACACTGGAGGTGCAGTATAAGGGAAAAAACATTGCCGAGGTGCTGGATATGCGAGCAGAGGAAGCGGCGCAGTTCTTTGAGAATTTGCCCAAGCTTCACCGCAGAATACAGACCCTTGTGGACGTGGGTCTTGGCTATATCCGGCTGGGGCAATCCAGTACCACCCTCTCCGGCGGCGAGGCCCAGCGCGTAAAACTTGCTACCGAGCTGGCAAAAGTGTCTACGGGCAAAACAATCTATATTCTCGATGAGCCTACCACAGGACTCCATGCAGCGGACGTGCATAAGCTCATTGAGGTGCTGCAGCGTCTGGTGGATGCAGGTAATACCGTTTTGGTAATCGAACACAATTTGGATGTAATTAAGTCTGCGGACTACCTGATAGACCTCGGCCCTGAAGGCGGTGATATGGGCGGTGAAATTGTCGCCTGCGGTACACCTGAGGAGGTTGCCGAAGTGGCGGAGAGCTATACCGGCCAGTATTTAAAGGAGTACCTGTAAAAAGAACCGGCCTGCAAAGCAGGCCGGAACAGATCAGTTTTTATATAGTTCGGCAGGTAGGGCGTCGGATAGTTCCAGCAGCGCATGGTCGTGTCCACCGCTGTAATCCACCTGAATGATGTCCGAGCTTACAGTACCCGGGTTGCTTAGCCGGGTAGAAACAGTCATTGTGACGGAAAGCCCCTTGTTTTCCGGTTGGCGGATGAGCACTGTGCCACCGTGTACGGAAGCAGTCGCGCAAACCAGCAGCATACCTAATCCCATACCGCAGCGAGCATCTTCAATGGCAGGTTCTCTGAGATAGCGGGTGAAAATATTGCCGGTCATATTGGCAGGAAGTCCGGGACCCTCATCACTGACGGTAAACATCAGCATATCTCCGCAGGCTTCCAGCTTGGCGGTAATAGTGCCGCCGGCAGGGGAGAATTTGATGGCGTTGGAAAGGATATTATATATAGCGCGCTCCAACCGCTCTGCGGAAAAGAGAACGAACTTACCTTCAGCAGGAACGGTATAGTTCAGTCTGTATCCTGCTTCTTCAACGAGGGCTTTGGATTTTTCAAGAATTTCCTGTACAAATGACACGATATTCCGTGTCTGCATATGGCAGTTCAGGCGCTTGCCGTAACGCGGCGCATCGGCCATATTGCCGACCAGGCGCTGCATAGACTGGAGACTGCGATTTAATTTTTCCGGGATGTCGCTGCCTTTCAGCGCCTCGTCATTGCAAAGCATATCTGCCAACAACAGGATTTCCGCAAGGGGAGACCGGAACTGCAACGCTGCCAAAGACAGCATACGAAGGTCCTGAGAATCCACGGCATTTTCCAAAAGGAAAATATCAGTGCCCATTGCCTTTGTAACGGAGGCGTTCCACAGTGTATCTGCAATACAAAGCCGCAAATGGAGACGGCCGTCAGTAAAAGCTGCGTAGGCTTCTTTTCCGGTATGCAGTAACGCCGCAATTTCCATACCCGGTGTAATCTGCCTTTGGGCAGCCGCGCCGTTGACATTTGTTACAGTACCATCAGATACGGAGAAAGCCGGATACGTCAGCAGTTTGAGCAATTCATCAATTTGATTTGTCTGTTGCATACTTTATCTCCTTTTGAGATTAGGGTGTGCGTTCTGCGTAAATTCTTTCACGCATTATATGTTAAATTTCGACCTTTTCCCTTATTGTAACGAATTAATCAGCAAATAGCAAGATAAAATAACTTGAGGTGAAAAAATATGTCGGTTCACGATGGCCACAGACAGAGATTACGGGCAAGATTCTTGAAGGAAGGCCTGGACAGCTTCGAGCAAGTCAATGCACTGGAGCTTCTGCTTTTCTACTGTATCCCGCGCAAAGATACCAATGAACTGGCGCACGCGCTGCTTGACCATTTCGGTTCGTTCCATCAGGTGCTGGATGCGACACCTGAGGAATTGATGGCAGTCCCGGGTATCGGGGAGAGCGCCGCAACTTTCCTTCCGCTGATTTCAGAAGCCTGCAGATATTACAGAGTCAGTCAGGTCAAAAATGTCTGCGCGCTGGATACTATTGAAAAGTGCGGAGATTATTTAGTAAATTTCTTCCACAGCCGGAAGAATGAAACGGTATTTTTACTCTGCCTGGATGCCAAATGCAAAGTAATTGTCTGTCGGGAAATTGGAGAGGGCAGCATCAATTCTGCCAGTATTTCGGCCAGAAAAGTGGCGGAGATCGCGCTCGGTGTCAACGCGACCTCTGTGATTCTGGCGCACAACCATCCCAGTGGCATTGCTCTTCCCTCAGGGGATGATGTTGCTACTACGCGACAGATCGCCCGAAGCCTGAGTGCCGTTGGCATCACCTTGACTGACCATATCGTTGTTGCCGACGATGACTATGTATCTATGGCCCAATCCGGTCTCTACCATTACGAGGACATTTCTTTATAATTTGCACATTTTTGGAAGAAATCCATACATATTCTCCCTTTTTAATCGGAACTTGGAAGAATTTACAGCTTGAAACAATGGCATCTTTTTTATAAAATAGGCTTAGGACTTGCAAGCCCGAATTTGATTAGAGAGGTGAATATTATCGGAAAGAGAATCCTATGTATTTTGTTTGCGCTTGCAATTGTTGCAAGCTGCATCCTACCGCAACAGGCAAAAGCTGCGACCGATGAGAAAAAGGCCGGCATCGTATCTGTATCTTCCGGATACCTGAATGTGCGTCGCAGCGCATCTACGTCTGCCGGTGTTGTTTCCACGCTGAAAAAGAACACCTATGTTACTCTTCTTTCCAAAGAAGGAAATTGGTGGCGCGTAGAATATGAGCAGGGGCGTTACGGCTATTGCCACACCGACTATATTAAGACGGTGGACAGTAGCGTTGCCACTGTTTCTACCGCAGGCAGCACGCTGAATGTCCGAAGCGGCGCGGGTACATCCTACAGTAGAATAGGGAGTTTGTCGAATGGCACATCTGTGCTTATTTTGTCTACTTCCGGCAATTGGCACCGTGTCCTTTACGGTGGAACCAAAACCGGCTATGTCAGCGCAAGCTACTTAAAGCTTAGCAGTGCATATAAGGCAATCTCCCTGTCTGTGCCATATTATTCACAGACTGACAGCCGTTGGTCCTGGGTAACTCTCGGGTCTTCCGGGCAGACAATCGGGAAAATCGGATGTACTACGACAGCTCTGGCTATGGCTGAGTCGTACCGGCTTGGGAAAACGATTTATCCGGATGCGATGGCAAAAAAGCTGAGCTATACATCCTCAGGCAGTCTCTACTGGCCTTCCAACTATGAAGGCGTCACAAGCGGACTGAACCTTAAGGCGATCTACGAATACCTGAAGCAAGGAAAACCCGTAATTGTTGGTTTTACTAACCGTAACGGCGGACAGCATTGGGCTGTGATCTATGGTTACAGCGGTGGCAGCACGCTGCGTACCGGCGGTTTCCTCATTAGGGACCCCGGCAATAAGAGCCGCACAAACCTGTCCCAGCTGATGGCGGATTACCCCAATTTCAGCAAGTACGTCTACTATAAATAAATCACGCGGGCTGCATCATTCGATGCAGCCCGTAATTGTGCGATATGCACAAAAGAGCAGTGGAAAATTTGGCGCTCAATTATGCAGAATTTCATAAAAAGTTTATCCTTAATCGGCTTTCTTATGGTATAATATAATAGGGTCGAGGAGATGACCGTCCCGTGAAAGGAAGCTACATATTTATGAATAATATTTTGTTCTTTTTGCTGCCGAAAGCAATGTGTGCATATGTCTATGATGATTACACCATTCGACAGGCGCTGGAAAAGATGGAGTCTGCCGGCTATGCTGCGTTGCCCATATTAAACCGCAGAGGAGAATACAGGGGCACTATCACAGAGGGGGATCTTCTTTGGGCGCTGAAAAATATCTGTTATATGGATATGCGTCAGGCAGAGGCAAGACGGATTATGGAGCTGGAGCGCCGCAGAGATTATATTCCCGTCCGTGTTACCACGGATATGCACGACCTCATAGAGCGCGCCAACGCCCAAAATTTTGTACCTGTGGTGGACGATAAGGATACTTTTATCGGCATTATTACACGAAGCGCAATCATTCGTTACTGTTCGGAGCGACTGTTTGCAGAAAGTAAATAAAAGGGCGGATATCCGCCCTTTTTTGCGGTTGAAATTTTGGCTGTTTCCTGCTACTATGTAGAAAAAGAGGGTGATTATATGAATAAAGCTGAACTTAGAAAAGAAATCCGCGCAAAGAAACGGGCAATGACCGAGGAAGAGATCATTTCCAAAAGTCACCGTCTCTGCGAGAAATTCTCGCAATGCCAAGCATACAAAAGTGCAATGACCATCTATGGCTATCTGCCCTATAATCAGGAAGTCCGCACTTGGGAACTTCTTCAAAAGGCAATGGAAGACGGAAAGCGGGTCGCTGTCCCTAAGGTCTATGGGGAAGAAATGCGCTTTATTTATATTACCGATTTTTCGCAGGTGTCCGACGGTTATTGCGGCATCCCTGAACCGCTATTCGATGAACCGATTGCAGAGAATAAAAATGCGCTGGTGCTGATGCCCGGTCTTGCCTTTGACCGGGAGGGGCACCGTATCGGCTACGGCGGCGGCTTTTATGACCGTTTCTTGTCGGCAGAGCCTAACCATCCGACGGTGGCGCTTTGCTATGATTTCCAGCTTGTAGAAGACCTGCCCACGGAGGAATTTGACATTCCTGTGGATTTGGTGATTTGGGACTAAGGAGAAAAGTATGCACATACCCAAAGGAACGACCGCTGAGCTTTCCCTTGTAACCTTCGAGGAAGCGCTGTCGGCCGCGGATACCCCCAACGAAGAATATGATGTAAATAAGTGGCTTTACGCTCCGAATTTTTACTCCGAGTACCGTTACATACTGGGAACGAGAGGGGAGAACCCCCTCATTTGCGTTGGCATCAATCCCTCCACCGCCAAACCGGGGGATTTGGACAATACCCTCAAATCCGTAGAGCGGATTGCTCTCGGTAACGGCTTCGATAGCTTCATTATGTTTAACGTCTATGCCCAGCGGGCGACCAATCCGGACGATATGGAGAAGTCTTGTAATCTGCTTCTCCACAAGGAGAATATGGCGGCCTTTCAGTATGTTCTTTCCCTTTCCCAAAAGCCGGCTGTTTGGGCGGCTTGGGGTACGATTATTGAAAAGCGGGACTATTTGAAAGACTGTGTGCGGGATATGCTGGAAATTGGCGAAAAGTGCGGCGCAAGCTGGTACTGCGCCGGTGCGGTGAGCAAGAAAGGCCACCCTCACCACCCGCTGTATCTGCGCAAGGACGAAAAGATCCGTCCTTTCGATGTGCCCGGCTATCTCAATAAACTGTAAGGAAGGACACAAATGGGCTGTGAATGTGATACCTGCTGGTATTATGATTACGACGAAGAATTTGACGAATATATCTGCATTATGGATCTCGATGAGGATGAAATGTACCGCTTCCTGACCTCCGGAAAGACCCATTGTCCCTACTACCGCCAAGGCGACGACTATACCTTAGCAAGAAGACAGTAAAATACCGGGGCGTGCCCCGGTATTTTAGTTTTTTAGCAGTATTTCAAGTCTCTCTCTATTTTCCCGGGAAATATCGCAGAGAGGGAGACGACAGCCGCCGCAGTCATAGCCGAGAATCTCCATCGCTGCTTTTACCGGGATGGGATTGACCTCGCTAAACAGCGCTTTTACAAGAGGGGAGAGCTGGCACTGCATTTTGGCCGCTGTTTCAAAATTGCCGCCCAAGGCGCAGTTTGTCATCTTTACCGTTTCTTCGGGCAGAACATTGGATAGGACGGAAATGACACCCTTGCCGCCTAAGGCTGTGCAAGGCACGATTTGATCATCATTTCCTGACCAAATGGCAAAATCCTCTCCGCAGGCATTGCGGAGCGCTATGATTTTCGTGATATCCGTGGACGCTTCCTTAATGCCAACAATATTTGGATGCATAGAAAGCCGCTGACAGACCGATACGGGGATGTCTACTCCCGTGCGCCCGGGGACATTGTAAATGATAATCGGAATATCCACCGCTTCTGCCACAGATAGGTAATGGGCAATCAGACCGTCAGGGGTAGCCTTATTATAGTAGGGCGTAACCACAAGCAGCGCATCTGCGCCTACCGCCTGCGCTGCCCGGCTCAGGGCTACGGTATGGGCGGTTGAGTTGCTGCCCGTTCCTGCGATGATAGTGCATTTATCACCGGCATAAGCCTTGCATCGGGCGAAAAGTGTCAGTTTTTCTTCGTCGGAAAGGGTAGGCGCTTCGCCTGTTGTTCCTGCCAACACAACAGCAGGAACGCCTGCATCTATTTGCCGCTTTAGAAGCTGCTCGGCAAGGGGATAATTCACTTCGCCTGCCCAAAAGGGTGTAATGAGCGCGGTGCAAACACCGGTGAAAATAGGTTTTTTCATAGAGAGCCACCTCCGCACCAGTCTATGCAGGGGGAAATATTTTGTTATTGGTGTGAAAAGTGGCTTTTTCTTAAAATTTTGATTGATTATTCTGGGGGAATATGTTATAATCTCCCCAGTTAAATACCAAAGGATAGAGGCGCAGTTGTCAAAAGTAGTCTGTGTGTAAGGGTCGCAACCGTTGCACAGATGAAAGGGGCCGCTGCCGAAGAAGAACGAGGCGCGCGTTTTTCTGGACACGGGGAGAATATTTCCGTGGCTGTCGCGAAAGCGGAGAGCTATTATGGATCGAAAACCGGGCTGGATATTATTACGGCCATTTTGTGTTGCGATTATTTTCGGCTATCCGCCCGATAGCCGTTTTTTCTTTGTCCAATGGCACAAAATAAAGATGGAATGGAGAATACTAATGACAAAGAATCCGATTTTCCGTGGCGCAGCTACTGCGCTGATAACACCGATGAATGAAACCGGTGTAGACTACGATGCATTTGGTAAGCTGATCGAATGGCAGATCGACTCCGGCATTGATGCCCTTGTGATTGCCGGCACTACCGGCGAAGCGTCTACGCTGACCGATGAGGAGCACCGGGAGGTTTTGCGGTATGCCATTGAGAGAATTGCCGGGCGGGTGCCTGCTATTGCCGGTACCGGTTCTAACGATACGGCATACGCCATCGATATGAGCGTATATGCCTGCGAGCTGGGCTACGATGCACTACTGGTCGTCACCCCTTACTATAATAAGGCTACCCAAAAGGGTCTCATTCAGATGTTTACCCAGATCGCAGATGCTTGCACAAAGCCGGTAATTCTCTACAATGTACCTTCCCGCACCGGCGTGAATATCAGCTCTGCCGTTTATGTGGCCCTGGCAGACCATCCCAATATCTGCGCCATTAAAGAAGCAAACGGAGACATTTCTTCAGCAGTTGCCACTGCAAGCCTTGTAGGTGATAAGCTGGATATGTATTGCGGTAATGATGACCAAATCGTGCCCTTCCTGTCCATTGGCGGCAGCGGTGTCATTTCTGTGCTTTCTAATCTTTTGCCCAAGGAAACCAGCGAGATTTGCCATAAGTTCTTTAATGGCGATGTTGCCGGAAGCCGGGAATTGCAGTTTAAGTATTTGAATCTTGTAAATGCACTGTTCTGTGAGGTCAACCCCATTCCCGTAAAGGCTGCAATGGCAGCTATGGGCTTCTGCGATGAGACAATCCGCCTGCCCCTTACCCCTATGGAAGAGGAACATAAGGAAAAGCTTTTCGCGCTGATGCGCGCAGAGGGTCTTATCAAATAAACCCTGAAAATCCCCGTTTATTGGAGGAAAAACAATGAATATCGGTATTTATGGTTACGGCAATCTCGGTCGTGGAGTAGAAGCGGCGATTGCCCAAAACAAAGATATGGAGCTTGTGGCTGTGTTTACCCGCCGCAATCCGGAAAGCCTGAAAATCGCAACAGAAAGTGCTGCTGTGGTACACACGGGCGATGTGCTTTTATGGAAAGATAAGATTGATGTAATGATCCTCTGCGGCGGCAGCGCTACAGACCTTCCTGAGATGACACCCGTCCTTGCTCAGCATTTTCACCTTGTGGACTCCTACGACAATCACTCCAGTATTTCTAAGCATTTTGCTGCAGTAGATGCCGCTGCAAAGGCAGCCGGAACAACCGCTATGATTTCCTGCGGTTGGGATCCCGGTATGTTTTCCTTAAATCGGTTATACGCAAGCTGCATTTTACCCGAGGGTAAGGACTATACCTTTTGGGGCAGGGGCGTTTCCCAGGGACATTCCGATGCCATCCGCCGGATACCGGGCGTTGTGGATGCCCGGCAGTATACTGTTCCCATTGAGGATGCGCTTGTGCGTGTCCGCTCAGGGGAAAACCCGGAGCTGACCACACGGCAGAAGCATCTGCGTGAGTGCTATGTAGTAGCCGCTG
This sequence comes from Faecousia sp., assembly GCA_045631285.1. Lineage (GTDB taxonomy): Bacteria > Bacillota > Clostridia > Oscillospirales > Oscillospiraceae > Faecousia. The sequence goes on along the minus strand of JAZQUL010000206.1, from coordinate 3,073 downwards.
AAGGGGCAGATCTGGAAGAAATTCGGGAGAAGATCGTAACTATGCCCGGCTACTTTGCCGACTATGATACGACTGTGACCTTCATCACGATGGAAGAACTCCAAAGAGACCACAAGGGGCTTCCCCACGGCGGCAATGTGATTCGCACCGGCAGAACCGGAAACGGCAATACCCAAGTGATTGAGTATAAGCTGACGCTGGAGTCTAATCCGGAGTTCACCGGCAGTGTATTGGTTGCTTTTGCAAGAGCGGTATACCGTATGGCAGAGCGTGGTGACCACGGCTGTAAGACGGTGTTCGATGTTGCGCCAGCTGACCTTTCTATGATTTCCAGAGAAGAAATTATCGCCCATATGCTTTAAGATTGGATGCAGATTATGATTTGTGAAAATATTGGTGTCAACAAAGATGGACACCTGACCTTTGCCGGACAGGACACAACTGCTCTGGCGCAAAAATACGGAACACCTCTTTATCTTATGGACGAGGATCGGATTCGTCATAACTGCCGTGTTTATAAGACGGCAATGACGGAAAGCCTCGGAGTGGGGAGCTTTCCGTCCTATGCAGGTAAGGCCGCTTGCTTTAAGCGCATCTATGAGATTATGCGCGAGGAAGAGATGTCTGTTGACCTTGTTTCTCCCGGTGAGATTTATACCGCATATAAAGCCGGATTTCCTATGGAAAATGCCTTTTTTCACGGCAATAATAAGACCGATGCAGATATTGCCTTTGCGATGGACTGCGGCGTTGGATATATTGTTATTGACGGTATGGATGAGCTTATGGCTGTTCAGACTATTGCCGCTAGCAGAGGACTGCGTCAGAATGTGTTGCTGCGCTTGACGCCCGGTATTGATCCCCACACCTATGAGGCTGTGGCGACCGGCAAAGTAGACTCTAAGTTTGGCGTTGCCATTGAGAACGGTCAGGCTGAAGGCTTTGTGGCTGCCGCGCTTACCTGTGAGAATCTGAATGTTTTAGGCTATCATTGCCACGTGGGTTCTCAGGTATTTGATGATGCTGACAGTGTGTATGTGGACAGCGCAGATGTTATGCTGACATTTGCCAAGAAAATGCAGGAAAAGACCGGCTATGCGCCGAAAATCCTTGACATTGGGGGCGGTTACGGTGTTCGCTATACAGAAAAAGACCCAACTGTCGATATTGCCGCCAGTATCTGCAAGGTGGCTTCCCATATCCGTAGACTTTGTGAAGAGAAGAAGTTGCCAATTCCCAATGTGATTATGGAGCCAGGCAGAAGCATTGTTGCGGATGCAGGTATGACCTTGTATACCGCCGGTACGGTGAAAGAAATTACCGGTTATAAGAATTACCTTTCCGTAGACGGTGGTATGACCGACAACCCTCGCTATGCTCTTTACGGATCGGAATACACGGTCTTTATTGCTAACAAAATGACCTGTAAGGCAGACTTTGTTTGTGACCTGGTGGGTCGTTGCTGTGAGTCCGGTGACGTGATTCAGCCGGATGTGGCAGTTCCTATGCCGACTCGTGGCGATCTTGTGGCTGTTTGCACCACCGGCGCGTATAATTATTCTATGGCTTCCAACTATAACCGTGTGGCAAGACCGCCCGTTGTTATGCTTCAAAATGGCGAAAACTATGTAGCTGTCCGTCGGGAGACATTGGAAGATTTAATGCTTAATGACCTTTGATTGTGAGGATATCCTATGGCGCAACTGAAGACAGAGGATTTTTGGTATGATTTGCCGGAAGAACTGATTGCCCAAACGCCACTGCAACAGCGGGATGCCTCCCGACTCTTGGTGCTTGATCGAAAGACAGGGGAGGCACGCCATCGTCACTTTTATGATGTCTGTGATTATTTACAGCCCGGTGACTGCCTGGTTATGAACGATTCCCGGGTGCTGCCTGCCCGGCTTCTTGGTAAACGACCTTCCGGCGGCGCAGTAGAATTACTGCTCCTGCGGGATATGGGCAATAAGCAGTGGGAGTGCTTGGCAAAGCCCGGTAGAAAACTGCAGCCCGGTCAGGAAGTGATTTTCGGTGATGGTGAGTTAACGGCTACCATCGTTTCCGTCTTAGAGGACGGCAATCGCTTGGTGGAGTTCCACTATGAGGGAATCTTCCTTGAGGTTCTGGAGCGACTTGGCAAAATGCCCCTGCCGCCTTATATTAAGGCGCAGCTTGAAGATCAGGAGCGGTATCAAACCGTTTATTCCCGGGAAGTTGGGTCTGCTGCTGCACCCACGGCTGGCCTGCATTTTACTCCGGAGCTTATGGAGAAACTAAAAAGCAAGGGCGTTTCCATTGCTTTTGTGACGCTGCACGTTGGCCTTGGCACATTCCGTCCGGTAAAAGTGGAAAATGTCTTGGAGCACCATATGCACAGCGAACTTTGCATCCTACCCGAGGAGACTGCCGCTGTCCTTAACAAGACCCGGGCAGAGGGAGGCAGAATTATCTGCGTAGGAACTACCTCCTGCCGGACACTGGAATCTCTTGCGCTCTCGGACGGGAATTTTGTTGCGGGAAGTAAGTGGACAGATATTTTCATCTATCCCGGTTATACATTTAAGGCGATGGACGGCCTTATCACCAATTTCCATCTGCCGGAGAGTACCCTTGTGATGCTGGTGTCTGCTTTTGCCGGCAGAGAAAATGTGCTTTCTGCCTATGAGGAGGCAGTTAGGGAGAAATACCGCTTTTTCTCTTTTGGCGATGCAATGCTGATTCTATAAATATAGATAGGGAGAGACAGTTATGTGGACCATCGCAGACTTGGTTTCTAATTTCTTTACCCATAAGGATTTTTTGCCCTCCGCAGATAAACTGCCCGGTACATTATTTACGCCAATGCATTTTGTGTTCTCACTGATTCTTGTGGGAATCGTTGCATTTGCCTGCGTTCGCTGCAGGAAGATAGGGGAGAAGAAACTAAAAACCGTTTTTGCTGTTCTTTGGGCATTTCTTGTAATCTTTGAGGTTGTAAAAATTGTATGGGAATCTGTAAGCGGTAAGGTAGTAAGCTTCGAATGGGGCGGAATATTGCCTCTTTATCCATGCAGTATTTTTATGTATGCAATGC
>JAZQUL010000205.1:0-4434 GCA_045631285.1 Faecousia sp. | reverse complement strand
GCTTCATAGGTATTTTCATCCGTCAGGATAAATGCCTTTTTGATTTTTCTCTCCCGGAGAATATCCGGCAACTTTTGTATCACACCAGTACCGCAATGTACCTCCGCAGAAAACCGATGGGGTCTGCCGCAAACGCAAGGCGCGCCGTTCATTGCAAATAATCGCTCCATTGACAAGGGAATCACACTCCTTTTAAAAAGAGAGCAGCAAGGCTACTCTCTTTTTGCAAATTTCTTATTTCCACAGCCCGTGGGGGTATTTGCCTTCCTCTGTAAAGCTCTTCAGGGCCGCAACCACGGTGGGTTTATCCGCCGCATAGGTCACGCCATACCACTTATCGGCAGAGTGCAAGACCTTGACGGTTGCTTTTTCTTTCTTTAAAAGCTGATCTACCACCCGGGGCAGGAGATATTCCGCCTTCATCGGGTTTTGAGGGACTTGGTTTTCCAAAAATTCCGGGAAACCTTCTTCCATCGCATCCAAAAATCCGGGCGTAAAGCCCCACATATTCATAGAAACCGGGGTGCCAAAGGCCAAATCACCCCAAGTCGCGCCATCATCTGCGGTAAAATGGATACCGCCCTCGTACTTTTCAATCCGGGTACGCTCCACAATATCGGTAAGATAACCGTCCTGACTTACCTGGCAAACACCCCGGGCAACGGAGCCGTGGTCTGTGACCGTATTGCCAAGCTGATAGCCCACCATACAGTATTTATTTTCATCGCTGTCAGAAAGGCCGTTTAAGTAGGAATAAATGACTTTAAATGCATCTTTTCCGTAGTAATCGTCGGCGTTGATGACCGCAAAAGGCGCGCCGTCAATTTCATCCCGGGCGCAAAGCACCGCGTGGCAAGTACCCCAAGGCTTCACCCGACCCTCGGGAATCGCATACCCATCCGGCAGCTTGTGAAGCTCCTGATAGGCGTATACAATTTCCATCGGGCATTTTTGAAGGCGTTTACCCACAAGCTCCATAAAGTCCTGACGGATGGCATCTTTGATAATAATGACCGCTTTTTCAAAGCCTGCCTCCCGGGCATCGAATAGGGAATAATCGAGGATTGCCTCCCCGTGGCCGCCCACCGGGTCAATTTGCTTCAGTCCACCGTAACGGCTGCCCATACCAGCCGCCATAACGACAAGAACAGGTTTTTTCATAAGATTCCCTCCTGTGTTTTTTCTTTATTATAGCATAAATTGCCAAAAAAGATAGGTTTATTTGTCTGAAAACAGGGTGTCTGTCATTGTAATGGCATCACCCCTTAGTTTTTCCCAAGAAAATTCGCTACATAGCTCTCGGGCAGAAATCGCTTCTTCGCGGTCAATTAGCCCAGCGCAATAAGCAAGGGTGCCAATAAGCTGCTCCGGGGTAAGGCGCTGCCGCAAATAACCAAAATCCAAATCTTTATCCCGCTTACTGAGCCGCCGGCCATCGGGGGCAAGGAGCATCGGCACGTGGCCATACTCCGGTTGCGGAAAACCAAACAGCTCCTGCAAATACATCTGTCGGGGCGCAGAGGAAAGCAAATCCTGTCCACGCACCACCTCGGTAACCCCGGCTTCGCCATCATCCACCGTCACCGCAAGCTGATAGACATAGACACCGTCTGCCCGACGGACTACAAAATCGCCGCAATCGGTCAGTAAATTCTCCCGATAAACGCCTTGGCACAGGTCACGCACCATAAATTCCCTATCAGGGACTTTCACCCGCCAGGCAGGCGCTCTTTGGAAAGCCGCCTTTTGCTCCTTAGTTAAATTTCGGCAAGTGCCGGGATAGACATACGTGCCGTCGGAGGCGTGGGGCGCATTGACGCTGTGAAGCTGACTGCGGGTACAGAAGCAGGGAAATAACAGCCCTTTTTCCTCTAATATGGCGAAATATCGGTCATAAACAGCACTTCGGGTACTTTGGGCAGGTGTCTCCTCATCCCAGAAAAGGCCAAGCCACCGCAAATCATCACGCAGGATTTCGGCAAATTCCGCGCTTGTGCGCTGGGTGTCGATGTCCTCCATCCGCAAAATGAACTGTCCGTTTTTGCTTTTCACAGAAAGCCAAGCCACCAAGGCCGCAAAGGCATTTCCCAAGTGCATTCTGCCAGAGGGAGTCGGGGCAAATCTGCCCACAGGTGTACTATCCACAGCATCACCTCCTTTACGCCCCTATTTTACAACAGATTTGCCGCTATGTAAAGTTAGTACTTGTGAAACTGGGCGGGATATAGTATAATAAACCTAATCTGTGGGGAGGAAACGACAATGGAAAACGAACCCAAAAACGAAAAAAGACCGCCCCGCAGGGCGAAAAAGCGCAATTTATGGCTCCCGATCGGGCTGGCGGTGGTATGTATTATTGGTGTTGTGGTTATTGCCGGACTGATGGGTAACAACAGACCGCAGAATTCGGGTGGTGGCGATAAGACCGTCATCCATCTTGCCGCCGGTGGCGATTTGAATGTTACGGACGATGTGGTGGATGCGAACGGCAGTAACGGCAATTTCCAACAGGCCTTTATGGATGTTTTACCGCTTCTCAGCGATGCGGACCTAACGGTACTGAATTTTGAGGGCAATTTCTATGGCGAGCCTTACGGCAGTGAGAGCCGCAGCGCCCCCGCAACACTGGCAAAAGCTTTAGCCGCTGCCGGTGTAGACCTTTTACAGCTTGCCAATTCCTGCTCTATTTCCGGCGGCATTGCGGGCCTTGTATCCACTTTGGACACCACGCAGCACGCTGGACTTGTCCCTTTGGGCGCGTACCGAAACCCCGAGGAAGCAAAAAAGGAGAAGGGCTTTACCTTAATGGAGGTGCAGGGCATCCGCATTGCCTTTGTGGCCTTTACCAAGGGTATGGACGGAATGACCCTGCCTGCAGGCAGTGAGGGCTGTGTCAATCTCCTTTATAAGGATTACGACAGCACCTATCAAAAAGTAGACACTGAGGGCATCACCCGGGTGATGAAAAACGTAAATACCGCAAAGCCGGACATCGTGGTGGCAATGCTCCATTGGGGCAGCGAATTTAATGACGCCATCAGCAAAAGCCAGGAGCAAATCAAAAAGCTTTTGCAGGAAAACGGCGCAGATGTGATTATCGGGACACACCCTCACTATGTACAGAAAATAGAGTTTGACAAGGAAACCGGCGCTCTCGTTGCCTATTCCTTGGGAGATTTTTTCGGAGATGCTACTCGCGCCGGCTCAGAGTACTCCATCATTTTGGACTTGGAGATTACCAAGGATCATAAAAGCGGTGAGACAAAGGTCACAAATTACAGCTACACCCCCATTTTCACCGTTCGGCAGGAATTCCGGGATTTGCGGGTGATGCGGATCAAGGAAACTATGGCCGCCTACGAAAATAACTATATGGATCGTGTGCCCGAAAGCGTCTACAACGCGATGGCATACGCCTTAAAGCGCATCGATGCCCGTGTCAAGGGAGAATAAAAATATCCGCATCTTTTGATGCGGATATTTTTATTCTTAAAAACCCTCTTGGCGGCGTTGCTTACGCATTTGCTTCCGCTTTTTGGCGGCTTCGTATTCTCGTTTTTGTTCTTCGGTTTCCAGTAGCAGGCCAGGCACTTCTGTAGGCTCACCCTTACAGTTGATGCAGACCATATCCATATAGGCGCGGTTGATCATTTCCCGTCTGCCGTCCAGCGCTTCTCTGTAGGTATCGATCCGCACCTCCATAGAAGTACGGCCCACATAGGTGACCATTCCCTGCAGAACGATCATATCGCCGGTATAGGCCGGCGCTTTAAATTGCAGATTGTCAATGGCCGCGGTGGTAACAGTACCGCCGCAGTGGCGAATAGCCACAATGCCCGCAAGCTCGTCGATCCATTTAAGGAGATGACCGCCAAAAAGCCGTCCATAGTGGTTGATATGTGCCGGGCAAATGAGATATTGCTGCTCCGTAAAGGAATCGGAAACCTTTTTTATTTCTCGCATAGGGATACCCCCATTTTCTTTTTTTCTTGATTATGCCACAAATCCGCAAAATTAGCAAGTAAAACCTTCCCCAAAGGGCAATGTCAGTAAGTTAAGAAAAATCTGTCATTCTGAGCGGAGCACAAATGTGCGAAGTCGAAGAATCCGTTCTTTTTTTAGGGGAACGAATCCCTCGACTCCCGTTGGTCGCTCGGGATGAAAATCCTAACTTAATGACATTGCCCCAGAGGGGAGGGTTTTATAACCTTATTTGCAAGAAAAATCTCCAACTCGGGTGAGTTGGGGATTTTTGATGTAAATTACATATCGAAGGGTTCCATGCCCAGAACAGGGTGGCCGACCTCAGCCAAGTAGTTCAGCAGCTGCTCGGGATCCTCGCTGCAGACGGTTTCGTCAGCGATCATATCGGTGAAGTTCTCAACACCGTACATTTCCAGAACGGTAGCATCCAGACGCTCACGCATCTGATCC
>JAZQUL010000204.1:0-4069 GCA_045631285.1 Faecousia sp. | reverse complement strand
GAAAATGAATTTCACGGGGTGCTTTTGCTTACAAGAATTCTATGTTGCAAAAACGGCTGAAATATGGTATATTCCTTATGAACGTTCCCTAATGGATACGGAAAAATGAGGAAACGATATGCAAAGAAGAATGATTATCTGTGTGGCGTTGGTGGCTTTGGTGCTGGCGCTGGCCGGATATTTTACAAAAGGAATACTTTCTCCTAAGGTGGGTGTCTGCCTCAGCGGTGCGGGCGGAAATGCCGGGCAGGAGTTGGGAAAAGCACTGCGGGATGAGCTGACCCTTTCCGGCTTTGTGGTAGTGAGCTGTAACGGTGAAAATGACCGGACAAAGCAGGTGCAGCAAGTTAAGGAACTGCTTGAAAAGGGTGTGGCAGCGCTGGTGCTTCAGCCGGTTTCTGAGGATGTGCTGACGGAAATTTTGCCCCTTGCGGTGGAGACACCGGTGATTGTCGTAGGCGCAGAGCCGGAAAATTTAGGTAACGCCTATTTTATTGGCTGCGACAAGGATCAGCAGGCCGTGGCGCAGGCCCAGCTTGTGCAGCAAATGTTTGCAAAAACCGATATTAACGGAGACAGGGCAGTAAAGTATATGCTCCTTACCGGCCCGGAGGAAGACCCGGAAACGGCGCGTTATTTGCAAAATGTGGAGGAAGTACTTTCTGCCTCTGCCACATCTGCGCTCCAAAAAACTGCAGTGGAGCGGACGCAAGAGGCTGGAAAAACAGCCTGCAAGCAGGCAATCTCCAAATACGGCAGAGATTTGGAACTGATTTTCTGCGGTGATAGCGCTTTGACCGTGGGCGCAGTTGAGGCAGTTAAGAGCAGCGGTCGAACACCGGGCCGTGATGTCGTTATCTTTGGCGTTGGCTCTTTAGAGGGCTGTAGAGAGCTGGTGCGTACCGGCGCGCTGACGGCAGCGGTGGTAGAGAATATTGCCGCTATCCGGGACAAAATTGTAACGACGGTCAAGATTTTAACCGCTGGCGGGGATGCGCCACAGGTAACCTATGTAGAGCATATCACCCTTACGATTGAAAATATAGACGAGCATTAACGCACAGCGCCTTTCCAAACGAAAGGCGCTGTTTTTTCAAAGTTATGGTTTACAGACGGATATCGGGTGTGATATGATAGAAAAGATAACAGAAAACTGAGGTTTTGAATTATGGATTATATCGTTTTGGATATGGAGTGGAATCAGCCGTGGCCCGGTTCGCCCTCCGCCAAAAAAGTATTGCCTGTCCAAATTCGGGGTGAGATCATCCAGATTGGTGCGGTACGCGTGACCGAGGCGCAGACAGTTGCAGATGAATTTCAGGTTTTGATTCGCCCGAAATATTACCGCCGCCTGAATCGCAGAATCAGTAAGCTCACCGGCATTAAGGAGTCCCAGCTCAATGAGGAGGGTGTGTCCTTCCCGGAGGCGATGGAACGGTTTCAGGATTGGTGCGGAAACGACATTATTTTCCTGACGTGGGGTTTTGATGATATTACAATCCTGCGGGAGAATTTGCGGCTTTTCGGTATGGACGAAAACTGGGTCAGCTGTTGGTACAACGCGCAAATGATTTTCAATGCCCAGACCGACGGAAGCACCGCACAGAAGGCGCTGAAAACGGCAATGGAGATTTTTGAGATCCCCTCCACCCGGCCTGCCCACGATGCGCTGGGCGATGCCTATCATACGGCGCTCATCTGCGCTAAATTAGACCTGAAAAAGGGTACGCAGGAGTATGGCGCAGCGCTGCAAAGCCACGTTAACGGCTTTCACGGCGCAGAGCTGCCCGGTTGTATCAGCCGGAAGGTGTTTTACGATTATGCGGACAAGCGGGCGGCTCTGGCGGCACAAGCAGGCGCGGAAAATAAGTGCCCTACCTGTGGTCGGCAGATGCTTGGCTCCCGTTGGTTTGCCCAGCCGGGACGGCGGTATATGGACCTTGCTACCTGCCCGGAGCACGGTCAATTTTTGGTTCGTGTACGGCTCTCTGACCAGCCGGACGGTACGGTGCGGGTCAGCCGGCTGACCTATGAGGCTACTTCGGAGGCTGCTGCGGTCTACGCCCGTCGGGCAGAAAAAGCAGACCCGGAGGAGCGCAGCGGGGCAAAACGTCGCCACCGTCGCAGCAGATTGCCGGAAAAATAAAAAAATTTCACCGCTGCAAGGCTTGCAGCGGTGATTTTTTGGGAAAAATGATTGCTTATTTTAATTTTTATGCTATGATTACAATGTATGATTGTGCGCCTATGAGGAAAAACAGGGGTGCAAAAGTGAAATATGTAGGAGTTTTAAGGAGTTAAACTATGATCACAGTCAGCAATTTAGGTATGCAATTTGGCGGTCAATGGCTGTTCCAGCACGTAGACCTGCAATTTTTGCCCGGCAACTGCTACGGCATCATCGGCGCAAACGGCGCCGGTAAATCCACTTTCCTGCGTCTGCTCACCGGAGAGCTGGAATCTACCTCGGGCAGCATTTTTGTGGACCCGGAAAAGCGGGTATCTGTACTGAAGCAGAATCAGAACGCCTATGACGAATATACCGTTATGGACACGGTCATTATGGGCAATCAGCGTCTTTATGACATTATGAAAGAAAAAGATGCCATTTATGAAAAGGCAGATTTCACCGATGAGGACGGTATGCGCGCATCGGAGCTGGAGGTGGAATTTGCGGAGATGGGCGGCTGGGAAGCAGAGAGTGATGCCTCCCGTCTTTTGCAGGGTCTGGGTATCGGTACAGAGCTGCACTATGACATTATGGGTACAGTTGACCCCAGACTTAAGGTGAAGGTGCTGCTGGCACAGGCATTGTTTGGAAATCCTGACATCGTTATGCTGGACGAGCCTACCAACAACCTGGACATTGAAGCCATCAACTGGCTGGAGGATTTCCTGCTGGATTTCCAAGGAATGGTCATCGCGGTGTCCCACGACCGGCATTTCCTCAATACGGTCTGTACCCACACAGTAGATATTGACTACGGTAAGATTAAGATGTATGTCGGTAACTACGACTTCTGGTACGAGTCCTCCCAGATGGTGCAGGCGATGATTCGCAATAAGAATAAGAAGAATCAGGAAAAAATTGAAGAACTGCAGCTGTTTATTCAGCGGTTCTCCGCCAATAAGAGTAAGGCCAAACAGGCAACTGCACGGAGAAAGCTCCTGGACAAGCTGACGGTGGAAGAAATGCCCTGCTCCACCCGTCGGTATCCCTTCGTTGGCTTTATGCCCGAGCGGGAGCTGGGTAAGGATATTTTGACGGTTAACGATGTTTCTGTGACCGTTGACGGTGTGAAGCTTTTGGACAAAGTCTACTTCTCCGTTGGCAAGAATGATAAGATTGCATTCGTCGGTGAAAATGAGCTGGCGCAGACCGCGCTGTTCCAGATCCTGATGGGTGAATTGGAGCCTGACGAGGGCAGCATTAAGTGGGGTGTTTCCACCATTCGCAGCTATCTGCCGAAAGACAATTCTCCCTATTTTGACGGCAATTCTATGGAACTGGTGGACTGGCTGCGGCAGTATTCCGTCAAGAAGGACGATGTATATCTGCGTGGCTTCTTAGGTCGGATGCTCTTCAGCAACGAAGATGTATTTAAGCCGGTAAACGTCCTTTCCGGTGGCGAAAAGGTCCGCTGTATGCTTTCTAAGATGATGCTCTCCGGCGCGAACGTGGTGCTGCTTGACCAGCCTACCAACCACTTGGATATGGAGTCCATTCAAGCGGTCAACAAGGGCTTGGAGGCTTTCCAGGGCGTTGTGCTGCTGGCTTCCCACGACCACGAAATGCTGACCTCTACCTGTAACCGTGTGATCGCCTTCCAGCCCGACGGCACCATCGTGGACCGCTACGGCACCTACGATGATTACCTGGAGTGGATGGCACAGCAGAAAGGAAACGCATAATGAAGAAAATTCTTGATATCATCACCGCCAAGATGCAGCAGGCATTCGTAGATGCCGGCTATGACGCATCTTTTGGCCGTGTAACCGTCTCCAACCGGCCTGACCTGTGCGAGTACCAGTGCAACGGCGCTTTGGCTGCTGCCAAGCAGTATAAGTG
>JAZQUL010000203.1:0-11740 GCA_045631285.1 Faecousia sp. | reverse complement strand
GTCAACGACACGGCAATGGATAAATGTTTGCAGGAAAATCAACTGGATGCAATTGCCCAACTGATAACTACTTTAATTTCCTACTTATCATATTTCATTGTTCTTGCATGTTCTGCTTGGCTTGTATGGAAAGGCGATTTTTCCGCGGGCGACTTTTTTGTTGCTATCGGAATGATTGACCAACTGTCTTATCCCTTGATTTCGTTGGCGGGTATCACTCGACAACTCATTGCGATAAAACCGACATGTCAAAAAATGAACGAGTTCCTTAAAGACACAATGCCAGTTCAAGAGGTTGATACAGACTACTTCTTTAAGGATAGAATTAAATTTCAGAATGTACATTTTGCATACAGTTCAGCAACACCAATTCTAAATGGTTTAGATTTGACCATTGAAAAAGGGAAACGCTATTTGTTGCAAGGTCCAAGCGGATGTGGAAAAACTACGGCGGTTAATCTGTTGTTGCGGTATTATGATGTAAATAGTGGTGAAATCTATATTGATGACAACAGAATTGATACCTTCAACAGCACATACGGTTTTATGACCGTAGTTCGACAAGAAGCAACCTTGTTCAATGATACATTGAGAAACAATTTAACGATGTATCAAAATGTTACTGATGCAGATATTTTGTCTGCCTTAAATTCTGTCGGATTAGAAAAATTTGCTTCAACAGATATGCTAAACAGTGTTGTGTCCGAGGATGGAAGCAATTTCTCCGGTGGAGAAAAGAAACGAATTTGTCTTGCCCGTGCACTTTTACGGCATACAGATATCTTAATATTGGACGAACCGCTTGCAAATTTAGATACAGAAACCGCTGAAAGAATTGAGGAGTTGTTATTATCCATTAAAGACAAAACACTTATTATCGTTTCGCATCAATTTAGTCAAGAAAAGATATCCGCATTTGATGCGGTGTTGGACTTCTCTTAGGTGTTAAATGCCCCGATGAGTTGGTGCAAATTTGGTGCAACACTTTATCGGGCGATACTCACAATATTCACGATATCAAACGGCACTCTCAAAGCTCGAAAAGATAATCAATACTTGGAATTCAAGATACCGTCCGTTTGGGCGGTATCTTTTTTTCTCAAATGCCTTCTCCTGGGAAAAGGTGCCCCGAAGGGGCAGATGAGGGGAAACACATGTGCATAAAAATCTTTCCTCTGTGCATATCTTCGGTGCATACAGACCCTCATCCGACCTCGCTTTGCTCGGCCACCTTCCCCAAAGGGGAAGGCTTTGTAAAATTAAGGTTGCAATTTTTCCCAATCGTGCTACACTAATTTTATCAAATCAAGAAAGAAGGGATCCTTATGTCTTTTTCTGAATTCTTAAATTCCAGACGCAAGGATGCAAAAGCCTTAGTCGCAGAACTGAGAAAAGACTTTGCGTATGCCAGCATTTTGGGTTCTGACATCAAATCCAAAACTGTTCGTGTGGACCGCAATACCACAAATATCAGCACCGGTCGGGATACGGAGTGCGGCTTTGTAATTAAGCTGTCCGACGGCAAGCTGATCTACGAATACTCTCTCGACGACATCTGCGGAGACATTCCTGCGCTTGCCCAAAACATCAAAAATGCTTTCCGGCTGAACGCCAAGCTGCAAAGCAGCGCTGTTGGAAACCTGAAGTTGACCGACGAGCCTTTGGTGCAGTCTTTCTCCCGTCCTACCGACCTACATAGCTACACCGACGATCAGCTTTTGGCGGCATGCACTGAGAATCGCGACAAGCTGCAATCTGCCAGCGCGTATATTCTCAACGCCTTTGCCGTTATCAGTTCTTACGAGGTATCCAAGCTGTTCATCTCTGAAAACCGGGAGCTGGATCAGCATTTTGTATGGATCAACGGCAATATGATGGCTATTTATAAAGAGACAGACAAGATGGTACAGGTCTATGACGGTGTTTATGGTGACCAGATGGAGAAGATCATCACCGATATGCCCTCCCTTGTAGACAAGCTGCTCCGCAAAGCAGACATTCTCACCCGCGCCAACCCCATTACGCCCGGCGTTTACGATGTCATTACCGACCCCAGCATTACCGGCCTTATTGCCCACGAGGCATTCGGTCACGGTGTGGAAATGGATCAGTTTGTAAAGGACAGAGCGCTGGCAAAGCAGTATGTAGGCAAATATGTAGCCTCCCCTATCTGCAATATGCGTGACGGCGCGGCATCGGTCGTTAGCGCAGGCTCCTATTTCTTCGATGACGATGGCGTTTTGGCTGGTGATACCCAAATCATCAAGGACGGCATTTTGGTCACCGGTATCTCTGATCTTGCCTCTGCTACCCAGCTTGGCACTGCGCCCACCGGCAACGGCCGCAGAGAGTCCTCACGCCGTAAAGCCTATTCCCGAATGACGAATACCTTCTTTGAAAAAGGCACAGATAAACTGGAAGATATGATCGCTTCCATCGACCACGGCTATATGCTTTTTGAAACCGATAACGGTATGGAGGATCCCAAGAACTGGGCGATCCAATGCGTTGCCGAATACGGCATCGAAATCAAGGACGGCAAGTTGACTGAAAACTACGTCTCCCCTGTGGTTATGAGCGGCTACGTTCCCGATCTGCTGAAATCCATTTCTATGATCTCCGACGACTTCGTCATTGCCGGCTCCGGTATGTGCGGCAAAGGCTATAAGGAATGGGTGCGGGTCAGTGATGGCGGCCCGGCATTGAAAGTGAAGGTGAAATTGGGATGAATACCATTACAAAGCTACTTAAAGCAAACCAAAGTGTCAGCGATTATAAAATCAATATTCACAGAAAAGAGACGTGTGAATTATTCTACGTCCACGGCAAATTGGAGACCGTCCGCAGAGCAGACAACTGCGAAAAGGAAGTGACCGTTTATGTAGACCACGACGGCTTTAAGGGCGATGCCCAGTTCTATGTGTACCCCTCCACTACCGAGCAGCAGCTTATCTCTCTTATCTCCGAAGCGGTGACCAAGGCGAAGCTGATTAACAATCAGGCTTATACCCTACCCGGCGCTGAGACCGGTGAATATGTGGTAGAAAGCAACTTCCGCGACTATGATCCTGCCGATTTAGCTTCTTTGATCTCCGACGCGGTTTTCGATGCCAATACCATCACCGGCGCTTCCCTTAATTCCGTTGAGATCTTCATTAACAAACATACAGAGACTATTCTCAACAGTCTTGGTCTGCACAAAACCCAGCAGCGTTACGATGCCATGGTGGAAGCCATTCCCACATTTAACGGAGATACGCAGAGCGTAGAGCTTTATGAGCAGTATAATTTCTCCCAGTTCGATGCAAAGGGCATTACAGAGGAAATTGCAGGCAAGCTGCAGGAGGTCAAGCTGCGCTACGAAGCTATCACTCCCGATTTCTCCCTTGATTGCAAGGTGGTACTCAATAAGCTGGAGCTTTCCGAGCTGTTTTGGAATATTGCACAGGATCTGAACTACGGCGCCGTCTATTCTCACTCCAATCTTCGTAATAAGGGAGATTTTGTGCAAAAGGATCCCACGGGGGATAAAATCGGCATTACAATGCACGGTAGTATTCCCGGCTGTATCCGCAGCGCCAAGTTTGACAGTGACGGTCTCTCCTTATCCTCCATCCGCTTAGTAGCCGATAGCAAGGTCGTAAACTACTACGGCGCCAACCGCTACGGCCAGTACTTAGGTGAGACACCTAGCGGTAATTTGCGTTGCCTGTCCGTTGACAGCGGCAGCGCAGACGAAAAGGCATTTTCCGCTGAGCCAACCTTGGAGATCATTTCTATGTCCGGCTTGCAGGTAGACTTTTACAGCGACTATATCGGCGGTGAAATTCGTCTTGCCTATTACCACGACGGAGATAAGGTCACTGCCGTAACCGGAGTTTCTATCAGCGGCAGTCTCAACGAAGTCCTGCAGGACATCCGCCTTTCCCAAAAGACTGGTATCCACGACGGCTACTGCGGCCCTGAAAAGGCCATTTTGGGACATCTGAACATTTTCTAATTTATAGAGGTGTGATTATGTGCAGTGTATTTATGTGCAGCCTGTGCCACAAGGGTATTATTGGGGGCGGACTGTATTTAGAGCCGGAAACGCTGACCTTTCGGACGCAAAAGCTGACGGTGGATAAAAAGTACCGAAATTTGGTCTTGCCGCGAAGCGAAATTACAGAAATCACTTGGAAGCACGTGCTCTTCCCCGTTGCCACTTTCCATCTAAAAAACGGAGACAATTACAAAATAATTATTTTTAACAAATCCCGTTTTTGTCGATGCTATCAGGCGCATAACAATAGGTGAATTCCGCAGATACCGTCCGTTTGGGCGGTATCTTTTGCTTTGTAATTACAGAAAATCTATGATACAATGTGAAAAACGAAACTTTATGGAGGTTTCTTATGAAGAAAGCCCTGATTACCGCACCCCGGTTGACGCTGCGGGCAATGACTGACGAAGATGAAAATGTTATGCTCGATTTATTAACAGACCCAATCGTGGGAAAAACCTATATGGTGCCGGAATTTGAAAATCGGGAGGCTGCCCGTCCCCTGTTTCACAAAATCAAAGAACTGTCCGCGTCAATGCGGTTTGTCTACGGTGTCTATCGAGAAAACAGCCTTATCGGCTTTGTCAACGATGTAGAAATTCATGGAAAGACCATCGAGCTTGGTTATGCTTACTTACCTAAGTACTACAATCAAGGCTTTGCTACCGAGGCCCTGATTGCCTGCATAGATACCCTTTTTGAAAGCGGCTACGAGACCGTCCGCACAGGTGCCTTTGAGGAGAACTTAGCCAGTTTGCGGGTAATGGAAAAGGCAGGAATGACACGGTGTCAAGACACGGAAATCATCGAATATCGGGGAAAAGCGCACCTATGCCTCTATTATGAACACACAAAGAATAAATTTTCTTGATTTTTGAATTTTTTGTTTATAAAATATTCATAAAAGATGGTTATACTCAATAAAAACCAAACTTTTACAGGGAGATAGATTTATGTTGGAATTAAACGGCATTACAAAAGTTTATGCCGCTGGTGCGCTGCGTGTGGATGCGCTGCGGGGTGTGGATATGGCGTTCCGGAAGGCGGAATTTGTGTCCATACTGGGTCCCTCCGGCTGTGGCAAAACGACCCTTTTAAACATTCTTGGCGGTCTTGACCGGTACACCGAAGGTGACCTGCGAATCAACGGCCGGTCTACCAAGGAATTTCGTGATCGGGATTGGGACAGCTATCGCAACCATTCCGTTGGTTTCGTTTTTCAAAGCTACAACCTGATTCCCCACCAGTCTGTTCTGCAAAACGTGGAACTTGCCCTAACGCTTTCCGGTGTATCTAGGAAGGAACGCCGCGCACGGGCGAAGGAGGCACTCGTCCGGGTTGGACTCGGCGACCAGTTTAAGAAGAAGCCCAGCGAGATGTCCGGTGGACAAATGCAGCGTGTGGCTATCGCCCGCGCCATCGTTAATAATCCCGACATCATTCTTGCTGACGAACCCACTGGCGCGCTGGATACCGAGACCAGTGTGCAGGTTATGGAGATACTGAAGGAAATCGCAAAAGACCGCCTTGTGGTGATGGTGACCCACAACCCCGAGCTGGCAGAGACCTACTCCACCCGCATCATCCGTATGGTGGACGGCAAGGTGCTCAGCGATACGATGCCCCTGACCGAGGCAGAAATAAATGCGGAAAAAGCGCAGGAAAAGGCGCTTATCCGCACCAAAAAGGCAGAGAAAAAACCCTCAATGTCGCTGCTAACCTCCTTTGGTCTGTCCCTCAAAAATCTCTTTACCAAAAAAGGACGCACGATGCTCACTTCCTTTGCCGGCTCCATTGGCATCATTGGCATTGCGCTGATCTATGCCGTCTCCCAGGGCGCTACCGCTTACATTAACTTAGTGCAGGAAGAAGCGCTCACCGCCTATCCTTTGACCTTGCAGGCGCAGACAATGGATCTGTCTTCTCTTATGGAGACCTTTATCGGCAACGCAGAGTCTCTTGGAGAACACGAAAACGATGCGGTCTATCAAAAAGCGATGGTCTATCATTTGGTCAATGCCCTTGCCAAAGTAGAAACCAGTAAAAATGACCTTGCCGCTTTCAAAAAGCACATTGAAACGGCAATCAAAAACGGCGATTCCATCGCCGATGCCCTCACTGGCATTGGGTACAGCTATGATCTCGATCTATTGGTCTACACCGAAAATATGGACGGTGAGATCATAAAGTCCGATTCCCAAAGTCTTATGCAGGATATGCTTTTAGAAGTCTTTGGAATGAATCTCGGCTCTATGGTCTCCCTCTCCGGTGGCAGCGGTATGATGTCTATGGGTATGGGAATGAGTACCACCACCTGGCAGGAGATTCTGCCCGGCAAACACGGCGAGCTGATTAACGATGTAATTAAAAAACAGTACGACCTGATTGACGGTGCCTGGCCCAGCGCCTATAACGAGGTGGTGCTTGTAGTGGACGAGAATAACGAGCTGGATGATATGGCGCTGTATGCCTTGGGTCTTAAATCCAAAGAAGAGATTCGCGACCTGATGGAAGCTGCTAAAAATCAGACAGAACTGGAATATGCACAGAAGAAATGGTCTTACGAAGAAATCCGGAATATGGAGTTTAAGATCATCCTCAACACCTCCTGCTATACAAAGGATGAGTATTCCGGTCTCTACTTCGATCTGCGGGACACCTCCGCCGGCCTTAAGTACCTCTATGACAACGGGATTCCCCTGAAGGTCAGCGGCATCATCCGTCCCAATCCGGACGCTTCCGCCAACAGTCTGAAAGGCTCTATTGGTTACACCAACGCCCTGACCGCCCGTGTTGTGGAAGAAATTCGCAGAGATGATGTGATTGCTGCCCAGCTTGCCTCCCCCAATGTGGATATTTTCACCGGTCTCCCCTTCCCGGAAAACGTAACAAATATGAACGATGCGGAAAAAGAAGCCGCATTCCGCGCCTATATTGACTTACTGGATGAAAAGGGCAAGGCAAACGCCTATGTGACCATTATGTCCATCCCCAAGGATGAAGACGTGGAAAAATTTGTGAAAGCACAACTTGCTGCTTCCGGCGGACGAGAGAAGATGGAATCGATGATGCTGAAAGTCCTTGCTTCCCAAACCAATATGAAGGAAAGTGAGCTTTCCGGTTATCTCGCCGCTATGAAGGACGAAGAAATCGAAGAAATGTACACCAAGGTACTGCAGGAGCAGTACAAGATTATGTATGCTTCTCAAGTACAGAGTCGATTAAACGCTGTACCGCAGGCTCAAAAAGTCACCCTTCTTACGCAGCTTTTGGAGGGCTTTACCGCAGCCGATTGCGCCCGGTACTATGAACACGTGCTGGTCTTCTCCGAAAACAGCTTGGAGGGCAATCTGCGGGAGCTGGGCTATGTGGACCTGAACGACCCCTCCTCCATTATGCTGTATGCCTCTTCCTTTGAAAATAAGGACGTGATTGAAGCCTTTATCGCAGATTACAACGATACTGTCGACGAGCTGTCCGAAATTCGCTATACCGACTATATCGGTATTATGATGGCTTCCATTACCACCATCATTAACGCCATCACCTATGTGCTTATCTCCTTTGTGGCAGTATCTCTGGTAGTTTCCTCCATTATGATTGGTGTCATCACCCTCATTTCCGTACAGGAGCGCACCAAGGAGATCGGTATTCTTCGCGCCATCGGCGCATCCAAACGGAATGTTTCCAGTATGTTTACCGCAGAGACGGTGATAATTGGCTTTGCGTCCGGTCTGCTGGGTGTGCTGGTAACCTACGGTCTGTGTATCCCCATCAATATGGTTTTGGTGGCGGTGACCGGCATTCCCAATCTTCGCGCTACTCTCCCTGCTGAGGTGGCTGTCCTTCTGATCTGTATCAGTATGTTCCTGACCCTGATCGCAGGCATTATACCATCCCGCAGCGCTGCCCGGAAAGACCCGGTAGTAGCGCTTCGCACGGAGTAATTATGACAGAGCCGGTACGGTCTTTTTGACTGTACCGGCTTTTTATGCATATAGGCTTCATAAATTCTTAAATTATCTTTACATTTTCTTAATAATATGATATACTGGCTCTACCCATCGCGCGTACTGCGATTGGAAGAGAAACAAAGAAAGAAAAGAGGCAAAAAACTATGGAGTTTTTCGAGGACCTGCTGCGCTTTCTTGATGCCAAAATGACGCCGCCTGTTCCCTACGGATGGTTCCATTTGCTTTGGTTTGCAATGTCCATTCTCGTCGGTGTAGCGCTTTGCTGCACGCACAAGCAAGGCGATGACCGCCGGGTACGCCTGGTCGTGCTGATTACCGCTGTCATCGTGACCGTTCTGGAGATTTATAAGCAGATTAATTACAGCTTCTCCTATGAAAACGGAATTGCGTTTTCTTACCAATGGTACATTTTCCCTTGGCAATTCTGCTCCACCCCCCTGTATGTGGGACTAATCGCAGGTATTACCAGAAAGGGGCTTGTCCATCGAGCTGCCAACGCATACTTAGCGACTTATGCGCTGTTTGCCGGTCTTTGCGTTATGTTTTTGCCCACCACAGTCTTTACACAGACCATTGGCATCAACATCCAGACTATGTTCTGCCACGGCTCTATGATTACCGTTGCCATTTATCTCCTTGGCTCCGGCTATGTGAAGGCAGACAAGAAGACCTTCTATCGCGCTGCTTCTGTTTTCGCCATTGCGGTAGGAATTGCGGTAATTCTCAACGAAATCGGTTACCGGACCGGACTGACGAACGACCACTTTTTCAATATGTTCTACATCAGCCCCTACTGCGAACCCCATTTGCCGGTATATTCCATTGTGCAGCAGTATGTTCCATTCCCCTTCTGTCTGTTTATTTATATTGCCGGCTTCAGCGCCGCCTCTGCGATTATTCTACTGGCAGTCAAGGGCATTGAGATGCTTGCAAAGAAGAAGGAAAAAGCAGTCGTCTGAGAAAAATAATTACAAAAAGGACCGTCGAGGACGCCGATCCCTACAAAGGTGCTTTCCAATGTAGGGACCGGCCTCCGGACGGTCCTTGTTTCTTTATTTCAGCAAGGTCAGCAGCTTTTGATAGGCTTCTTCCCAAGCCTCTGTGTGATTAGGTGTCCACTGCTCTACCGCTTCAGAGTTGCAGACAACACGGCGCAAATCATTGAGATCTTTCAAATCACCCAGGGCCATTGCCTGGGTCAGCAGGTTACCCATTGCGGCGCCTTCGATAGGACCGGTGATAACGGGTCTGTCCAATGCGTCTGCCACCATCTGGTCCAGCATCCGATTCTGGATGCCGCCACCGACGATATTCAAAGAGTCGATTTTTTCGCCCTTGACCTGCTCCAGGTTTTCAAGCGCATTGCGGTACTTGAGCGCCAAAGACTCGTAAACGCAGCGCGCCACCTGTCCGATGGTCTCGGGGACGGGCTGACCGGTTCTCGCGCAGTAATCCTTAATCTTCTGCTCCATATTGCCACCGGCGTAGAATTCCGGCGCATCGGTATCGATGATGGAACGCAGAGGCTCTGCCTGACCAGCAAGCCAAGTCACATCGTTCCAGCTCAGATCGTGGCCTGCTTTAATCCAATCCCGACGGCACTCCTGAATGATCCACATACCTACGATATTTCGCAGAGGACGGAAGCCGCCCTGAATGGTACCTTCGTTAGAGAAGCCGGCTTTTTGGGCCTCACTGCGGAGGTCAGGAGCATCGGTTTCTACACCGAACAGACTCCAGGTGCCGGAAGAACAGAATGCAAAGCTACCGCTGCCGGGGATGGCTGCTACCGCAGAAGCAGTATCGTGGCCGCCCACAGCTACAAATGCGGCTGGATTGATACCCAGTTCCTCACACAGTTCCGGACGAAGATGACCACGAATCGTGCCGGTTTTGTCAATCTGCGTAAAGATCTTCTCCGGCAGACCAAGGGTACGGATTGTCTCCCAATCCCAGTCTTTACTGGTAGGGTTGTACATTTGGGTGGTGGTAGCAATGGTATACTCAGAGCCAATTTCGCCGGTCAGAAAATAGCCCAGCAGGTCAGGCATCAGGAGCATAGTTTCTGCGCTTTCCAAGGCTGCATCACCCTCCCGTTTACGGCGGTAGAGCTGGTAGAGGGTATTGAAGGTCAGGCCGGTATCAATACCGCTGCGGCTGTACAGCACATCATCGGGGATGATCGCCTTGACCGCGTCAATATCCTCCTGCACGCCCAGTCGATAGGATCGGGGCAGCGCAATCAGGTGACCGTTCTTGTCCAGAAGGCCGTAGTCCACACCCCAAGTGTCGATACCAAAAGCATCCAGTTCACCGTAGCCGCCTTGCTGAAAGGCGATAAGACCTTTCTTGAGGTTATCGAAGAGGTACGGCAGATCCCAGTAGAAAATGCCGTTCATCTCTATGTAGTGATTTTCAAACCGGTGCAGTTCGGTCATCTTGACGGTATCACCGTCAAACTGACCCAAAATTGCACGGCCATTGCTGGCGCCCAAATCGAACGCCAGCAAATTTCTTTTTACAGCCATAGCGCTACCTCTTACAGAGGCTTTGCGTTTGCAAGGAGGTAAGCTTCAGCCTCGGGACACCACAGGTCATTGTGCGCCTTGCAGATACGATCCAACTCAGCAAACAGAGGATCGGTCTTGCCCTTCTCCTCAAACTCAGAGATGGCGGTCAGGGGCAGGTCAATGTGGTTGTAAATCAGCTTCTTGCCACCGGGAATCTTGGGCAGGTTCAGGGTGGTGTCAACAACGGCATTCAAACCGCCGATATGGGTAACCAGCGCAGAGGGATTCAGTCTGCCTGCGTTCATCATTGCGATAGCTTCCTGCATATCGTTGGTGTTACCGCCGGAGGTGCCAACAACGTGGGTGTAGAGGTAGTGGACATTGTACCAGTTGAAGGGAGCCTTAAACTTATTGTCGGTAGGACCGGCGAAGAAGTTCAGACAACCGACAAAGCCCAGAATATCGTCCGCCTGCTCAATAACAGGCTTAACCGGTGCAAAGCAAACCACATCGTCATAGCCGGTGCCGCCGGTCAGCTCACGCAGGTACTCGGTAGCATTCTCCATACGGGTGTTGACATAGTGCAGCTCAATACCGTACTTTTTAGCCTCTTCTACAGTGTAGATGGAAGCTGCGCGAGTCAGGCGGGCTTCGTCGATGTCGGTAACAACCAGCAGGCTGGGACGGCGGTCGCAGTGGATCGCATAGTCAATGGCAGCCAGACCCATAGGACCAACGGAAGCCAGCAGAGCCATCTTGCCGCCCTCCTTGATGCCCATTTCGTGAACATAGGAGCCGGCCTTGGTGTGGTACATTGCGTGGAAGGTACCGATAACACAGCTCAGAGGCTCTGCCAGAGAGCCGTAGTAGTAGGTATCAGAATTGTAGGGCAGCAGGCAGTTCTCCAGCAGGGTCTCAATGGGAATATTGCCGTACTGGGCGTCGCCGCCGCAGAACTCGTAGGAATAGCCGGGTGCCATTTGGGAACCCTTGTGGTAATGCGCGGGCTGGATGACGAACTTGTCACCGACCTTATACTTGTGCTTCCAATTTTCGCCAACCTCTACGATGTCACCGCAGAATTCGTGACCAACAATGGTGGGGGTCAGGTCGCAGCGGTCAGGAACACGCTTGTGGTCGCCGCCCTCTACGGCAGCCTTGTAGCTGGACATACAAAGGCTATCGGATACAACGCGAACGCGAACGCCGTCGGG
>JAZQUL010000202.1:0-4001 GCA_045631285.1 Faecousia sp. | reverse complement strand
TTGATATGCTGGGGCAGGAAGCGCAGGCCGTTATCGGAGCGCAACTCCTCTATGCCGGCAAACTTATCGGCGGTACGACCGCTCTGGAAGCCGTAGTTCTGGAAGATGGAGAAGGGGGCGGTGATGTCCAAGCAGTTGACGTTCATGATGCCGGTTTGCTTGATGACGTGGTGGGAGTAATTGTCTTTATTGATGGTGACCGCCACACGGTTGGGGGTATTGGTGACCTGGGTGACGGTGTTGACGATGAGGCCATTGTCCTTCTTGCTATCGTTGGAGGTAACTACATACAGACCGTAGCCAATGTTAAACAGCGCAGTCAGGTCGTTCTTGTTGGCGGTAGAATCCTGACGGGCGAGATACTCCCGGCACAGCTCGTCGGACATCTTTTCAATTTGGGTACGGCTTTCCTCACTCAGGGCGGAGAGAATACGGACATTGTTTTCCGTATAGTTAATGTTCTTACAAGTTTCCAGCATCTTTCGCATCACCTTGGCGGCAAGGGGTGCCCAAGAGCCGTTTTCCATCAGGGCGACGGTGCGGTTCTGGAAGTTCCGCTCGGTCAGGTGGATAATATAGTCCCGCATAAAGGGAAATACATCAGCGTTATAGGTGGTGGTAGCCAGCACGATTTTATTGTACTTAAAGGCGTCGGCAACCGCCTGAGGCTGGTCGCATCGGGCAAGGTCGTGTACGATGACCTTGGGACAGCCCTTTTCGGTGAGCTTCTGCGCCAGCAGCTCCACAGCGGCTTTGGTGTTGCCGTAGACAGAAGTGTAGGCAATCACGATGCCCTCTGCCTCAGGCTGATAGGAAGACCAAAGGTCGTAAAGCTTCAGATAGTGACCCAAATTCTCCGTCAGCACCGGTCCGTGGAGGGGATAAATAGCGGAAATCTCCAAAGTGGAGGCCTTTTTCAGCAGCGCCTGCACCTGTGGACCGTACTTGCCTACGATACCGATGTAGTAACGGCGGGCTTCGTCCTCCCAAGGCTCGTCGCGATCCAGAGCGCCGAACTTGCCGAAGCCGTCAGCAGAGAAGAGGACCTTGCTGTAAAGATCGTAAGTTACGATGACCTCGGGCCAGTGGACCATAGGCGCGGCAACAAAAGTGAGCGTATGCTTGCCAAGAGGCAGGGTATCGCCCTCAGAGACCACGATGCGGCGGTCTGCATAGTCGGTGCCGAAGAAATTCTGCATCATAGCAAAGGCCTTGGCAGAGGAGACCACAACGGTCTCCGGGTAGACCTTCAGGAAATTGGCAATATTGGCGGAGTGATCCGGCTCCATATGTTGAATAACTAAGTAATCCGGCTGCTGGTCGCCCAAAACCGTATGGATATTGTCCAGCCATTGATGGGTGAAATTCTTGTCCACCGTATCCATAACGGCAACTTTTTCGTCTACGATCACATAGGAATTGTAGCTCATACCGTTCGGAACAACATACTGCCCCTCAAACAAATCAACCTGATGATCATTGACACCTACATAGTGAAAATCCTCAAATAATTTCATAGGAAACCTCCTTTGTTATATTAAAAATAGTATAGCATATTTTCCCAAAAAAAGAAAGTGTTTTTTGTAAATTTACAAAAATTTTTTAAGGCTTTTGTACCACTTGCGTGGCGGAGAGAATGGTGCTATAATGCTTGCATAAATGGGAAGGGGTGAAAGGATGGAACTGCGTCACAAGGCGGTGGAAGGCGGCAGGCTTTCCCGGGTTTTACGGGAAGAAATGGGAATGTCGCTCGGGCTTATGAATAAGCTCAAATGGGATAATCGGCTGCTTGTCAATGGCACCTCTTGCCATACAGACCATCCCGTACAGCCGGGGGACATTGTAACTGCCATTCTTCCTGACCCGGTGCCGGAATATCCGGCGCAGGAGGGCGCGCTTACCGTCCTGTACGAGGATGAATATTTGCTGGCGGTGGAAAAGCCTGCCGGAATGCTGATTCATCCCTCTCGCGCCTGCAATACGGGGACACTGGCAAACTTCGTTTTGGGTTATTACAAAAAAACGAACCAAAGCTGCGCCTTTCATCCCGTTACCCGGTTGGACCGGGATACCTTTGGGGTGGTTTTACTGGCGAAAAATGCCCATATTCATGCCCTTATGATGGCGCAGTTGCGGGATGGACGGCTTCAAAAGACCTATTTCGCCCTTGTTTATGGTGTTTCGCCTGCGGAGGGCGTCATTGATGCGCCTATTGCCCGCAGAGAACCGCCAAGCTTACTTCGGTACGTGAGCGACAGCGGCAAGCCCTGCCGAACAGAATATATGCGGTTGGAAAATAGGGGAGAGTACAGCCTTTTGGAACTGCATCCCATCACCGGGCGTACCCACCAGCTTCGCGTACATTGCGCCCATATGGGCTTTCCTATATTGGGTGATCCCCAGTACGGAAGCGAAAAATCGCTGGCGCTTTCCCGGGAAATGGGCATTGAGACCCAAGCCCTTTGCGCCGGCAGATTGGAGTTTTCCCATCCAATTACCGGGCAGGAACTTTGTATAGAAACAAAGATGACGGTATACAATCGGTAGTTAACGTGTTATAATGCAATTAATCTCCAATTAAGAGGGTGGAAACCTTGAAAAAAATGCTGTTTATTTTAAACCCCAATGCAGGCCAGCGAAAAGCAAATAAGTACCTCGCGGATATTTTGGCGATTTTTAATCGGGCGGGGTTTGATGTCCATACCTATGTAACCTCCGGACAGGGAGAAGCCTTTGAGCAGGCAAAATCCCGGGCGGGGGAGATGGATATTGTGGTCTGCTGCGGTGGTGACGGTACTTACAATGAGACGATGTCCGGACTGTTGCACAGCGGCGCGGATACGCCCATCGGCTACATACCGGCCGGCTCCACCAATGATTTTGCCAGTAGTTTGGGTCTGCCCACAAATCCCCTTGAGGCGGCAAAGGTCATAACCCGCGGCTGTGTCCGTAGTTACGATGTGGGTTCTTTTGGCGGCCGGTATTTTGCTTATGTGGCGTCCTTTGGCGCTTTTACCCGCACCAGCTATGCTACACCTCAGAGCATTAAAAACTCCCTTGGACATATGGCCTATCTTCTGGAGGGCATTCAGGAACTGTCTCAAATCAGAACCCATCACCTGCGCTTTGAGACCGATGAGGGAGTGGTAGAGGATGATTTTCTGTTCGGTGCAATCTGCAATTCTACCAGTCTTGGGGGCATACTAAAACTGGATCCCAGTGTGGTAGATATGCGGGACGGAAAATTTGAGCTTTTATTGGTTCGCGCGCCCCGGGATCTTACGGAGTTGGCATCTTGTCTGCAAGCGGTACAAACCAAAAAGTACAACTGTAAGATGATGACCTTCCTCAATACCCGTACCGTCAGGGTAACTGCGCCGGAAGATATGCCTTGGACCGTTGACGGGGAAAAGGAAGAGGGACACGGAGAAATTTGGGTGGAAAACCTGCAACATGCGCTGAAAATTGCTTACAAAGGAAGAAAATAATGCTTAACACCACACTATGCTATATTCTCCGGGGGAATGATGTGCTGATGCTCCACCGGGTGAAAAAGAAGAATGACATCAATAAAGATAAGTGGATCGGTATCGGCGGAAAATTTGAGCCAGGTGAAACCCCTGAACAGTGCCTGCTTCGGGAAGCCGAGGAAGAAACGGGGCTGCGGCTTACCGGCTACCGCTATCGGGGCATTGTTACGTTTTTGACGGAAAAGCCGGAATATGACCAGGATATGCACCTTTTTACCGCGGATAAATTTGAGGGGGAGCTGAAGGTTTGCGACGAAGGCGACCTGCAATGGGTGAGCCGGGAGTTTTTGGACAGCCTGCCCCAATGGGAAGGGGATAAGATCTTCCTCCGCCTGCTGTGGGAGGATGCGCCCTTTTTTAAGCTGACGCTTAAGTATGAGGGCGATAAATTGCTACACGCTATATTAAACGGAAAAGAACTGGACCGGAATTAGAAATTCCGGTCCGTTTTTTGTTGCATTTAGGAAAAAG
>JAZQUL010000201.1:0-7204 GCA_045631285.1 Faecousia sp. | reverse complement strand
AGTCAAGGAGTGTTTTCGTTAAGTATTCCTTGGAAACAAATTCTTTTCCATATCACTTGTGTCCTTTCATAGATGTTGATATAAAATCAACACCAAATGGTGTTATTGTCAATAGTACCAAATGGTTTTATGATATATTTTTCCAAAAGGAGATGGGTACTTATGAAATATCAACGCATTGCTGATCTTAGGGAAGATGCCGACCTCAAGCAAGAAACCATTGCAAAATTGCTCGAAACAAGTCAGACACAATATAGTCGATGGGAACGGGGCGAACGGGAAATACCATTCCATCATGTTATTACTTTAGCAAAATATTATAAGGTAAGTCTTGACTATATAGCTGGATTGACCAACAATAAAAATGGTGGAGTTAAGCCAAAATAAAGCAAAATCTGCGAGCTATACGGCACGCAGATTTTTCATATAATTCTGCCAGGGAACAAAACCGGCGCATTGAGCGCCGGTTTTGTTTCGGGTCGTCCGGAGGTCGACCCCTACGGATGCACCGTCGAATAACATCGTAGGGAATGCATTTATGCATTCTGCACTGTCGTTAGAACCCGTAGGGGCGAACTTGGCCCTCTCGCTGAGGGGGCTGTCGTGCGAACAGCGCGACTGGGGGAGTGTCGTTCTTAAGATAGGACAACCCCTCAGTCAGAAATCAAAGATTTCTGCCAGCTCCCCTACAAGGGGAGCCAAGGCATCATCGCGGAGCGATACCACAACTATCAATTATCAATTGTCAATTAACGAGGTGCGGCGCGGACGAGCGATGCTCGCCCCTACGATGGGATGGCAGACAAAAGACCGCCCCATCGGCAGATGGGGCGGCTAGTATTTATGCTTGGGCTGCGGCGATTTTTGCCAGCTCTTCCTCTTCGAGGACACGGTAGGCTACCTTGCCGACTAGGGTCTTGGGCATTTCATCCTTAAAGACAATGTCGCAGGGCATTGCGTACTTCGCCACGTGCTTGCGGCAATGGGCAAGGAGAATCTGCTTAGTTTCTTCATTTGCCTGCGCCTCGGGCACCAGCTTTACGAAGGCTTTGACCTTTTGCATCTTATAGGAATCGGGGATGCCAATGACACAGCTCATTTGTACCAGCTCGTGGGCGTCTAAAATGTTCTCAATCTGGGCAGGGTATACATTGTAGCCGGAGGTAATAATCATCCGCTTGGCACGACCTTTGAAATAGACAAAGCCTTGCTCATCCATAGTACCAAGGTCACCGGTATAGACCCAGGTGAGACCGTCTTCGTGGGTGCGGAGGGTCTGGGCGGTCTCCTCGGGATGGTGCATATATTCCTTCATCACCGTAGGACCGGCCAGCAGAATTTCGCCTTCGGTGCCGTAGGGCAGCTCGTTTGCGGTGCCCGGCTCGACGATTTTAATATATGTATCGGGGAAGGGGAGGCCGATAGAGCCTTCCTTATACATATGGGTGGGGGTCAGGCAGCAGGCGGTAACGGTTTCTGTGGTGCCGTAGCCTTCCCGCACCTGAATGGTGGCCTTGTGGTCATAGAGAAATTTGTCGAATTTCTTCTTCAGCTCGATGGACAGACTGTCGCCGCCGGAGAAGACACCCTTCAGACAGCTCAGGTCTGCGCCATCCATATCAGGAAGCCGCAAAAGAGCTTCATAGAGGGTGGGAACACCGGCAATGAAATTACAGCGGTTCTTTACAAGGTCCTTTGCATAAGTCTTGGGGGTAAATTTGGGAACGAGGATGCAGCGGCCGCCGTTAAAGAGCATACTGTGGATGCAGACGCCAAGGCCAAAGCCGTGGAAAATGGGCATTGCTGCCAGCATCTTGTCGCCGGGGCGGAACATAGGGTTGGTGGCGACGATCTGTGCGCCCAATGCGTTAAAATTGCGGTTGGTCAGCACGATGCCCTTGTTGGTGCCGGTGGTGCCGCCGGAGTAGAGGATAACTGCCGGGTCTTCGCTCTTTCTTGCCACACGGTAATTATCATCAGTACCTGCGCCACGCTTTAAAAAGTCCTTCCAAAGGACTACGGGGGCGTCAGCGGGGATTTTCTTGATTTTTCTGCCTTGGGTCAGGGCGTAGCCGAGCTTCATTACGGGAGAGAGGGCGTCTTTAATGCTGGCGATTACCAAATTGCTTAGCTTGGTATTTGCGCGGACACGGGCAAATTTGCCGTAGAACTGGTCGAGGGTGATAGCGAGGACGCTTTCGGATTCGTTCAGGTAAAACTCAATCTCTTTTTCCGCGGACAGCGGGTGGATCATATTGCAGATGCCACCGATGGCGTTGATGGCATAGAAAAAGTAGATGGACTGGGGGCAGTTGGGCATCGC
This sequence comes from Faecousia sp., assembly GCA_045631285.1. GTDB lineage: Bacteria > Bacillota > Clostridia > Oscillospirales > Oscillospiraceae > Faecousia. The sequence continues at coordinate 4,881 of JAZQUL010000201.1, read as the reverse complement.
GATGGTGACCTTATCGTTTTCCCGGACACCCATTGCCTTCAGGGATTTGGCGCAGGTGTGAATGTTCTGAACCAGTTCCCGATATGTAGTGGATTTGCCCATAAAGTCAAAGGCGATATTGTCGGGATAGGCTTCGGCTGTTTTTTCGATGGCCTCACACATAGTGCCATCAAAATAGTCTAAATGCATAGGTACGTCGCCTAGGTAGTCCTTCCAAGGTGTTTTTGCGGTGATCATCAGAAGTCTACCTCCTCGCTGAGCGGCTTTTCCAAAAGCGCAGGATTTTCAATCAGGGTTTTAAGGAGTTTAATTGTGCGGGAATAATAGTAACCGTCGGCAATGCGCTCGTCGATGGTAAGACCAAGATCCACGCACTCTTTGATTTCGGATGTGCCATCCTCATTGTAGAAGGGGCGCTTTTTCACTTCACCGATGGTGCAGAATACGGAGCAGGTGCCCCAGTTGGTAAGATGATGGTAGCCGGCCTGCAGGCGGATAGAGCCTAAGTTCGAAAGATAAACAGAGCCGTAGAAGGGGTCACCGTCGGTCACGTCCTTGGGCATCCAGCCGTGGCGGTCCAGCCAGCGGGCCACAGCGCCAACGGGCTTTGTCAGGAAACCGGGCAGGCTGGCGACGGCATTCAGGCTCTCTGTACCGCCGTCAATTTTGTCGCTGCGGCAAAAGGATACCTGACGGAAAATTTCGTTGTGGATGTCGTCGATGGTCTCGTTACCGCTCACCTTGACCTGCGCCAAGGCTTCTGCGCCATCGTCGGAAAATACCTTCTTGACGGTGAAGGAGGCGGAGGTTTCGTTGTGCATATACATGGTGTTATTGGCGATAAAACGGTTCATTTTCGGCCGCAGGACCATCGTTTTCAGCACGGCGGTCACGATGACCTGAAAAAGATTGTAGCGGTATTCGGGGTTTTGCGCGTTCTTTTCGGCAAGATAAGCGTTGACCTTGCTCAGGTCAATGCGCTGGCTGATAAAAGCCTCGTTATCGCAGCGGTTGGGGAATATTAGGGGCATAATTACGTGCATAGAATGGATTTTTTTCAGCTTATAGCCGTCTTTTCTATCTCCAAATTTTTTACCCATCGTCTATTTACTCTCCTTTTTTGGTGGACTGGTTTAGCCCATATCTACATAATATTATCATACATTTCCAAATTATTCAAGAAAAAACTGTAAAATGTGACCCTTTCCTCACTTGCACAGAAAAAACTTGCATTACATAGGTAATTTATGTATAATTATAAAAACAAGACCTGCGAAGGAGGCCACTATGTCCTATACTGTATTTACTGACGGCTGCTCCAATCTGCCGAACTATTTGCTGCAGCAGCTTGACATTCGCGTTTTGCCCTGCAGTTATACGCTGGATGGGCAGCCCGGTGTTTTTGACGGAGACTTGGATGCTTTCGACTCTCACGGTTATTACGATAAGCTGCGCGCCGGCGCGGTGATGAAGACCAGTTTGCTCAATTCGCAGCTGTTTATGGACCATTTCCGGCCGGAACTGGAAAAGGGTAAGGATGTAGTCTATGTAGGCCTTTCTTCCGGTGTTAGCGGCACGATGCAGGCGGCAAGAATTGCCGCAGAAGAGCTGATGGATGAATTTCCGGAACGGACAGTTCGTGTGGTAGATTCTTTGGGCGCGGGCTTTGGCCCGGGACTGCTGGCCTGTCGGGCGGCAGACCTGAGAAACGAGGGAAAAACGGCAAACGAGGCAGGAGAGATTTTAGATGATGAAGTGAAGCATCTTTTACAGATATTCACGGTAGATGACCTTAATTTCCTGAAACGGACAGGCCGGGTCAGCGGCGCGACTGCTACCATCGGTACAATCCTGAATATCAAGCCTTTGCTCTGGGGCGATCCCACCGGACATATTGTGGCGCTGAGCAAATGTCGGGGCAGGAAGAAGGCTATTGAAGCGATTGTGGATATTTACCGCAACCGCGCCATCGATGCCCAAAATCAGCGCGTGGCCATCTCCCACGGTGACTGTATAGAGGAAGCGCAGCTTCTGGCAGATAAGATTTGCGAAATTTGCAAGCCCAAAGAGCTGATTATCTGCCAGCACGAGCCTTTCACCGGCGCCCACGTTGGACCGGGAATGTTGGCGCTGTTCTTCTTCGGTGAGGAAAGATAAAAAATCTGGCACAGAAAAATCTGTGCCAGATTTTTATATGGAGAACAGAATGGAACAAAGGGCAAATAAGAGCATTGTAATCAGCGTTAATACGGAAAGGGCTGAGGAAATATGCACCCGCTCTTCGTTTTCGGTGGAAAAAATGGGGATGATGTAAGGTGGCGGCAGAATGAACAGGATGATGAGTGCGCCTTCAAACATCATACCTCCCAGCAGGGTGCGGTTAAGAAGCATCAAAATGCCCAGCATACTGCCGGCAATTATCAGCCGAAGGAGTACCAAACCACCGGTTTTCTTCCAGTCGATTTCTTTGAAGACCAGGTCAAAGCCTATGGCAAACAGAATGATGGTGCCGGTAGGGGCGGAAAGGAAGCCAGTGACAGACTCGATGACATTGCTGATACCCCAAGCCCGAAAATGGTCGTAAAGCCCGCTGGCGCCTACGATAAGACCGGAAAGGACGGCAATCAAAAGGGGAGAAGTGAAAATGTCTTTTACCAATGCTTTGGGACTGAAGCGACCGGTCAGCAATGCTTTGTAGACGGTAAATACAAAGATTTCCTGTCCCAAAGACAGCATTGCAAAGTTGGAGAGGCTTTTATCCGGGAAAAGCAGACCAAACAGGGAAAAACCAAGCATACCCGCCTCGAATCCGGAAGCAATAAATGGCGTGGTCTTATTACCGGATTTGCTGAGCCTCGCCCACAAAAAGCCAACCGCCAGCATTGTGCAGCAGGCGGTGAAAATAACCGCCGGCATCAAAATGTCAGACAGGGAATAGGATGCGGTGGCAAAGGAGTTGAACAGCACAAAAGGCAGCGTCAGATTGATAACAACCTTTTTAAGGGTTTCTACACCGTCCCGGGTCAAAAAGCTCCGGCTGCGGCACAGCACGCCAATGCCCAGCGCGATAAATACCGGCAGGGCCGTGGAGATGACAGAAAGTACAGTCTCCATAAATTACTTAATTACGCCCTTCTGGATGATGACGTTGGCATAAATGGCGGTTTCACCGGTCTGGATAATGCAGTAGCAATCCTTGGCTTCGTCGTAGAACTTAAAACGGTCGATATTGCCTACGGCCTCTGTGCCACGGTCGTCATATTTGGCGACGATCTCCTTATAGGTCTCCCATACGGGAATAACAAGGTCTTTGTCGCACTCCATCTTTTCCATCAGGGTAACGGGCTTTTCTACGTATGTATCGGTGGGGATGACCTGCAAAATGGCATCCAGCAGCTCGGGCACACCGTGACCGTCAGCCCGCAGGAAAATGGCGCCCTTGGCCTTTGCCATCGCTGCGCCGGGGAAGTTGCCGTCACCAATGCAGATGCGGTCGCTATGGCCCATTTCACACAGAACCTTTAAAAGCTCGGGGGAAAGGATAGAGGGGATGTTTTTCAGCATAATAATTACCTCCAATGGTGAGTTCTAAAAAGTGGCGGTCAGGAGACCGCCACTTTTTTGATTGGGAATTACTTGTACATAGGACCGTAGGTGGCACAGGCGCGGTAGTCCTGACCTTCCTTATCCATACCGAATGCGTTCCAGCAAGCAGGGCGATAGATGTCGTCCTCGGGAACGTTGTGCATACATACGGGGATACGGAGCATAGAGCACATAGTGATCAGGTCAGCACCGATGTGGCCGTAGGAGATAGCACCGTGGTTCGCGCCCCAGTTCATCATGACCTCATAAGCGGTCTTGAAGGGAGAACCTTCGACTCCGTCGCAGCGAGGTGCAAACCAAGTGCAGGGCCAAGTGGGGTTGGTGCGCTCCATCAGGGTGTCGGAAACCTCGTCGGGCAGGTTGACCGTCCAGCCTTCTGCGATCTGCAGAACGGGGCCAAGACCCTTAACCAGATTCATACGGATCATGGTGCAGGGGAACTCTGCCTTGGTGGTGTAGTGACTGGAGAAGCCGCCGCCACGGAAGTTGTCTTGACCAGCCTCGCACCATACGGTAGCATCGGTCATCTTCTTGATGTCCTCGTCGGTAACTTCCCACCACTTCTTCATAGTGGGGTTACCGTTCTCGTCAGTGCAGACACCGGAAGCGTCCAGGCAAGCTGCACCGGAGTTGAGCAGGTGGATGATACCGTTGGACTCTTTGGCCTTGCCCTCCAGATCATAGCCGGTAACACGCTTGGTAGCCTCACCGGACCAGTAAGTACGGACATCGGCGAAGATCTGTGCCCGGTGGGTCAGCAGACGCATCATCAGCATGCTCATACCATTGAGAATATCGTTCTCAGTAGCCAATGTGTAGGGCTCACGAGCGCCTTCGTAGTCAAAGGAGGAGGAAAGTAGGGCTTCGGGATAGTCACAGTTGGGCCAATGGTCGGTCCACTGACGCTGACCCTGGAAGCCACCGGCGATGGCATTGTGACCAACTTTTTCTTCCTCGAACTTGTCGGAGAGATTGGGGTTGCCGGCCATCAGGTCCTTAATGATGCAGTACATCTTAACGGTGAACTCCCACTGCTTTTCCTTCTCTTCGGGAGTGAACTTAATGCGAACCTTCTCACCCAGGAATTCAACTTCCTCGGGGTTGTCGTCGCGACCTTCCTTGCAGTGTTCCTTTGTCCAAGCCAGAGCCTTCTGGAACTCTTCCTCGTTGTAGATGCCCTCTTCCATTCGACGGAGGATCTCTACCTCGTCAACGGACTCAACACGCATACCGAAGTACTCTTCCAGTACGCTCTGATCCATAATGGAACCGGCG
>JAZQUL010000200.1:0-33085 GCA_045631285.1 Faecousia sp. | reverse complement strand
GCACCGTTACCGTGCCCCAGGCGGAGATCCCTGCCCTGACCCACGCGGATGAAAACGGCGACTACGCCTGCGATCACTGCGGTATCTCCATGGGTCAGCCCGCTCCCGAACCGGAGCCCGAGCCCACTCCCGATCCCGAACCTACTCCCGAACCCGAACCCACTCCCGATCCTGAGCCCACTCCCGAACCCGCTCCGGAAGCTAAGCCCGAAGACAATCAGGTGGACACCCTGATCGATCTGGGCAGCCAGGCCATTGAGCATGCCATTCCCGTGGCGGAAGAGGTGATTGAGTTGGCTGTGGATGTGGCGAAGCACATTGTCAACAGCCCTGCACTGGCTGAGTTCAAGGCTCCTGCCAAGGAACTGGCCGGTATGGCAGTGAATGCGCTGAAGGCTCTGATCCCGTAATCATCTGCAAACACAAAAAGGGGACGAACTGTGTTCGGCCCACATCGATCCATCGTTTCCGGGCGCGCTGTGAAAGCAGCGCGCCCTCTTTATTTCCCGCAGTCTATGCCGGAAAACGGCCCGTTGCGGCGGTATTTTCCGGCTTGCCAACCTTCGACATAAAACACCCCTTGACAAACGGTGCTCGCTGTGATATACTATCCAAGCATTCAAGATGCGCCGAATATCGCGGAGTAGAGCAGTTGGAAGCTCGTCGGGCTCATAACCCGGAGGTCGTAGGTTCGAGTCCTGCCTCCGCAACCATAAAAAGTCCTGAAATCGTACGATTTCAGGACTTTTTCTTTACTTTTGGTGTCAAAAAGTTCGAACTATTTTTCGGCGAACCCCGCCAAAACCGCCCTGACCCATATTCTGACCCATAATGGATTATCATCCAGTGGACAAAACAGCATTTTTCGGAATACAATGTCCACCAAATCTCAAAATCCGAGAATTTTCAAAACTTTTGAAAAGAATTTTTCTACGACCTCCGAGTGCTACACTCGACTTTTAAAACCTCTCTCCCGCCAATCACCGGCATCGGGGGGTATTTTAGTTGTTCTTGATTTTCAATATGTTTGTCCTTATAATAAAGATAATAGGATTCTTTAGCTATATGCTTTGGCGTAGGAGGATGATAGAATGACACTGCACGATGTTAAGCCTTTTGTTAAACCCATTAACATTCCCAATGCTTTCGTGGGAAGGGTTAAAGTTTTTACGAATTGCGATGTAACAGAAGATGAAATTATCTTATTTAATGCTGCACTAAAAGCGATGTCTGAGTACGTTAGTAATAATTCAATTGATTTGTCTAATTACTTTACGTTGAATGTGTTTTTTACAGAAGATGGTACGATTTCCTTTTCTGAAGAAAGCTGTGCTAATTGTGGATCTCAGTTTCACTTAGCCTTGTACAGAATGGAAAAGCTACGTTCATTACCAGAGAAGTACAAGAAGATGTTATTTGTTTTCATTGAAGAATTGGCACATTATTTTTTGAGAATATCTGATGAAACGATCATCAAGTATAGGGTAGCAGACATATTAAGATATATTTTACCTAACTTTACAGACGACGAAATGAAAAAATGGGGTTTGAATGGTTTATAGGTGATTTTTATGGATAGAACGAAAAACTTCTCAACCTTTGCAAACGATATCTTTACTGTTCTGAGCGATCAAGGTTATTTCGATTTTGAAGCTGATCCCTCCCCTAATGAGCAGTGTGTCAATCTTGTTATGCATAAAAACTACTTTAGATATGATGTCTGGCTAAAAACCGATACATCTACGATATGGTCAGAAACTGTTCAATTGGCATTTCTTGTTGCGTTAGAAAACTTACGAGATGTAGACATTACCAAAGAGAAGTATTCCTTGCAAGAGGCGCTTGAAGCGTTTCAGCTATCTGGATTTACAAATATAAAGACGCTGAATCCATCTGGAGCGCTTACCATCATTGGTGTTTTTGAGGGACATCGTATTTTTTGCAAAATAACATTCAAGGATATATCAAACCAGATTACATTATTGCGAAAACATGCACTATCAGAAGCTCAAAGAACAGGTATATACAAGGGAATCGACCCGCGCTATACAGTTAAGAAACCAGCTCCTGTTGAAGCGGATAGTTGGCTGAAACAAGATATTGATTCCATGGACGGACACGAATTTGAGCATTTTTGTGCAAAATTGTTAGAACGAAACGGATATAGGAATGTTTCTGTGACTAAAAGCAGTGGTGATCAGGGAATAGATATCCTGGCTAAGATGGACGATAAAAAATACGGAATTCAATGTAAACGCTATGCGTCCCCTGTGGGCAACAAAGCTGTAATGGAAACATATGCTGGCGTTTCATATTACGGTTGTGATGTAGGTGTTGTGCTTACAAACCAATACTTTACTCCCGCAGCAAAAGATATGGCTACCAGAACAGGGGTAATCCTATGGGATCGAGAATACTTGCTTCAACTGATCAGCAAACAGTTTGTTGATAGCATTACATAATCAATGGGATTCTTATTAGATAAACCACATTTCCATTGGCTTAATTACCGGCTCTAGAGCTGGGAAACCGGGACTAAAATCTGATAGCGAAGGCTGGGACGATGCGTTGTGCGTCCCAGCCTTTCCTATCGGCTACAATCCGTTTTATACGCTGAGGATATTGCCCATGGTTTGGGCAGCTTCTTTTTGGGCGGAGGTGGTGACGTGGGCATAGGTGTCGAGCGTGAAGCCGGCGGAGAAATGGCCGAGCATACCGCTGACTGTCTTGATGTCCACGCCATTTTGTAGGGCGATGGTTGCAAAGGTGTGGCGGAGGTCGTGGAATCTGACCTTCGGGATACCTGCTCTTGCCAGCACTCGCTTGAGCATATTATTCACGCTATCCGGCGAGATGGGACCACCGTTAGGAGAGGGGAAGACGTAGGCGTCATTCGTTTTCGCTTTTTGCTCTTTTAGAACTTCTATCGCTTGTGGTGAAATGCTCACCGTACGATAGGAGTTCTTTGTTTTTAATGGCGATTCTACGATTTCACCATTTACTCTGGCGATGGATCTGCGCACCTTGATAATTCCATTCTTCCAATCGATGTCCGTCCATTTGAGACCCAGCAGTTCACCTCTCCGCAGACCTGTTGCCAGTTCTATGTAGTACATCTCATAGACACCCGTTTCCTTGGCTTCTTTGAGGAATGCTTGTAGATGCTCTGCTGGGATGGTCTGCATCTCCTTGTGCTCCACTTTGGGCAGGGCTACTGCTTTGCAAGGATTCTCCGAGATAATCTTCTGTGCTACAGCAAAGTCCATAGCAGAGGAGATAACCTGATTGATATTCCGCACCGTCTTGGCAGACAAGCCTTTCGGTTGGTGTTCTGCTTCAATTCGTTCCACACGACCTTTGTTCATTAGCTTGCGATAGAGCTTTTGTAAGTCCATCGTGCTTAGTTTTTCCAAGGGGATCTTACCAATATTTGGAGCAATGTGATGGTCGATATATCCACGATAGGTTTAGTGTGATGAGGGGCGCACCTTCAGCTTCGCCACATTCTCGAACCATTCTTCCATCCAACCTGCGACTGTATACTTACCTGTGCGGGTGATGTCTACTTTCTTGGTTTCTTCCAATGCTTTTTTGAGTTTCTCTTTGACTTCTGCTTGGGTCTTGCCGAGGACGTTTTTAAAGATTTGCTTTCCGGTGATAGGATCACGACCTGCTGTGTAGCGTCCTTCCCATCTTCCATCTTTCTGTTTGCGGATATTACCTTCGCCGTTGCTTCTGCGTTTTGCCATTTTATCAACTCCTTTCGTAGTGCAACACATTACCGCATATATTGAGAAATAGCTATTCACCAATACCAACAAAGATTTGTCTTGTTTTTTGACCCATATTTACTTAATGTTATCTCCAGATAATGCTTATTTGTTCTATTCATTTTGTTACTGACCGCCAGACGATAGTAGTTGCTGCCGTCTGGCGGCATTCTTGTATAAAAAACCACCGGCACACAGTGCCGATGGTTGCTCTGATCAGCAAAATGCCGCCGAGGGATCAATGAATTCCCCATTGGTGGTTTTTATCTTTTCTTATATATCCACCTCGGGTTTCTCCTCCATTAGCTTTGTATGTGAAATCGAGAAGGAAATCTATGTTCGCCATAATCCTAAAGCTGCGGCTTCGCCCTATTGGAATTAGAATTTGAATTGATGAAAATCGAGAGGATGCGCTGTTACACATACCACTATGCGCGAAATCAGTTCATTGCGTGGCAAATTCACAAAATCCGTACCATCTTCCTCTAACCGTTCTCCTTTATCTAATCTTTTTACTAAAAATTGAATTAATTCGTCCTTTTCATTATATATCAAAATATGCATCAATGCATCCTTCTTAAGATTCCCGCTATATTCATATATTAAAGACAACTGATTCAAATAATAATCATCATCGCATGAATCGTTATTCTTGAAAAATGTAACCTTTAAGTAACTTAAAGCGATCCCGTCTTGAACACAGTAGTCTATCATCGTTTTTGGAAATTTATCATACTGCTTTAACTCAGCCACAGAAATGCTTTTTTGATTGTTCGGGTTGCATTCAAATTGGGGGGTATCACACTATAATCAGTAATGTCTTCTGCCACGATTGGAATGATTTGAAGGTTACTTTTTTTAAGCTTTTCAGGAGAAAGATGTAACTCAAATTCAAATGGATATCTATTGAACCCTATTTGAGGGTATATGTTTTTTATAACAAATCCGCTTCCTCCAGTGTAGCTAAAGTTCTCCTTGGAAATAAACTTATCTCCTTCTTCATCCTTTGCTATCGCCTTTAAATAAAAAGGCTTCTTTATTCCTGTTTCGGATATAATTTCGCCGATAATGACTAATATTCCCGAAAAACCGTTCATCCAATAACAATAGAATTTGAGGTCATCAATCCCGAATTCCTTTTCCTTTATAAAATCTCTTTGAATAAATGAATCAGAAATTCTGTCTGTAGCTTCTACGGTGCTTTCTACAGTGATTTCTTTTGAATCATCAATATCGGCTTCCTGAGCTTCTTGCATAGTTGCGGGCAAAGAAAATTTAATTGGCAAAACAATGTCTTCGTAACCACCAAATGTTTCGTCTGATATATCATCTTCAAAATCCAATTCTTCGGAATCGTTCAATGCATCTTCAGGGATATCGTCATCAAAATCTAATTCTTCGCAATCATAGTCATCATCTTCATAATCAAAACTATCTGTGTGATTGTTTTCTTCTGCCATTAACATTTCAAATTCATCTTCGTGTAATAAATAATCCACGAGATCACTATCTCCATCAAAATCCATATCGGGTACAAAATCAAACATATCATCTTCACTCATAATGTCGAAGCCTCCATTATCTTACAATTAAAAACCTTTCTGGATTAACATTGTAGTTAGAGATATAACTGATATCTCTCGTCCATTTGTTGCGTGCATAATAGTATTTATCCGATGTATGTGTTCTAATGAAAAAATCTAAAAGACGGACAATATATGGAATTGTAAGCAACTCCAAATCTACTATTTCTGCGAGCAACTCGTGTCGTTCCTCTTCAGTAAGACTATCTGATTCTGCAACAGAATAGCCATACGCATGTAGTATGGATTCAACCCGCAGTCCATCAAATGACAATCCTTTTGCGGTTGATTCATCAAATGACAGTCTCAATTCAGGCTTTCCGTATTCCTTAACGAATGAACGGAATATTCCTATATCCATATAGCATTCACCGTCAAGCGTATTATAGGTTGCACGAGCCAATTCATATCGTTGCGTAAAAGAAGAGTACAAGAGAATGTCAACCACTTCATCATAGTTGTTTTTGATGCTGGTAAAATACCCACCTCCGGGCTTGATTTTTATTTCCCAAGGCATAAGTTTAATCGGGAGTACTTGTTTTCTTCCCATACAGCCACTTGGGTAATATGGTCTGACAATCTTATATTTCTTGCCATTAAACTCTATATCACGAGAAGAATGATAAATGGAGCTTATAAGCTCTCTTGCTAAAAGTGATGAATAATGGATAATATGATACTCCTTGCTCATCTGTGGTTCTTTGTTATTGGTGATTACAAAATCGATTTGTTCATCATTACTCTTTAGCGTTACAAGCATTATGCTACCTGTAACTTGAGATAAAACCTCAAGTTTCTCGTGAAGCTTTTTCAACCACCTCTTTTTTTGCGCTTCTTCCCTTCGTATAAAAGAGTAATTCCATAGCGATTCGCCGTTAAGTGTTATTCTTTTTGCGTATTCGTTGTCTTGAAGCAACTTGCGTAATGACTTCGACCGTGCGACAAACAATGTGTGGCATTTTCCGCACTCTGCACCAATAACTTTGGCTTTTTCATTCTGCCCAATGGGCACCAACGCAAATCCAGATGATAAACCCGCCAAACAATGAGGGCAAGTTGAAAGCTTTGTTTCAACAGTTTCTATTTTAGTCGGAGTTTTCCATATGTAATCTCGTCCGTTGACGATTTCAAATTCTAATCCTTCGCTCTTCTTCCTCATATCATCACCTCCTACATATCAATTCCACACAACGTTCAAAGCTATAATCGAGCTTTTTCATTATTACCGGAACTCCGAATGCATCGTGCATTTTTTGCTCTATATCGGAAAAGTTGTACTGACCAAAAACCGTGATATAACCAATCACCCATGTCTCGCACTCGCGTCGAGCATTCAAAATTTGAATATCATCGATACCTTTTGCACTTTCTCTTGCAACACGCAAAAGAATAGACGAAATATCGTCAACTTTTTCTTGCCGAGGCTTTTCTGGTTTGGAGAGGTAATAGCAACACCGTTTGTTAATACAATCATGTTCTTTTCTCTGCTTTTTGGTTAGAAATCCGGGATGCTCTCGATATTGACAGTATCCAACACAATTTCCGCAACTTGTAAGAGATCCGTCAATGCATCGCCTGTTGATGCGAGAATTGCTTTGTTGTTCGTACTGAATGTAGAGGTTGTTTTCGGTTGTGTAAATTAGATTATCCGTCATAATATCATATATTCCTTTCGGTTTCTGAATATATGGTATCGTGTCCGGATTGTTTTTTTGTAGGACAGTTTTTGTCGTATCGGGTTAGTTGTTTCTGAAGAAATATTCAAAGGGTACGTCGAAGAATTCTGCCAATTCTTGAAGAACATCTATTTTGTTGATCCCTTGATTCACATATCGGCTTATAGTGCGGATTTCTACGCCATAGTCATATGCAAAATCTTCTTGCGTACCATAGTTTTCTTTGATGAGCTGTTTTAGATTCTGACCTGCTATAAGGGCATATGATAAGTCAGCCATATCATTTTACCCCCTGGCGACGAGATGTGCGCTTGATAAATGTTTGCACATCCCGGCCAACCTCGTCATCTATAACCTTATTTAATCCGCCTTTTGATACAGGAGATGCAAGCTTGCTCATCAAAGCTGCGCTTTCTGCATCATTGCTGAGTTCGGCTTCCGTTTTGGGGATGTATACATGTGTCCATTCTTGGTGTTTTCCAATTCTAAATTCTTCGGGCACCCACATATCATCTTCATCCTCAACATACGGAGCATCCGACCATTTGAAAGTACAACGGATGTATTTGATATGCATACAAAGATCTTTGATTCTATCTTTTGTTTCGGGATATATGTTTTGATACCGTTGTGCAAGCTCCTTGTTGTAAGCAAATTGCTTACATTTCCAAGGCTCAAAATCTGTCGCTATTCTATTGATTCTTAAATAGGAGGATAGTTTGGCGTATCCTTCCTCAACATATAATTGTCGGTACTTACAGAGAATGTCATAATGTAGTATTATATTGGAAGAAGCCCATTCATTTGCTCTAAAATAGGTGACAAAAAGATTATATTCGTTAATTTCTTCTTCGGAGAGGCCTGATTTAAGCGCTTTGAAAAACAGCGTTTCCATCCTATTATATACTTCAAAAAAGGCTGTTAATAGTTGTTCACATTCGGGAAAGTTTATTAAAGTTGCTTCTTCGTGCATAAATCGAGTAATCTCACCGTTTGGATGATACGTGCCAGGGATGACTTCATCATACTCTTTTAACTGCAGTTCTAATCTTTGAAGTACATCATCGTCCGAATATTTGCGAACAAGACCTTCATCACCGAAAATGCGATACAGGAGTCTCTGTTCAAGAACAGGAATGTTCTCCGAATCCATAGTGTACTGTGATAAGCGCTTTCTTTCCTCGTAAGCAATTAGTAGCCTGAAGAACGGATATTTATTGAAGATACGCATTGCCGCTTCATTGTTCGTATTAGCGATGTCTTCTGCGCTCATTCCTAACAATTTGCTTAAATAATTTAGTTTTCCGGGGGTCACGAGATCATCTTCAAAAATGGGAGCAGGTATATGTTCATCGTTTTCGTCATAATCATAAAAGAATGCTGAATAGCATAGCGAATAACGGAAAAAGATTTTCTGCACAAACTCGGATATGGCTTTTGCATCTTTCATTGTTTTTCTCCTTTGCCCTTGATGACCATATTTTACCATAGATGAGAATGAATGTATAGGACAGTTTTTGTCGTGTAAATATATTGGAAAATAATGTCCTTTTTAAGGTTAAGTGCTTTGCTGCGACTTTAACAACACCGTCGCATTTATTTTTAAACAGCTCATACACCTCATCGAATAGTCTGTCAACCGCACGACTTTCACGGCCTATCCCTAATTTACCCTCTTTTACAGGCTGACCCGTGGATGGGTCGGCATGCTCTTTGATACTCATTTGATTGCGGCTGTAATCTTCTGTAGCTGATTCTGGATGTTCTCCTGAACTGCTTTCTTATTTCGTCCAATTATGCTCACATATAATATAACCGGCACCAGAAATGCCGGTTTTGACCGTGTTTTTTGTTTTGCTCATAAATTCCTCCTATTCCTCAAAAGTCCTTGTAATTACTGGGAAAACCCCAATGCTGGTAAAAAGGTCCCAATTATGGACCGTGGTAACACCGTCCAATAATGGCTGTTGTTTCTTAATTAGTCCCGACCGGCGTTGCCGGACGGTGTGATTGGGAAGGGTCCGGCTTTCGCCGGAACACTTCCTTTATCCCGCTTAAAATAATTTTCGTCAAAATGGCTCTTTCAGGCAGGTAAATCGTCATAGATATTTAGGGGTAGCTCCTCCGGCGGAGTCAGATCACGGTAGACCTCCGGGTTCTCTAAACTCAGTAAGGTATATACATTATTTAGATGACCGGACATGGTCTTGCGCTTGCCCTTGGCAATGATCTGTCGTTGCTGCAGCACATTCAAGTGCTCCTGGGTGGCCGTCTTGCCGGCGCCAATCTTTCTTGCAATCTTCTCAATGCTGGGCCAGCAGTAGCCTTTGCTTCCGGCACAGCTTACGAGATAGGCATAGGCTGCGAACTGAATGGTAGTCAGTCCGAGGTCAAAGATATTATTGGGAAGGCGGAAAAAATTATTTGTGGGTGCCTGGTATTTTCTCATCCGTTCACCTCCACCTGTTCATTGATCCAAGCGATGAGCTTGTCCTTAGGCACAATGATTCTTGTGCCGATCCGTATGGAAGGGAAGCCCTTACTGCGGACCAATTCGTATGCGGAAGCCCGTGAGATTCCCAGCGCTTCGCCTACCTCCGGCGCTGTCAGCGTCAGCGGCAGGTCGTCGTAGTTTTTGAATTTTGTACTTCTCATTTGTTATTTCCTTTCGTAATAGTTTTTGTTGGTTGATGGTTTATGGGGCGTGTTAGATGGTCGAGACATCATCCTTTCTTAAAAGTGTAAGAGGTAATTTATTTATGAAGAAAGTGTTTATATAATAAAAACCGGGCACAAAGGCATAACACATAACCGGCAGAAGATCTGTCGGAATTTTATGTATCATGCATCTGTGCCCGGCGTACAATCGGCGTCTTATGAGCCATACGGCATACGCACCGCTACCCGGCGCAAACTATGTTGCATTTAGTTGTTGTCATATTATAGCAAACGAATATCGCTTGTCAATGCTTTTTGCGCTGTTACCATATGTAGTCAGAGAAGAGGTGCTTCTCGGCACATGCGCCTGTGACAGGCGAAAGAATTCTGTGGAGGCGCAAGGATATTGTCGGAGAAAAAACCGCACACGAGGGCGACAAAAATGTAACGCTTTTACCCCCGAAAACTGAAGAATAGGTATACATACCCTACCCCTTCAAAATCGGCTTCGAAAACCCTTGTATTCAGCGGACTTTCAAGGGGTAAAAGCGTCACACCTGCAGCCTGCATTTTGAGCCATTGGCAGCACCTGCTTTTGATGAAGAAGCGACCCGCCAAGAAGGATGTAACGCATTTACCCCCGAAAATAGAGAAATAGGTAAAAACATCCTACCCCCTCGAAAGTCGCCCCTAAAAGTCCTTGTGTTATCTGGACTTTCAGACCCTAAAGCGTTACACCGCAGTCCGTAATTTTCGGCATAATTGACACTTGATTTTTCGCTTTCTGCAAGGTAACATACGACAAACTTTTTGGAGGTGTTACCTTATGAAAGCCATACCCGAAGCAATGAAAGCCTACTTAGAAGCCCATCCCTTTGATTCAGGTAGTGATGATTGCGCGACTGTGCTGGATCAACTCTACCTCGCCTATGCGAACTCTCACGAATCAGATCCACCGGAAATCCGCAAGGGCTTTGAGGAACTGGAGGAGTTTCTGCACACCTTACCTCTGAGTGATAACAACGCTGTCTGTGACCTCTGCTGCCGCCTTTGTGTTGCGTATGAACGCAAAGCCTTTGTTGACGGACTTCTTTACGGAGCGCATCTTATGAAGGAAATAAACTGACAAAAAATACGCCCTCACATCTATGGATGCGAGGGCGTATTGTTATCAGAAATGCTTTCCTTCTCCGGGACGATCTTCGCCTTCACATATGAGATCTTCGACCGGATGGTCAACGATCTCTGCAGGTTTCGCATTTTCGAAGGGATTCGGTTGCCCGCTGGGTTGCGATTTATATTCCGCCAAGTTTTGATTGCCCTCGTCGATACATTTCACTGTTTCTTCCGGTACTTTGGCTTTCTGCGTTTCCGTTTCCTCATCGTATTCTTTCATTGGTGATTGCACCGCAGTTTCTTCTTCCGTTGCTTCGGTCGGCACCGGCTCGCAAGTGGGTTCTGTGATTCTCTCCACCTGCTCTGTATTCGTTTCCGGCACTTTCTCTGCCTGCACCGCTGCCGTATTCAGCGGTGTTCCTTGGGTCGCTACCGACGATTGCCCCGTGCGTTGTTCTTGTGTAGGGAATAACATAATTACGATTGCGAGGATGATGACTAATTTCTTCATATCTATGTTCCTTTCCAAGCCTGCCTTTCGCAGCTCACCACAAGAATAAACAGAAATTTCAATTAGTCCAGAGAGAATCGGCACAAAAATGAAATAAATTGCGTATATTTGTTCTATTCGTTTTATTAGTCACCGCCAGACGGCATCGAGAGATGTCGTCTGGCGGTGATGTTTTTGTGGAAAGAAAAGACTTGCAATTTACAAAATGTATGGTACAATCACGAAACTCTAGAGAGGGGAAGAAGGTTTGCTCCACCGAGACATAAAATCACCTGCCTTATATTTTAGCCTATAGTAGCATATCGCACAGTGACTAAACGGCAGTTTTGAAATTCAATTTTTACTAAATCAACTTGCTTGAATCTACAGATTGGATGCATGTATATGTATACCCATATATTTCCGCTGTTTGTTGATATACACTGATATTTATGCTCTTTGCTATTGTCAACAACCTTTGTTTATGCTCAGGTTTTATATCTTTGCCTAAATATATGGACGTGATAAAAGGAAAATATATTAATCCTGGTTCATCACCGACAAGAACAACTCGCCATTCTTGTTCACTTTCATAGTACTTAGATTTGAATAAATTCTCCATAAACAATTCGCTGCCATAATCCACGCCCCAGTAGTCTTGCTGATCCTCATAAAAGACTTCTTGATACTCTTGAAAAAGATAATCATAGGCATCAACTTGATGTCTGCGTTCAGTATAAAAGACTGGGAAAAGATTTTGAAGAGCCAAAAGACAATCTCTTTCTTCAATTAGATTTCGATTTATTCCTTGGGAAAAATCATAGCCAATGCAGAAGCCTGTATAGTTGTCGGAATATTCCTCCCACATTTTAGCGTTGTCGTTAGTTTCAGTCAAAGAGCATACGCAATGTTCTTCTCTGTGCCTTGCAATGATGTTCTTACAATCTCTTTCGCCGTCGTTCCGAAACCATTCACGTAATTTTTCTCCTCGCCCATATCTTGAAACGATTTCATCGAAATACATAAACTTGATTTCATTTTTGCGGTAGTCGGCGCATGAATAGTGATTTGAGATATATTTCTTGACTTCATCCACATTCATAAACAACTCATCACTATAGCACTTTGAGAACATTATTCCTCTGACTTCGTCTGGAGTGAAAGCATGTTCAAATATAGACCAATTTTCCTTTTTGTAGCCATAGATATATTCCGAAAACAGGAACCATTTCATCAATTTGTTGATTTTGGCATCCGGCAAACTGTTAATTGACAGACGCAATCTACAGTCATATGAATCCCTAAAGTCTTTGGCACGAGATAGCCATATGCTCCTTTTTTCTAAGGCTGAGAAATTGTCTTCATTACATGTGCGATACTTATAGAGATGGTTAGGGATATCTTTAATGTGTTTTGATGCTTTTATGTAATCATTCACACAGTCCATCTCCCGGAGCATTTTGCCGAAATCAGGACTATAAATAAAGCTTTTTCGTTTATTTCGGTCTAGTTCTTTTTGCAATAAGCCTTTTATGTATCGCTTTACTTTTCTATAACTTTGCTTTCTCTTCATAATTAATATAATGGCCACACTTCCATTTGTTGTAAAAGATGTATATTTGTGCTTGATAAACATTATTTTCTCTATTTATTATAATCTCAATGAAGGTTGGAGACAAGAGGAAATGGTTTTTTGTTCTATTTTTGCTGCCTGCTGTTTGATGTTATTAATTTTTGTCATTTGTTGGTGCCTCGGCTCTGTCTAAGAACGCAAGGCATTTATTGATGGCTTGCAGCACGTTGCGCATTTAATCTTAGAACTGACAGAGAAATAAAACACAGCACCATCCTACCCGGATGGTGCTGTGTTGCGAAGAGCCTATTCTTTGTTTATAGCGTATCATTTTTATATAGACAAAGTTCTACTGTTGATTCTAACTCAAAGAGATTTTAACTGCCTACATACAGTATTATCCTCTGCCAACAAATTCTGTCGACTGGCAATATAGTCTATTCGTCAAATTGACTTGCAATGCGACAACATCTGCCATATAATAGAATTAATATATTTTAAGGATGATCAGGGAGATATGGTGGAAAAATTAATTGATATTATTAAAGACAACTGGCTTAAGAAAAGAAGCGTTGCTATTGCATTCGTTGTAATGGGAACCTTCTATGTAAGTCTTATTACATCAGTAAATAGTTGGGATGGTGTCGACATAAAGGGAGTCCAATATTTGTATTGGGCGATTCCTTTCGCTGTGACACAGTTTGTGTATATGCTTGTGTGTTTCTGCTGTGATCGTTTACCAAGGGCCCCTAAAGGCACTCTTGCCGTACTGTTCTGTGTGGATGCAGAGTCTGAAAAAATGTACCGGGCAGCGGAGTTCAAGCTTGTTGGCAACTTTAGAGCATCGCTAATTGGTGATGCCAAAGATAAGTTTGATGCTTATTGTGTTCGGCGAGGAAGGGTTGCGAAGTATAGCATAGATAAAAAAGAAGGTGCACGAAAGCTACTTGATAGAACCAACTGCGTGCTTGTTATTTTTGTGAGATATACTGCCGACGATGTAAGCAATGCAGAAAACTTTGAATTGCGTATTGATTATGATGTGCGAGCACCAAAATTTGATAAGATTGCTGATGCTTTATTATCACGAGATTTAGCTACGCTTAAAGAGCCAGTGGGCAAGCAACGTTTCCTGAAAGCTAATACAATCAATGTGTTTGATTTTACGGCACAGACTCTCGCGTGTGCGTGTCAGTATATATTAGGGTTCATGTATTTACTAACGGGTGAAAACGAAAATGCACTCAAATTATTGACATCGGCACGTGAAACGATTGTAAAGGAACACTCTCAAATTTTGGGAATGGAAAAGATGAGAGAACTTATCGATGATAGATTGTATATTACCCTATGCCAAATTGCATCAGATCACTTGCAAGGTTTTCAAAAGAATAAACAACTGGACAGGCTGCGCGAGATGACCAGGTTTTTAGCAATAGCGAACGCGATTCGTCCAGATACATTTGATTACAATCTTAATATGGCATATGCGCATATTGCGTTAAACCAAGATGCAGTAGCAGCTAAGCGGTGTATTGATAAGTGCAAACAATCAAGAGAGGAAAAAAAGTGGGTTTACAGTGATGCATTTCTCGCTGCGTATTGCGAACAAGCATCCGGAACAATACTGTCTAAGTATAATGAGGCTTTTAAGGTGCCGTATCACAGTTTGGTCGAGATTGTTGAATATATAGAATTCGTAATCGTGCGAGAACCTGAAATAATACCGCTGCATTTAGCTGCCGGGCTTGTCTATGAGGAAATGGGGGATATAAAACTAATGAAGCAACACCTTGCTATTTATTTGAGTATGTCCAAAAATTTAGATAGGCGAACTGTAAATGTAGTAAAAACGAAAATGCAGGAGAAATCTTGCGATACAGATTGCAATCATCAATGTTTAGCGTGCGGCTAAAAAAGTGATATAAATAACAGATAAGCGCAAAATCCGTCTGACCCATGTTTTGACCCATACGGGATTATCACACAATGGATTGGGCAGATTTTATTGGATTTATGACCTCCGGGTTTTCCGTAAAAAAGCGGGAAAAACCATTGAAACGCCAAGGAAAATTAGACTTTTTGCAGCTCATAACCCGGAGGTCGTAGGTTCGAGTCCTGCCTCCGCAACCAGAAAAGGAAGAGTCGTCCCAATCGGGACGGCTTTTTTCTTTCCCTTTTTGCAAAAGGCGGGACAGGACCCCATCAGTTGCGGCGCGGCCGAGCCCCCCCGGCGAAGGCGGGACAGAGCCGAACCTTTATTCTCTTACCCTGAGGGGAAGAGAATGCAAATCGAGTCATGCCTCCGCAACCAAAAAAGGAAAGTCGTCCCAATCGGGACGGCTTTTGGTTTGGCTGCCATTTCGTAAAACTTGTTTTATGACAGATGAACACTTTTTGTGGCTGTATATGCCAGTTACTATGGGCGGAAAAGAAATCTTTTGTGAAATATTGAAATTTGCAGAATTCTATAATATAATCGACCTAAGACTTGCGCGCAAAGGCAAATAGCTCGTTTTGGAGGTAGTACGATGACGAATGCGGAGAAAAGAGCAAAAATATTCCCAAAGGCGTATTGGCAAGTCGCAGGTGTTCTCCTCCTGTTGTTGATCGCGGTTTTGCTGCTTTGGCATCATAATGCCAACAGCAATCAGGCGATCAATGCGCTGGTTGCACAAGTGCGTTTTTGGGGTGAGTATCGGATTGGAGATGGGCAGTGGCAGGAAATTGTAGAGGGACAGCATATCCCGGCAACAAAGGGGGATGTTACGCTGCGGGGCAATTTCCATATGCTGGCACCCGATGGCGAGTATGTTGGCATCTATAGCGGAGATCTGCCTATTGCGTTTTATAGCAATCACATTGGTTTGACTGTTTATGAAAAAGACAAGGAACCTTATGTAATGGATGCCGAAAATCCTTTGTATGGAAATTCTGCTTGCGGTGTGCATTGGACTGCGTATTTTCTTACAATGGGAAGTGAGGAACCAATTGAGATTTTGATCCATAACCCTCACGGATTTGGAAATGAGAACGCAATTGACGAAATGCTGTCCAATATAGCGCTTTGGACAGGCATCGATTTTGAACGGGATGTATTGCAAAAAGACGAGCCCCAGCGAAACATAGGCTTGTTATTTGTGATCGTTTCCCTTGTGCTTTTGGGTACGGCTCTGTTTTCGAGCTTACTTCATATTCAAAACAGCCGAATTATTTGGCTGGTGGGACTAACAACTTTTTTTGCCGGTATATATTTGGTATATAGTTCCTTCAGCGTGTTATTCTGGAGCGAATCGGTTGTTACCAACACGATCGCGCTTGGCGCTTCGATGATGTTTTATATGTTGTTCATTTCGGGCATCATCACATATTTCCTGAAAAAAACAAAAAAGATAGGTGCGATTGCAACCTTGGCGCTGGGAATGATAGATGGTGTGTGCTTCCTCCTGCCCGTTTTTGGGGAGGCGCTTTTCTATGATTTGCTGCTCGTCTGGGTTGCTGCACAGACAGTGGTCGATGTTGTGCTGGTCGTTTGCTTGCTGAAGGAATGCATATCCTTACGCAATAAGAATTGTTGGACCTATGCCGCTATGGCATTGCCACTCTTTGCGTTTATGGCTGATGTGCTTGCAACTGCCAATGGCTATTGGATAGGCGGTCTGGTTTCCCAATATGTATTTTTTGCGTTGTTTGTTGTGGCGCTGTTTGTGGTGTTGAGACTTGTTCCTGAAAGGATCAATGCTGCAGAAAAAGCAAAAGAGCTAGAGCTGCAAAAGAGCCGTCTTGAGGCAGAAAAAAATATCGTAGAGGCAGAGCTGAAGAATAGCCGGATATCCATTATGCTTTCACAAATCCAGCCCCATTTCATTTACAATACGCTGGGAACCATTGAAAGAATGTGCCTGAAAGATCCCGAAAAGGCATTTGATCTTGTGAGGAACTTCAGCTTGTACCTCCGAGGGAATTTCAGCGAGCTTGACAGTGTTACACCAATTCGATTTGCGGAAGAGCTTAAGCATGTGGAGTATTATATCAACATCGAAAAAGTGAGATTTCCGGATATGGATATTCAATACGATGTGGAAGCAACAGAGTTTGTTTTGCCGGCACTATCCATTCAGCCCCTTGTGGAAAATGCGATCAAGCATGGTCTAATGCGCCTTGAAACGGGTGGAACAGTCGTAATTCACTCCTATGAAACGCCAACACATTTTTGCGTGGAGGTAAAGGACAATGGCGTGGGGTTTGATACAACCTTGCCCATTGATGAGAAAAAGCATATTGGTCTGCGCAATATTCAAGGAAGACTTAAGGCGATGGTAAACGGAGAACTCTTGGTTGAAAGTGAATTGAATGTGGGCACCAAGGCTGTTATTATGATCCCAAAGGAAGTGGCAGTGTGAAGGCGATAGCCGTTGATGATGAAATTTATATGCTGGAAACCTTGCAGGAGGCGGTAAGCACGTCTCCCGACATTGAACTGGTAGAGGCATTTTCCTCCTGTTCTGCAGCACTTGCGTATGCAACAGAAAATCCAGTCGATGTGGCTTTCCTTGACATCAATATGCGAGGAATCGGTGGCCTGGGACTTGCCGAGAAGCTGATGGAGCTTCACCCGCGCTGCAAGATCGTCTTTTGTACGGGATATGAAGAATATGCTGTGCCTGCGTTTCGGCTCCATGTATCCGGTTATTTGCTGAAACCGATCACGGCAGAAGCTGTACAGAGGGAAGTTGACCATATCAAGGTGATCAAGGCTACGGAAAAATTGCTTACGATCAAGTGCTTTGGCAATTTTGAGGTGCTTTACAACGGGGAGATCCTCCCGTTCAAGCGTAAGAAAGCAAAAGAGCTTCTGGCCGTTTTGGTCGATCGAAACGGTGCAGGAATGACGGCTAAGCAGATTTGTGCGATTTTATTCCCTGAGGATACGGACGATAGCAAAAATGCGGCATATTTGCGGCAGCTTGTGTTGGACTTGAAGAACACGCTAAAAACCATTCGCGCAGAGGATGTTCTCCAGCACAATATGCCCTACTACCGTATAAATACCGACTTGGTAAGCTGTGATTACCTGAGTTTCCTGGAGACTGGAAAACCAACATTCCACGGCGAATATATGACGCAGTACAGCTGGGCGGAAGAAACCTGCGCAATGCTGCAATTTAAGAAATGATCCGAGGAGCGGCAGGCTTTATGAGCCTGCCGTTCTTTTTTTGTATATTTACAATAAAATGTGGTTTTTTTGTAACGCTTTTGTAACGCACCGTTTGCTAGAATGTGTCTGCACAGTATGATTAGAAAGCGAAGAAGGAGATATCGATGACGATCTTATGTGTGGATAATACACCAATTATGCTGCAATCCCTCAAAGAGAATGCAGAGACAGCATTTCCTTATGCTGATATACAAACATTTCCTACAGAAGAGCCTGCTTTGAATTATGCAAAAAAAGCCGGCTGCGACGTACTTCTTTGTGAAATTAATCCGCCAAGATTAGAAGGCCTTTTTCTTGCGGAGGAGATCAAGAGAATCAACAAAAAGGTCAATATTATTTTTGTCACAGTGTGTTCGGAGGATGAGTACGCAAAAGAGGTTATGAAGCTGAAACCAAGTGGGTATTTGACCAAAGAAGCGACGAATGCGCAGATTTTGGAGGAGCTTAGAAACTTGCGTTACCCGGTTTCTCGCTTAAATGAACATTAAGGAAGAAGAAAGATATAATAAATATAGAGTTTGGTAACAGTAAGACCAAGATAAGAAGGGATTTTTGTTATGATGAAAATTTGTAAAAGAGTGCTGTCGTTTTGCCTTGCGGTAGCTTTGGTGGTAGGCTTAATGCCTGTGACCGCTTATGCTGCCGTGGATTCTACCGGCAAGCCTACGGATCTGAATAATACTTTGGTGCTTTCTATTTATACACCGGAAGGCTCCTTCCCCGGTGAACCGGCAATGCACGGAAGCGAGGATTACATAAGCTTTAATTCCCAATTTGCCAAGACCAGCGCGTCCGGCAAGTTTAAAGACAATGCTACGACAGAACTGCGCCCCGAGGTTTTGGACGACTTGGTTCAGGGCGCTTCCAACGGAAAGAACACGGTGTGGGGTGTTTTCAGTGCAGACGGTCTGAAGGAAAAGTATTTCAAGGACACTGCATCTATCGTCCAGCCTGAGAATGAGGCAAAGATCATTCGCGCAATCAAGGGAAATGCTGTCCGGGATATGACCGATGATGAGATTCTAACGCAATACGAAATCATTTGGTATGTTATCAAGCTGCAGCACAGCCCGGGAAATGGCTGGTGGGGCAGAGCAACCACTGAATGGCATATCGACGGCGTAATCAGGGAAAAGCGCGCAGAAACCATCACGATCAATTACTATGGCAACGGCAACACAGAGGGCACTGCGCCTGACGGTATTACCAACCATCTTGCTGGTGAAGAGTATCTGATCTTGGGCAGTCCGGATATGAAAAAGAAGGTCAACGGTGTGTATGTTGACTTTTTGGGATGGAGTGCCAAAGCAGACGGCACCGGCGCTGAGGCGGGCTTTTACCAGCCGGGCGATGTGATCAAACCGAAAGAGAGCCTCTCCCTGTATGCTATGTGGGACACCACCACCCAGCATACAGCTACGGTCCACACCTATTTGGATGGCGTGCTGACCTCTGACGCTGCTATCCACGGCGTGAACAGAAAACTGTCTTTGAGCACGGATGGCGAGCATTTCTATGATCTGACTGAGGACAGTACCGGCGTATACACGGTAAAGATCACCGGAAACGGAAAATTCCATCTTTATAACAAGAACGATGGTGGAACGTATACCCAGATCGGCGCTTATCAGCTGACTATTTACAACCAGAACGGCAGCTTAGACATCCATCATTACAGTGTGACCTATGATCCCAACGGCGGCAACCTCGCCGCAACACCCGCAAAGCAGGTTTACTATTACGGTGATTCTGTGACAGCGATCACAGAGGTTCCCGTTAAGGCGGGTTACCGCTTCCTTGGCTGGAAGGATGGAAAAGGTAATTTGATCAAGTCCGGCGAGGAAGTGACAGCTTCTATTACGGAAGCGATCACCCTGACGGCACAGTGGGAAAAGACTGTGAACGTAACCGTCAATGTAACCATCAATCATAAAGGCGGCAATGGTTACGACCAGATGGACACAAAAGATGACCTGTTCCTTTCTCTTGTCAGTAGAGTTGACAACAAGGCTGCCTACCTGGAAACCGGTGACACTCTGACCCTGAATAAGGAAAATTACTCCGGCTTCCAGTATAGCGAAAATGACAAGGTAACAAAATATACAGCCAATGGCCCTGTATTTACCGATATGCCAGGCGGCACTACGCAATACACGGTGGTTACCAGCAAGTCCGGTTACGACACTTCTGTGGAAGCAACTCAGGATGCGAATGGAAATTGGACCGTCAATGTGGTTCTGACATACAATCCTACAAATTTTGACCTGAACTTTACGGTTGAAGTGGATAAAGCCGTGCCGGATAAGTATGTTCCCGATGCTGCGATCGTCAAGGTCACCTTCTGGTCAACAGACAGAAACCGGTGGGAAGTTATTACACAGCAAGAGGGCGACGCCCCCGGTGTCCGTGTGGACATTGATCCCAATACACGGAAAGGCTTCGGCAGCTATCCTGTTTGGAAGTATGAGTCTGCCGGTAGCGTACCCTACGGTTACAGAGTTCAGGTAACAGCGTTTGTTTACCCCGACGGCACGATCGTTCCTGCGACAGGCGCAGCCGGTGATGTAGCCTGGAGCGATCAGGTCTATACAGCGACTTTGAATGAAGTGACCGACGGCCGGAAATACGGCGCGCTCAATGGTGCGTACTTTGCAGACGCTTCGGATTCTCAGGTCGGCACACTGCATACCGTTATTACCATGGATCTGCACGACGTGACTTTCGACGCTATGGGCGGTCAGGTCAACGGTCAGGCAACACAGCGGGTGGAAGATCAGTATAAGGTGCCCGGCTTCAAGGATTATGTACCGACACGCGAAGGCGGTTATATCTTTGCCGGTTGGTATAAAGACGCGGCATACACGATTCCTGCTATTGAAGGCGAGGATCTGACACAGGATATTACACTGTACGCAAAATGGATCGATCCTTTAACGATCAGCGGTACAGTTTCCATCTCCGGTACTTATGAGCAAAATGGTGAGACGGTATTCGTTCACGATATTGACCGTGCGGAAGTTGTTATGGTCGTCCTTCAGGAGATCCGCAATGGTACTGTTTACGATGTAGACAGTGTAACAATTAATTTTGGTGATTATGATGCGTTGGGCCGTGCTGACTACAGCTTTACAGGTATTCCCAACGACGGTAAGGAATACCAAGTCCATGTGCTTGTTCTGAATTACGGTACTACCTATGACAACGAACAGGATGCAGGAACCAGCTATTCTGCAAATGAATATAACGCAGTATTTGGTGGTGACAATGTAGCGGATGTAGATGCTTATTTGGAATTTGTACCTCCTTCTTATGACCAGCAGCTAAAGGTCGATGCAACACAAATCGGTACAAATTATCGCCCCAATACCGTTATTTCTGAGGTAATGTACAGAGATACCGGAGATAACCACCCCTTCCATCGAATCAGCCAGCATGATGTAGCTCCCTATGGCGTGATTATTGCTCTCCAAAACGGTAAGGGAAGTGGTGTGCAGTCTGTTTGGAAGTGGCATACCGACGGTACGCTTTATGAGTACCAGATGAACATTACGCAGGTAGACGGTGAAACGTTCAACAGTGATACCGCTCCGTTCTATATCATTTATGCAGAACCTGCATACTGGAACAGCGATACAAATGCTCCCTCTGCTGCAATGGAGGCAACCCTGATCCCCAAGCAGTACAAGGTCGTATTTGATCTGAACGCAGGAGAAGATACTGTTTCCGGTATGGAAGGATTTTTGCAGGCAGATGGCTCTTACGCAACACTGCATACATGGAGCTTTGACACGGCAATCGATGCAACACCGACGCGCTACGGCTATAACTTCAAGGGCTGGAAAGCTGAGGTGGATGGTGCTTATGCCGATGGCAAGATCAATGCAGGCGTGCATCAGGATGTGGTGCTGGTTGCGCAGTGGGAAATCATCGTCAAGAACACCGTAGTTACCGTTGCAGATCCTGCGGCAGGCGGTGTTACTTCCGGTGATGGTGAGTATGACTTTGGCGCAAGTGTTACAGTAACAGCTACACCGAAAGGCTACTATCAGTTTGCTGGCTGGTACGAAAACGGTGTGCTGGTCTGTGAGGATGCAGAATATACCTTCAGCGTTCTGTGTGACCGTTCGCTTACAGCGAGGTTTGTTTTGGAAGCCTATAAGATCGAAACACTGGTCGATCCGGAAGGTATGGGTACTGTGGAAGGCGCAGGTATCTATGAAGCAGGATCAAATGCTACGCTGAAGGCGCAGGCAAAGTTTGGTTACCAATTCCTTGGCTGGTATGAAAATGGTGAAAAGGTTTCCGACGAAGCAGAATATACCTTTGTCGTAACCGGTGATCGTACACTGACAGCAAAATTTGCAGAAAAGACCTATAGGGTCGATGCAGTCGCACTACCCAGCGATGGCGGCACAGTAAGTGGTGGCGGAACCTATCAGGAAGGCACCGAGATCACCTTGAGAGCGGAGGTAAACGAAGGCTACAACTTTAGTGGTTGGTACGCAGAAAACGGAGAGCGTGTTACCGCAGAGCAGGAATTCACCTATGTGGTGACGGAGAATCGCATATTTAAAGCGCGTTATCAAAAGATCAGCACATACGATAACAGCTATGCTTATATCTTCGGTTACACCGATACATTAATGGGTGCAGAAGGCCCCTTGCTCAGATCGGAAGCTTCGGCAATGATACATCGCCTTGTAAAGCAGAATGGTGAGCTTGGAGATTTTGTATACGATTCTGCAAATCCGTCCTTTGCTGATATTCAAGGGGAATGGTTCCAATCTGCAATCGAATATGTGCACCATGTGGGCGGTTTCATCGCAGAAGAGGGGACGTGTGTCAGCCCTTATACACAGATCACCCGTGGTGAGGCATTTAAGATCATTGCGTTGGGTCTGAAATTTACAGATAAAACTGACCTTGCCTTTGACGAGTATGGCACTATTCTTGCAAATTACGGATATGTTATCGGCAGCGGTGGATCCGGTTATCTGGACTCCGGCAGCCTGATAACCAGAGCAGAATTCTGCACAATCTACAACAGAATTATTGGCCGCGCCAATGCACTTCTTGAGGATGCCGAGGGCAATAAGATCACAGCGGAAACCTATGGTTTCACCGATCTAGATCCCAATGCCTGGTATTATGCCGATGTTCTTCGGGCTACCAGCGCATACGATGAGAACGGATACGTTGATCTGAAAAAGCGCGCCAAGAGAAATGACTTGGATGACTACGCATAATTAACAAACCCATTAGCCGCACTTTCTTTTTAGAAAGTGAGGCAAAGCAAAACAGCAAATGATTTTTGCTGTTTTGCTTTGCCGCATATGTGAAAAAACGAAAAATCTTGGGATTGACGAGAGAAGGCGAAAGTATGCTGAAATCCAAAAATAGGAAGATCGGCGCGCACTGCATACTGGCGTGCATGTATTTTCTTTTACTGCCCGCTACGATCGCCATCGACTCTGCGGGCAACTCTATTTTAAAGCTGGCAACAGTGCCTATTGGGTTGTTTTTTGCATTCTCGATTTTGTTTACCTCGAAAGTATTGCAATTTAACGTGATCCATCTATTGCTGGGTATATTTACATGCACAACGGCGATTACGTTGTTTGTAGATTCCGGTGAGGCTTCTATTAGTGATGTGATCGGTTATTTCCTGAATGCAGTGTTATATATATGTTTATCCGTGGTTGCGTACAATGATTGTGAGCAGAAGTTATTGGAGGATATCCAAGTCGTTTTACTGATAATCCTTGTAAGTATTACTCTTTTTTCAAGCGGCACTGTCTTTGAGCGAACCACCCTTGTGATATTGGGACAAACCAGCGATCCAAACTATTTTGTAGGCTTTTTTGTTTTTCCGCTTGTGGTTACGCTGAAGAAGATTGTACACAGTAAATATCGCGTTTGGTATATATTGCTGGCGTTATTAAGTATATACTGCGTATTTTTGTCCGGATCCCGTGGTGGATTGTTTGCCATTCTAACAACAGTTATGGCATTTGCTTTGATTTATCCACCTGATATCAAGAATAAATTAGTCGTTTTGTTTTCAGGCTGCAGTTTTCTGTTTTTGCTGTGGTTGTTGGTTGTTCCCTTTTTGCCGGATAATATTGTGCAAAGAATGTCGATTGAACAGGTCGTTGAGACCGGCGGAACAGGCAGATGGTATATTTGGGGATCTATGCTTGATGAGATTGTAAATGCACCGGACAAGCTTCTTTGGGGACGCGGCATACAAGCAACGCATACGATCTTTATCGGTGGAAAATGGGGCGAGGTTTTTGCCCACAACCAAGTTATTCAACTGCTATACAACCAGGGTGTTATAGGGCTGGTTGCGTTTACCGCGCTGACGGCAGGATGCTTCTTTCGCTGCATCAGAAAACGTAAAGTGGTTTCCATAGCTATTATCGGAATGATGGCGCTTTCTATCTCCCTGAGTTTTAATCAAACGACACGAACCTTTTGGAATTTAATTGCTTATGCCGCTTTTAATTTTTCTGAGACCGAGAGCAGTACATCTACAGAAATTCTCAAGTTATCGGAGGACAACGAATTATGATAGAAAATGAAAATGCGCCGATACAAAATACGTCGGGCGAGGGTGAAAATAAACAAAAGAATAAGAACGCAAAAAAAGCATATATCATCCTTTTTTTGGCAATTTTTCTTTTCTGCGCTGTTTGTGCACTCTTGCAATTGACCAATAGCGTAAGCGCGACGATTATGATTAACTCCGTTCTTTCTTCGAGTGGTCAAAATCCGGATGGCACGCCATTTAGCATTATGGAGTTGTTTAGCGATGCGGTTATGGAGCGTGCTGTGCAGAGGTTAAATGGGAAATTAACCGCCCAAGAGCTTCGTAATCATTTGACCGTGTCCGATGCGATGACAAGCAAGTCGTTTGCCCAGCTTGAGCAGAGTATTTTCAACGGAGAAGATGCAAATACCTATTTTCCAACGGAATATTTGCTCACATATAGCACAGTATCTGAACAGATCCAAAGCGAGGGTTTTTTTGCACAGTGCAAGAGCGTTTTGCGTAGCTTTTTTCTTCCGTCCAAAAGCCAAATACTAAGAGCGGTACTCCAAAGCTATGAGGAATACTATGGTGAAACATACTTAGAGTATGATTCTATAGTTAACATAGACTGGTCGGTTGTAGATCTGATGGATTATTATAATCGATTTGAGTATGTGAACGGTGTTGTGCAACGCTTGTCCCGATTCCTGCAGTATAAGAATGATCAAAACATTTTGCAAAAGAATACAAGTGTTGATGTGGGGTACTATGACTTGCTTGTCGAGCTTTCCCGCGGTCCAATGAAAAATATAGATAATTATCAGGCATATATTCTCCAATACGGCGTTGCGATCGACAAAGAAAATCTTTTGCGGCAGCTTGCGTATATGCAAGAATTGAGCGAAGAAGAGAATGCGCGAAAGAAACAAGAGTATGAGGTCCTTAAGGAGGCTCTTGATTTATACGATGCCACGACGACAAAAGTCGTGTTTATTCCGGCGTTGGATGGGAATGACGAGTTCTATATGAACAGGACGAAGGTTGGCCTTGACTATCTGTCCGAGAAAGCAGATGCTGCAAAATTACAGGCAGATTCGGCTGCACATGCTGCGAAGCAATATGCCTATGTACAGACATGCTTCGGTGATGAATACATAATCGAAGAAGACGGCACCAAGAGGCAAATCCGGAATACGCCTGTACAGCAGGCATATGCGGATGAGTTATATAAGCGCTTAAAGGAAGATATACAACGGCTGCTAACGGAGCTCAAAGACTTGAATGAAGAAGGAAAGACTGTAAACCGTGGATATCTTTATATGAGTGAACCCTTTGCAAATGTAAGCATAGTTGGTGTTGCTCTAAGTGCAGCAAAAAGAATGGTGCTGCTTTGCATGGCTGCTTATGTGGGTATTTACGTTGTCACAACGGTGCGGGCAGGAAAACAGAAAAAGACACAGGGGGTGGAGCAATGATTGCAGCAGATATTCTTAAGGCGCTTTGGAAACAGAAAAAAATAATTGCGCTTTTTTTGGCTGTGGCCGTACTGGCCTGCTATTTGTGCCTTTTTGTCGGACAGACACATACTGCTGCTGTGTATATTAAATATTTGGAAGAAAAAGCTGCTGACGGTGTTGCCACCAACGGGAAAGAATTGAATCCGTATGAAATTGCGGATACCTATATTGTCGGTATGGCTCTTGCACAGATGGGAATGTCAGATATGAATGTAAACTCTGTTGCACAAAGAATCAAAGTAAAGCCTGTGTTTTCCTCTGCCGAGCAAGAAAAATATGCCTCTTGGATCGATCAATTTTCTGATTATGAGAAAAATGAAGATAAAAGGGCTACACCCGTATACTACAAGATTGAATTTGTTTCCAAAGAGGGCGTTGCATTTGCACGGGATTTCCTGAGTGCGCTGATACATCAGTACCGCAATTATTATACAGGCCGTTACTCCGGGTTCTCTGAGGTGGCAGTGGTATCGGAAGAATTGGTTTTGAATTCTGACTATTTTTATGCAGTAGAAATGCTACATGAGCAAATTGAAGATACAATGTCCTACCTTAGCAATATCGTAAGCGAAGATGTGGATTATCGCTCTCCGAAGACCGGATACGCACTAAGTGATTTGCTTGATGCATATCATCTTCTGATTCAAACAAAGGTTGCGCCCACTATGCAGTACATTCTTGACACCGGTGTAAGTAAGAATATATCTACATTGGTTGCGGGCCTGCGCCAAAGTTCCAATGCTGCGCAGCGGGAAAGCGATAAAAATGCCGATTTATCTGATACACAGAAGCAGATGATGGCGCTGTATGCAGAAAAAAATAAAGAGTATGTTTCTACCGTAATTAGTCCCGAAGATTATGACGAGCAGATTTTTGGGGACGTGGAACGGGATAAAGCGTATATTCGCAATTTAACTACATATGACCAGATGATGTTTGATTATGTAGAGTATGCAGTAAAAAGCGGAGATTTACTGATTGATAAGGCATATATCAATAAAAGCTTGTCAAAATTTGGCAGCACCTCCTCGGCCGCGACTCCGGAGACTGACATAATCGATCTATATGTAAGCTATTCAAGATTAACGGAAACAACAAAGCAAACCTTAGAGGGCTATAATGCCCTCAAAAGCGGAAGGGCCTTGCTACAGGTTTCCGGCATACAGGTTTCAGAAACACTTCCGGAATTGCTTTGCTATGCAGTATGTGTAATTTTGGCAATGTGTGCAGGCGGTGGTTTTGCTGTAATCAGTGCGCTGAAAAATTATAGAGGGAAAAATGAAAGAGGATAAAAATACGCATATATCACCCAATATGCATTTGTCGGGGTATTTCGATTCAAATTTCGGCGATGATATGATGATGAAACTGGTGGTAAGCAGCCTGCCGGACATTATGTTTGCGGTTGAAAATACGGCAGAAACGCCAATTTGGGCCGAACCGAATGTTATCCGGAAAAGTCGGGAAGATTGTGCGCTGCTTCCAAAGCTAATCGTTATTGGCAGCGGTTTTATGATCAATAACAGGGATGCTGTAAAGTGGGAGCTTATGGATTTTCTGAGAAGGCGCCATCCGGGAGATTACTGCCTGGGTTGCAATATTGAGCCGTTAGACACCCCATTGAAGCGTTTTTTGATCAGTAAGAAGCTTGATCGCTTCCGGCTGATTACTTGTCGGGATCAGGTGTCTTATCGCTGGCTGCGCGATAAGACGCGGAAACCGGCTGTCCATTATGCCCCGGACATTTTGTTTTCTATTCCGGAGGAATGGCTTCCTGTGGCAGAAAATCCGGAGAAGCTGGGCATTAGCCTTATGCACCGGGCAGGGGATACGAAAGATTGTGCATATTACCGCGTAATGGCGGAAATGGCAGATCGATGGATCTGCAAAACGGGAAAAGGCGTGATTTTGATGGCTTTTGATACGGGCAAAGAGGATGATCTGTTTGCTTGCAATGCGGTCAAGGTGCTTATGCAATATCCAAATCAAGTGGAGATTGTTGCCCACAGGGACGGTGCAGAAATTCCGGCGGCTTTTGCACAGTGTAAAAAAATCATAGCTGCCAGATTCCATGGGATTGTTTTGGCGTTGCGGATGGGAATCCCTCTTTATCCGTTGATTTTCAGAGAAAAGGCGCGGAATTTATTAAAGGATATACAGTATCCGTTTCCTGCCTGCGATTTGGATTCACTCGATACGACGGGCATACGAGCTTTCCTTGAAGATTCCGAGCCATCGTTTGTAGTGGCAGAAGATATATTTGTATGTGCAAAGGAACATACGCAGCTATTAAAACAACAATTTGAACGGGCTTATCATAACGAGAACAAGAAAAGTCCGGGATGACACTTCCTTTTAACAAACGGAAGAATAGTACATTTTACTTAACTAAATTGAGAAAAAAACAGCATATATAAAATACGGTGCTTGGCTCTGCTTATTTCCATTGCGTGTGCTTCTGATACCGATTGTACCGATGAGTTGCCACAATTATGGAATATTTTTGTGGGGGGTGAAGATTTTATGAACGAAAAACCCAAAAAGGTATTATTTGTGGCAACAGTTGTAAAAAAGCATATCGTGCATTTCCATCTTCCATATTTAAAAATGTTTAAGGAAATGGGCTACGAAACAGTTGTTGCAGCAAGAAATGATTATGAAAATCCGAAGGATTGTTGCATTCCGTACTGTGATCATTATATTGATATGCCTTTTCAAAGAGCGCCGCTTCGCTATGAGAATCTTCAGTGCTACAAAAAACTGAAAGCAATAATAGATGAGGGTGAATTTTCGATCATTCACTGTCATACTCCCGTGGGAGGTGTTGTGGGGCGCTTGGCGGCACGAAAAGCCAGAAAAAAAGGAACCCGTGTGATATACACTGCTCACGGTTTTCATTTTTATAAAGGAGCGCCTATTAAAAACTGGCTGCTTTATTATCCGGTGGAAAGAATATGCTCCCACTTGACGGATGTTTTAATTACAATCAACAAAGAAGATTTCGCTCTGGCACAGAAAAAAATGAAAGCAAAATGTGTGGAGTATGTACCGGGAGTGGGCGTTGATCTGGAAAAATTCAGCAAATTAACATTCGATAAAGCTGCCAAACGCAGAGAGTTGGGAATTCCGGAAGACGCAACATTGCTGCTGTCTGTGGGTGAGTTGATCCCAAGAAAGAATCATAAAACAAGCATCCGTGCCATAGCCGATATGAATGCCTACTATATCATTGCAGGTGACGGTGAATTGCGCCCGCAGCTGCAAAGCTTGATCGATGAGCTTGGCGTTGGCGATCGGGTAAAGCTGCTTGGCTATCGCAGGGATGTTAGTGATTTATACAAAGCATCAGATATTGTTGTATTTCCGTCATTTCAGGAGGGACTGCCGGTTTCTGTTATAGAAGCAATGGCTTGTGGACTTCCGTGTGTGGCAAGTAATATCAGAGGAAATACAGACCTTTTGGCATGCACGGAAAGAGAATTTCTCTGTGAGCCAGATAACATAACGGAGTATTCTGAAAAGTTAGAGATACTCCTAAAAAATGCCCAATTGCGAGAAAAAATAGGTCAAGACAATTTGCAAGCAGTTAAAAATTATGGTATGGAAGTAGTGACCAGTAGGATGCGTAATATATATGATGCAGAAAGCGCGGTTGTTGGATAAGGGTATTTTGGTAAAGTATGTAGTGGTTTTGCATCAACGAACAGGCCGAGGTAAGAAATGAAGAGAGTGATACTGTTAAGATCCAATCCGGTAAATCCTGATCCACCGGTCGAAAAAGCAGCATTGACACTATTAAGCACCGGATATACTGTAACAATTATTGGTTGGGACAGGGATGCTAACTATGAACTGAAAAAAGACTTGATTCAAATTTCAAATTATAAAGCGGAAGTGATTCGTTTCGGAATTAAAGCTCAGTTCGGCGGTGGCATAAAAAAGAATGTATTCCCTTTGTGTCTTTTTCTCAAACGCCTGCGTTCTTGGTTGATAAAAAACAAGGCAACCTATGACACTATACATGCATTTGATTTTGATACAGGGTTCGTTGCATCCCGATATGCAAAGAAGTTCCGCAAAAAGTTCGTTTATCACATATTGGATTATTATGTGGACTCACACGGGCTAAGAAAAACCGTCCTCGAAAAGCCAGTACTTAAATTGGAAAATTCCGTAATTCATTCTGCCGATGCAACGATCATTTGCACCGAAGAACGTAAAGAACAAATTGCCGGAAGTGCCCCTAAGCGGTTAGCGGTGATACACAACACACCGTCTGTGGCTCAAATCCGGCAATGTGACAATAAAACGCAACAGACCGGCAGAACGAAAATTGTTTATGTGGGAATATTGGAGCCTTCGCGGTTGCTTAAGGAGATTGTGTATGCAGTTTCGGAAAACAACAGTATGGAACTTCACGTCGGTGGTTTCGGGCCCTTGCATAACTTTTTTCTAGAGAAGTCCCGCGCCTTTGATAATATTTACTATTATGGGCGTTTAGCATACGAGCATACTCTTTCCTTGGAAAACGAGTGCGATATTATGTTGGCAATCTATGATCCTGCAATCGAAAACCATCGTTTTGCCGCACCGAACAAGTTTTATGAAAGCTTGATGTTAGGTAAACCCGTAATAATGGTCCGCGGGACCGGAATGTCTGAGGTTGTAGAGGGCAATTCTATTGGTGAACTCATAGAGTATTCCAAAGAAGGTTTTATCGATGGTGTGAACAGGTTGATAGAGCGAAAAGACGAGTGGCATTCGATTGGATACAGAATGAAAGAGATTTATCAAAATCAGTATTGTTGGGATGAGATGGAAAGAAGATTGATACAGGTGTATACGGATTTGTAAAAATGAAAAAAATACTGATTGTTAACAATAATTTGGATATGGGCGGTATCCAAAAATCTTTAGTAAATCTTGTGAAAGAGGTTTATGAAGAATACGATATCACCTTACTGCTTTTCAGCAGAAGCGGTTCGTTATTACGGGAGATTCCCGAAACGGTGAAAATTATTACTCCGCTGAAGGTGTATAGAATTTTAGGGTTGGACAAAAAAGACCTGAAAAAGCATCCTTTATTGTTTGCACTAAAGGCTTTTCTGTTGACTTATGCAAGAATATTTTCACGAAGAAGTGCAATGAAACTGTTGGGAATGTTTCAAGAAAAGATCAGCGGGTATGATGCTGTGATATCATATTCCCATTTTCCGCACCCGAACTATTTCGGAAACGGCTGCGCAGACTTTGTTCTTGATAAAACGGTTTGTGAAAACAAAGTATGTTTTGTGCATTGTGATTATTTGAATTTCGGAGGACAAGCCGAGGCAAATAACCGGTCATACCTGGAATTTGATAAAATCGCCTGCTGTTCTGATTCTGTGAGAGACAGATTTTTACGCGGATCAAATCTTCCAGACAGGAAGGTGTATACCGTGAGAAATTTTTATGACCTGCACCTGACCTCATACCAATCTGACAATACAGGGCTGTTCAATGAAAGCGTTATCAATGTGTTGCTCATTGCACGATTGTCTGAAGAGAAAGGAATTCTCCGGGCGATTGAAGCACTGGTTCAGAGTAAACGCAAGGATATTTGTTATTACATTATTGGCGATGGACCGCAAAAGGAAGAGATTGTTCGATTGATTGGCGAATATCAATTGGATAACCGCGTGATTATGCTGGGAGAACAAAGTGACCCGTATCAATATTTATATCAAGCCGATTGGCTGCTTGTTTCATCGTTTCATGAAGCGGCACCGATGGTTTTTGACGAAGCAATACTCATGGGCATCAAAGTGATTGCAACAAATACGACCTCGGCTGAGGAGATGATCGGTTGTGAACATGGTATTGTTTGTGAAAACAGCACTGAGGGGATTGTTCGTGCTTTATTGAGCATCGGTAAATCAGCAAAATCAAAGGCGGGTGACTTTGATAACGAAAAACAACGAAAGCAGCTGGATGCGCTTCTTACCATATAAGGAGAAAACGACATGAAAACGATAATGCTGGTCTTTGGCACAAGACCTGAAGCAATCAAAATGTGTCCGCTGGTAAACGAGCTAAAGTCCAGAAAAAATATTAACACAGTAGTTTGTGTTACCGGTCAGCATCGCCAGATGCTTGATATGGTTCTTGACACTTTCAAAGTTATCCCGGATTATGATCTTTCTATTATGAAAGCGGGTCAAACTTTGCTTGATATTACAACAAATATCTTGGATAAAATCGGAACTGTTTTGGATGAAGTGAAACCAGATGTGGTTCTTGTTCACGGAGATACATCAACTACATTTGCGACCGCCCTTGCCTGTTTCTACAAGCAGATTGCGGTGGGGCATATTGAGGCCGGGCTTCGTACATATAACATATATAGTCCCTATCCGGAGGAATTCAACCGACAGGCGGTTTCTATCATTTCAAAGTACAATTTTGCGCCTACCGAACTTTCCAAGGAAAATTTGATAAAGGAAGGCAAAGATGAAAGCACCGTTTATGTCACGGGAAATACTGCAATTGATGCCCTAAAAACAACGGTCCGAAAAGATTATACACATCCTGAATTGGCGTGGGCAGCAAATAGCCGTATTATTATGATAACAGCGCACCGCCGTGAAAACCTTGGCGAGCCAATGCACAATATGTTCCGTGCGATCCGCCGGGTTATGGACGAGCATCCTGATGTAAAGGCCATTTATCCCATCCATATGAATCCGGCTGTGCGACAGGCAGCAGAAGCGGAATTGCGTGGATGCGACAGAATACATATTATTGAACCGCTTGAAGTTCTGGATTTTCATAATTTTCTTTCCCGCAGCTACATGATCTTAACGGATAGCGGCGGAATTCAGGAAGAAGCACCATCTTTGGGCAAACCGGTTTTGGTCATGCGTGATACGACGGAACGACCCGAAGGTATCAAAGCGGGAACTTTGAAATT
>JAZQUL010000199.1:0-4027 GCA_045631285.1 Faecousia sp. | reverse complement strand
ATGGTAGAAGCCGCCCACGGCCGCGCGCCTGCGGTTGCTACCGGCATTAAGCGTTCTCTCCCTGAAAATGTGGTATTTACCTATCAGGGCGACGGCGACCTCGCATCTATCGGTATGTGTGAGACCGTTCACGCTGCTGCTAGAGGCGAAAACATCACTGTTATCTTCATCAATAATGCTATTTACGGTATGACCGGCGGTCAGATGGCACCTACCTCGCTGATCGGTCAGGTGACCCAGACCTCTCCTTATGGCAGAAATGCTGAGACTCAGGGCTATCCCATCCGGGTCTGCGAAATGCTCTCCACCCTCGATGGCCCGGCCTATTTGGAGCGTGTTACCGTCAATAATGTTAAGAACGTAAGAAACGCCAAGAAGGCCATCAAGAAGGCATTCCAAAATCAGCTGGACGGCAAGGGCTTCTCCCTCGTAGAGGTGCTTTCCTCCTGCCCCACCAACTGGGGTATGACACCCCAGAAGGCGCTGGAGTGGATCGATGAGAAGATGATTCCCCAGTACCCCTTGGGCGTATACAAGGATAAGGAGGCGTAAGCAATGCGGGAAAATCAAATTGTGATTGCCGGCTTTGGCGGTCAGGGTCTGCTGTTTTCCGGTAAGGTGCTGGCCTATGCCGGTATGATGGAGGGGCGGTATTTGAGCTGGCTTCCCTCCTATGGCCCGGAAATGCGTGGTGGTACGGCAAACTGTAATGTCATCCTCAGCGACCGGGAGATCGGCTCTCCCATCGTAAACCATCCCGATATCCTGATGGTTATGAACGGCCCGTCTCTTGATAAGTTCGAAAAGGACGTCGTGCCCGGCGGTAAGATTTTTATCGATAGTTCTTTGATTACGCGCAAGGTGGAGCGTACCGATGTAGAGGCTTATTACATCCCCGCATCTGCTATGGCGCGGGAAATGGGCGTGCCGAATCTTGCCAATATGGTGCTGTTGGGCGCGCTGGTAAAGGCTACCGGCTGTGTCACCGAGGAAGGACTGGATGCAGGTCTGCAAAAAGTCATCCCTGCCCGGAAGGCGGATATGCTGGACATCAACCGCAAGATGCTGAAGGCCGGTATGGATTTTAAGGGGGAATAAAAAATGATTTACGATATTAAGATTGAAAAGACTGCCGCGCCCAAAGAGAAGCCGCAGGACGAGAGCAAGCTGGGCTTTGGCAAGCTCTTTACAGACCATATGTTTGTGATGGACTATGCGGAAGGTAAGGGCTGGTACAACGGCCGCATCGTGCCCTTTGGCCCTATCCCACTGCACCCCGCATCTACCGTGCTGCACTATGGCGCGGAGATTTTCGAGGGTATGAAGGCATATCGGGCTGCCGACGGCAGTATCCGTATGTTCCGTCCGATGGAGAACATTAAGCGCCTCAACACCAGCGCGGAGCGGCTCTGCCTGCCTCAGCTTGACGAAGAGGGCGCGCTGCATATCCTGAACACTTTGGTGGAGCTGGAAAAGGACTGGGTGCCTCATAGCGACGGCACTTCTCTCTATATCCGTCCCTTCCTCTTTGGCAATGATCCCCATCTGGGTGTCCACGCCGTAAAGAATGCGACCTTTGTGGTTATTTGCTGCCCCGTTGGCGCTTACTATGCCGAGGGCATCAACCCTGTGAAAATTGCTATTGAAGCCCAGGATGTCCGGGCAGTTCGTGGCGGTACAGGCTACGCTAAATGCGGCGGTAACTACGCGGCATCTCTGCGCGCCGGTCAGCGGGCAGAGGAGCAGGGCTATACCCAAGTTCTGTGGCTGGATGGCGTGGAGCGCAAGTATATCGAAGAGGTTGGCGCGATGAACGTTATGTTCAAAATTAACGGCACCATCGTCACCCCTGCTCTTTCCGGTTCTATCCTCCCCGGTATCACACGGAAATCCTGCATCGAACTGCTCCGGGATTGGGGTTATGAGGTGGAAGAGAGACCCATTTCTGTGGACGAGCTGTTTGCCGCTGCGGCAGACGGCTCTCTGGAGGAGGCTTGGGGTACCGGCACGGCTGCGGTCGTGTCTCCCATCGGTCAGCTTTTCTACAACGGCACCGCGTATACCCTTTGCGACGGTAAGATTGGCGAGGTCGCACAGAAGCTGTATGACAACCTCACCGGCATCCAGTGGGGCAAGCTCCCCGATGCCCATGGCTGGAGTTATAAAGTATGTGAATAAGAAAAAGCCACCCAGTCGGGTGGCTTTTTTAATGCAGAATGCACCATCGAAAGAGGTTGTAGGGGCGGCTAATAGCCGCCCCTACAACATGATAGGAAGTGCGGAGTGTTACAGCCTAAAGCTGTGGGGGAGGAGGGCGGAGAGCTTTTCTTCTACAATGCCGCCATCCCCATCGGGGAAATAGACCATAAAGTCCGGGCCGCAGAATTCGCCCATCACCTGCCGGCATACACCGCAGGGGGCGCAGGCGGCATCGGGTGCATCCTTACCACCTACGATGGCAATGGCAACAAAGTCACGTCTGCCGTCGTAGACTGCCTTAAAAAAGGCGGTACGCTCGGCACAGACGGTGGGGGTAAAGGAAGCGTTTTCGATATTACAGCCGGTATAGACTGTGCCATCACTACACAGCAGCGCCGCGCCTACCTTGAAGCCGGAATAGGGGGAGTAGGAGTGCAGTCTCGCTTCCTCGGCTTTTTCAATCAGCTTTTGGGGTGTCATTTTAAGATCTCCTTTGCGAAGCTTTCGCCGGGGGTATCCAAGGAAACGCCAAGAACCTCTGCCACAGTGGCGGCAATGTCTGCAAAGCTGCTGCGCGTGCCCAAGTTTACATTTTTCACATTTTTACCCAGCACGAGAAGAGGAACGTACTCTCTTGTGTGGTCGGTGGTGGCGGTATAGGCCGGGTCGCAGCCGTGGTCGGCGGTGATCATTAGGAGGTCATCCTCGCCCAGCTTTTCGAGGAATTTGGGAAGCCAAGCGTCAAATTCGTTTAGTGCCAGCGCGTAGCCGTCGATGTCACGACGGTGACCGTAGACCATATCAAAGTCCACAAGGTTCACAAAGCAAAGGCCGGTAAAGTCGGTGTCCGCATAGTGGAGCGCGTGTTCCATACCGTTGGCGTTACTTTGATTGTAAACGTGCTCCGTAGTGCCTATGCCGGCGAAAATATCGAAGATTTTGCCCACGGCAATGCTGTCAAGACCGCTGTCTTTAACGGCATCCAAAAGGGTCGCTTTTGGCGGTTCTAAAGAGAAATCGTGGCGGTTGGCGGTGCGCTTAAATGCGCCTGCCTTTTCGCCCACAAAGGGACGGGCGATGACGCGGCCCACACCGTGCTTGCCGACGAGTAATTTCCGGGCAATGCGGCAGTATTCGTATAGCTGCTCAGGGGGAACAACGTCCTCGTGGGCGGCAATTTGGAATACGGAGTCCGCAGAGGTGTAGACGATTAAATCGCCTGTTTTCATATGCTCCTCACCGTAGGCGTCCAGCACGGCTGTACCGCTCCAAGGGGCATTTGCCAGCACGCCCCGGCCTGTTGCCGCCCGGAAGGGCGCGAGAATTTCCTCAGGGAAGCCATCGGGGTAGGTGGGGAGTGGGTCGGGAGATACGAGACCTGCAATTTCCCAGTGACCGATGGTGGTGTCCTTGCCCATAGACTTTTCCGCCAGTCTGGCATATGCGCCGGTGGGGGTGTCCGCTTTGGGCAGGCAGGAGACACCGTCAATGTTACCAAGACCAGCGGCAATCATATTGGGGATGGACAGCTTTTCGGAGGTGGCGCAGGCGGCAAGGG
This sequence comes from Faecousia sp., assembly GCA_045631285.1. GTDB lineage: Bacteria > Bacillota > Clostridia > Oscillospirales > Oscillospiraceae > Faecousia. The sequence continues at coordinate 270 of JAZQUL010000199.1, read as the reverse complement.
TGTTAACCCCAATATCGCCAAAAGCGGGAGAATCGGGCATTGCGCCGATTCCAAAAGAATCCAGAACAATTAAAAATATGCGTTTCATAGTTAGTCACCTCAGTGATGGAGAAAAATCCCTTCCCCCGAGGGGAAGGTGCCCCGGAGGGGCGGATGAGGAATGGCGAAATGTTATTTATGGGAATAAGTACGACTATACGCATAACCCAGCAGATTATTGCTCGCATTCCTCTTCAGTCACCAATCGGTTTCGAAGTGCCGATTGGTCAC
>JAZQUL010000198.1:0-2310 GCA_045631285.1 Faecousia sp. | reverse complement strand
GCGTGGGGTTTTGCAGTTTACCGAGGAATGTAAGGACAGCATTCGGGAGTTTTCGCTCTATGTGTGGGAGGAGGGGAAGGAAGCGCCGGTGAAGGAGAATGACCACGCTATGGATGATATTCGGTATTTTTGTACGACGGTTTTGGAAAGAAGACTGTAGGGGCCGACCTCCCGGACGGCCCGTTTACCGCACCATCGAAGGGTGCGGTAGTGGAATAAAACCGGCGCATCGAGCACCGGTTTTATTTCGGGCCGTCGGGGACGTCGGCCCCTACAGGAGAGGTTTTTGCGGGACGGGGAACCCGTCCCTACGAGGGCAAATAAAATAATTATCAATTATCAATTGTCAATTGTCAATTGATGTACCGTACCCGGCGGGTTTCTTCTGCGGTGGGGGGTTCGGGTGCGTCTTCGGTAAAGAGACCGTACAGCCTGCCGCAGCGAGTTTCCAAGGCGGCATAATCGCCCTCCCGGGGCTGACCTGCGTTGGCGATGTCCAAAACGTCCCGGGCGGATTTCAAAATCTCACGACCGCGGTCGTTAAAGGCGAGGACACGGACGTAGGGGACTGGGGAAGCCAGCATTTCCTCGGTGATGCTCAAAAAGGCGCAGAGAATCATTCGGTCAATCCGGGTGCGGGTGTAGCGCTTGGATTTGACGGCGGCAGCAATTTCTTCGATGGTATTTTTCTCCCGGGCGGCGCCCATCAGCTTGCGCCACAGACCCTCAGAGCCGCCGGGAAGGGTGGCAAATTCCTCGTCGGTCATTGCGCGGAGTTTAGATAAAATGGCGCGCTCTCCTGCCTCTAAGCTGTGGAGGGAGGCGTTTTCAAAGAGGGGGATACACGCCGTCGGCAGGTAAGGGGAGATGTCCTTTTTCTCCGTAAGATAATTGCGAAGAGAGGTGGCAGAGGGGTTTTCCTCGTCGGGGATTTCCGCGTGGTAGCTGCCCTCCCGCTTCATCGGGCAAGGCATCATCGCGCTGTTTTGGGAGAGAATGGCTTTGCAGTATTCCACAGCCAAAATATTATTGGGCGTACTCAGCGCAGTAGCCTCCAGACCCAGCTTTTCCAGCGCTTTCTGTCTTGCTGCCGGGAAGCTTAGTCCGGCATCCAAAAATTCCCGAAGAGCAGGGGGGAAGTCAGCAGAAATAAGCTTCTGTGCAACGGAAAGCAGCTTTTCTTTATCCGCAGTTTCTGCGCCAAAGGAAAGACGCTGGCAAAACTTGGAGAGGATGGCAACACTGCCGCCAGCGAAGCCTTCTGCACTGGAAAGGGTATGGGTTATGGGCATTTCCAAAACCAAATCCGCGCCGCAGCGGATGGCGGCCTCTGCCCGGAGGGATTTATCGATGATTGCCGGGGCAGCCCGCTGGACAAAGTTTCCACTCATCAGGCAGACAATGCCATCTTCCTGCCCGTAGGTTTGACGGATTTGGGAAATCTGCTTTGCGTGGCCCTTATGGAATGGATTGTATTCGCAGATGATACCGGTATTTTCCAAAAGTTTCCCTCCTTTTTTGGGAAAATTTTTATTTAGGGGTTGAGAAATTCTAAAATTTGGTATACAATAATACCGTATGTGTTTATATTACCACAAATCATAAGAAAATCAATTTATTTTAGGAGGAAGTTTAAGTGAACATTCTGATTATTAATGCCGGCTCTTCCAGCCTCAAGTATCAGCTGATGGACCCCCATACCGGTGTGGTCTCCGCAAAGGGTCTTTGCGAGCGTATCGGTATCGATGGCCGTCTGAACCATAAGGTTGGCGAGGAGAAGGTTGTCCGTGACATTCCTATGCCCACCCACTCCGAGGCTATTGCGGCTACTCTGGAAATTCTGCAGGATGCGGAAGTTGGCGTTATTAAGAGCGTAGATGAAATTGATGCGGTTGGCCACCGTGTGCTCCACGGCGGTATGGAATTCTTCGATTCCTGCATCATTAACGACGAAGTTATCGCCGCCATCAAGAAGTGCATCCCTCTGGGACCTCTTCACAATCCCGCAAACCTGATGGGCATCGAGGCTTGCCAGGCAGTTATGCCCAGCACTCCCCAGGTCGCTGTGTTTGACACCGCGTTCCATATGACCATGCCCCCCAAGGCTTACCGCTACGCTATCCCCACCGAGTACTACAAGAACGACTCCATCCGTCGTTATGGCTTCCACGGCACTTCCCACAAGTATGTGGCAAAGCGCACCGCGGAGCTGGTCGGCAAGAAGGAATTTAAGATGGTCAACTGCCACCTGGGCAACGGCTCTTCTATGTCCGCTGTGAAGGACGGCAAGTGCCAGGATACCACCATGGG
>JAZQUL010000197.1:0-3594 GCA_045631285.1 Faecousia sp. | reverse complement strand
GGAATCATCTTCTCATCGATCCACTCCAGCGCCTTCTGCGGTGTCATACCCCAGTTGGTGGGGCAAGAGGAAAGCACCTCTACGAGAGAGAAGCCCTTGCCGTCCAGCTGATTCTGGAACGCCTTCTTGATGGCCTTCTTGGCATTTCTTACGTTCTTGACATTATTGACGGTAACGCGCTCCAAATAGGCCGGGCCATCCAGCGTGGAGAGCATCTCGCACACCCGGATAGGATAGCCCTGAGTCTCAGCATTTCTGCCATAAGGAGAGGTCTGGGTCACCTGACCAATCAGCGAGGTAGGTGCCATCTGACCGCCGGTCATACCGTAAATAGCATTGTTGATGAAGATAACGGTGATGTTTTCGCCTCTTGCGGCGGCGTGAACGGTCTCACACATACCGATGGAAGCCAAATCGCCATCGCCTTGATAGGTAAATACCACATTTTCAGGAAGAGACCGCTTAATGCCGGTGGCGACCGCAGGGGCGCGTCCGTGGGCGGCTTCTACCATATCGCAGGCGAAATAATTATAAGCAAGAACGGAGCAGCCAACGGGCGCAACACCAACGGTCTTGCCCTCGATGCCCAGTTCGTCCATAACCTCGGCAACCAGACGATGAATAATACCGTGGGTACAGCCGGGGCAGTAGTGAAGCACTGCATCGGTCAGCGCTTTGGGTTTATCAAATACAACCATCTTTCGTGCCTCCTTACTTTGTCATTTCCTCGATCTTTGCCAGCACTTCCTCAGGGGCGGGAATCATACCGCCAACCCGGTTGCAGGCATAGACCGGCTTCTTACATTCGGTTGCGAGGAGCACATCCTCCCGCATCTGACCCATACTCAGCTCTACGGTCAAGAAGGATTTCACCTTATCAGCCGCAGCAGCAAGGGGGGAAACGGGGAAGGGCCACAGGGTGATGGGGCGAATAAGGCCAACCTTAATCCCCTTTGCCCGGGCTTCAATAATGGCATTTTTCGCCACGCGGGCGGTGATACCGCAGGAAACTACGCAGTACTCCGCGTCTTCCATCATATATTCTTCCCACAGGCACTCGTTCTTCTCAATTTCCGCGTACCGCTCGAAGCGCTGGAAATTCAGCTGCTCCAGCTCGGCGGGAGATAAGTAGAGGGAGTTTGCAATGTTGTGCTTTCTCTGGCACTTGGTGCCTACGGTTGCCCATTCAGGGGCTTCCTTGATTTCCTTGGGTTCAGGCAGCGCCACCGGCTCCATCATCTGGCCCATGGTGCCGTCAGCCAGCAGCATAACGGGCATACGGTACTTTTCAGCCAGGTCAAAGCCCTTATAGGTAAGGTCTGCCATTTCCTGTACGGAAGCAGGCGCCAGCACCAGCACGTGGAAGTCACCATGTCCGGGTCCCCGTGTGGCAAGGAAATAGTCGGACTGAGAGGGCTGGATGCCGCCAAGACCGGGGCCGCCACGCTGGACGTTGACAATCAGCGCAGGCAGGTCCGCGCCGGCAAGATAGGAAATGCCTTCGCACTTGAGGGCAATTCCGGGGCTGGAGGAGGAGGTCATACAGCGCTTGCCGGTAGCGGCAACACCGTAGACCATATTGATGGCAGCGATCTCACTTTCTGCTTGCAGAAAAACGCCATTGATTTTGGGCATCCGCTTTGCCATATAAGCGGCAACCTCCGTCTGGGGGGTGATGGGATAGCCAAAGTAATGGCGGCAGCCCGCCAAAATGGCGGCTTCGGCAATGGCTTCATTGCCTTTCATCAGTACCTTTTCCATAGCGTCTCCTCACTTTTCTACTTTAATTACACAGTCGGGGCACATAGTGGCGCAAAACGCGCAGCCAACGCAGTCCTCAGGCTTTGTCAGCTCTACCGGGGCGTGTCCCTTTTGATTAAGCCTTGTCCGGGAAAGGGTCAGGATTCCCTTGGGGCAGGCGTTTACGCAAAGGCCACAGCCCTTGCACAGCTCTTCTTTAAATGTCAGTTTCGCCATAATGTGTCCTCCGTTTTTATTTCGTAATACAGCTCTTGCAAATAGAGGGGGAAGAAATTTCCCTCCGGTAGGTCTTGCAAAAGGGTGTGATTTACCGTTGTCATTTTTATGGGCAGGCCCGTCGCATCGGATATCGCTTTCGCATAAGTATTGCTTGCGAGAATATCTTCCGCTGTGGTGGCTTTGCCCAGGTTGGTGTTATTGACGATGGCGGTAAACTTAAGGCCGCAGGCAGTCTCAATTTCCTCCATCACCTCCAACGTTCCCTGAACATCCCTTGTCAGAGGGCGGGACTTGTTGATAACGAAAAGCATTTCGTAATCGTTTTCTTCTTTTATCATCGGCACATACCGACCCAGCGCCAGCGCGCCCCGGTCATCACCGCCAATGTCCAACACACCGTATTTTTCACGGTCTGCCACCAGTCGGTAGACCTCCGGCGGCATTGCCGGCACATCTAGGTTGCTGTTGGCAAAAGGGGAGGAAATCAGCTCAATCCCTGCCTTTTCCAGCACTTCTGCGCTGTCCTTGGTGCGAAAATAGGGATTGACGATATCTAAATCCGCCACCGTTACGGGTAGTCCCATTTTTGCCAAGTAAAGACTGTAATTTACGGCAATATTCGTTTTTCCACTGCCGTAATGCCCGGCAAAGAGGGTTAATCGTTTGTGTTCCAAATTAAGCTCCTACTATCGTACAACATTGTAGGGGCGGATATTACCGCCCTATATCCCCTCTCCCGGGGAGAGGGTGGTTTTTGCAAAGCAAAAATCGGGAGAGGAACGGCGAAATGTAAAACATTGCAAAATGTGTACACAATACGCAAATCCACAAGTTACCGCCCGCATTCCTCATCCGCCCCTCCGGGGCACCTTCCCCCCGGGGGAAGGGTTTCGTACGCCGCGCGTCTTGTTACAGTTGCTTCCTAATAATCTTACCGCTTGTGGTCTTGGGGAGACTCTCTCTGAATTCCACGATGCGGGGGTACTTATAAGGCGCGGTGCGGGACTTGACATAGTCCTGAATTTCCTTCTTCAGTGCATCCGTACCTTTCATATCGCCCACCAGCACAATGCTTGCCTTAACGACCTGCCCGCGGATTTCGTCAGGCGCGGCAGAGACACCGCACTCCAAAACATAGGGCAGCTCCATAATAACGTTCTCAATTTCAAAAGGTCCAATCCGGTAGCCGGAGGACTTAATCACGTCATCCGCGCGACCCACATACCAGTAGAAGCCGTCCTCGTCCTTCCAAGCCAGATCGCCGGTGTGGTAGAAACCGTCCCGCCAAGTCTCGGCAGTAATTTCCGGGCTTCCCTCATAGGCATAGGCAAGACCGCAAGGCAGTCCCTTCGAAATATCAATGCAAATCTCACCGGTGTCACCGGGCGAAACCGGTTTCCCCTCAATATCCAAAAGCTGGACGTTATACAGCGGTACCGGCTTACCCATAGAGCCGACTTTGTGGCTGTCGCCGGTCAGGTTGCCGATGATGATGGTGCTCTCGGACTGGCCGAAGCCTTCCTTGACGGAAAGGCCGGTGTGCTTCTTAAACTGGCGGTAAACCTCCGGGTTCAGCGCCTCGCCGGCGGTAGACGCGTGACGGATGGAGGAAAG
>JAZQUL010000196.1:0-18959 GCA_045631285.1 Faecousia sp. | reverse complement strand
TCCACGGATGGTGGAGCTTTTACGGGAATGCAGCGCGGTTTCAAAGCTCTATAAAAATTTGCAAGTACCGGCTATTGCGTGGCAATCGGAGAAAGACGAGCTGGTATCTCGCCGCTCCATTAAGGTCCTACGAAAATGCGGTACGGTGCAAGTAAATGTATTGCCAAACTCCACCCATTTCTATTATACCCAAGAGGAGAGGGAACAGGTAGTGGAGAGCTTCCAAAACGCCTGCAAAATGATATAATCGGGTTTCCCATTCTAAATTCATTGGCAGTGATAGAAATAGAATAAACTTGAAATTTGCCAATAATCTATCGATAAGAATGTAGGGGCGGCTATTAGCCGCCCGTGCAGTAAAATAATGCGGGTTCGCCCAATGTTGGGCAAAAAGGGAACGCTGTACCGCCGGGCGATTGATAATCGCCCCTACAGTGTTAATTGTAAGCTTGTTTGCCAAAGTCCAATTTCTTAAATAGTTAACCGCAGCACCGGTGCTTGGTGCTGCGGTTGTGTTTTTATAGTTTGGAATAGGTTTTGTCCAAGAAGCGCTGGGAGGTGATGATGGCACGCTTGTGGGTGCCTTCGCCAATTTTGCCTGCTTCATCGTAGGCTTCTACCTTGAAAGTAATGATGGGGCCTTCTACGGCGATGACCTCGGCCTCTGCCCGAACCTCTAAACCCACCGGAGTGGCGGAGATGTGGGAGATGTTAAGCTCTGTGCCGACTGAGGTCTTTTCTTGGGGTAAGGCTTCTGCGATGGCTTCGCAGGCGGCGCCTTCCATTAAAGCGACCATACAGGGAGTGGCGTAGACCAGCAGACTGCCGGAGCCGACCTCTAATGCAGTATCCTCCCGTTCCACCTCTGTAAAGGCTTCGCCCTTCATTCCGACGATAATTTCCATACTATATCCTCCTTTTTTCTACACTATAATGAAAAAATAGGCAGGTGTCAAGAAAGGGTTGCTATTTTTTGGAGGGTGATTTATAATATAGGCAAATTTACGAAAGAGGTGCTTCTTATGGGCGTCTATGAAAAGCTGAATCTCACAATGCTTTGCGACTTTTATGAGCTGACAATGGGCAACGGCTACTTCGAAAATGGCTATAAGGACAGAATGTGCTATTTCGATGTATTTTTCCGCAAATGCCCCGATGGCGGCGGCTTTGCCATTGCGGCAGGTCTTGAGCAGATCGCGCAGTACATTCAGGAGCTCCATTTCTCCGAGGAGGATATCGAATACCTCCGTGGCAGAAATCTCTTTACTGAGGGATTTTTGGAATATCTGAAGGATTTCCGTTTTACCGGCGATGTTTGGGCGGTGCCGGAGGGTACGCCCATTTTTCCCAACGAGCCGATTATGACCATTCGTGCGCCCGCCATTCAGGCACAGCTGATTGAGACCTTCATTCTGCTGTCTGTCAACCACCAGAGCCTGATCGCCACCAAGGCGAACCGTGTTGTCCGGGCGGCCCAGGGTCGTACTGTGCTGGAATTCGGCTCCCGTCGGGCGCAGGGCGCTGACGCGGCTATCTTGGGCGCAAGAGCGGCCTATATCGGCGGCTGCAACGGTACGGCCTGTACCATTTCCGACCAGCTTTTCGGTGTCTATGCCGGCGGCACCATGGCCCACGCCTGGGTGCAGATGTTCGATACCGAGCTGGAGGCGTTTAAGGCTTACTGTAAGATGTACCCCAATAACGCAACCCTTTTGGTGGATACCTACGATACCCTCAATTCCGGTGTGCCCAATGCCATCCGCGCCTTTAACGAGGTGCTAAAGCCTATGGGCATTACCAAGTGCGGCATTCGCCTTGATTCCGGTGATATGGCCTATCTCTCCCGGAAGGCCCGAAAGATGCTGGATGATGCCGGTTGGACGGATTGTAAGATTTCTGTTTCCAACTCTCTGGACGAGTACCTGATTGCAGACCTACTCCATCAGGGCGCCCAGATTGATATGTTTGGTGTTGGCGAGCGGCTCATTACTGCCCGAAGCGAGCCGGTGTTTGGCGGTGTGTATAAGCTGTGCGCTGTGGAGCAAGAAGACGGTTCTGTGCTGCCGAAAATTAAGATTTCCGAGAATGTGGGTAAAATTACTACGCCCCACTTTAAGAAATTCTACCGCTTCTACGGCAATGATACCGGTAAGGCTATTGCGGACTATCTGTGTGTCTATGACGAGACGGTAGACGACAGCGGCAAGATGGAGATTTTCGACCCCGAAGCCACTTGGAAGACCAAGACTGTCTACGACTTTACCGCAAAGGAAATGTTAGTGCCTATTTTCAAAAATGGCAAACTGGTCTATAAGTTCCCCAGTTTGGATGAGGTACGGGCTTACTGCTTAGAGCAGGTAGATACCCTTTGGGATGAGGTCAAGCGGTTTGATAACCCCCATACCTACTATGTAGACCTTTCTCAGAAGCTATGGGATATTAAGTACAGTCTGCTCAAAAACCGCAAGAAGAAATGAAACGGACAAAGCAGATCGCCCTTGGTGGCATCTTAGGCGCACTGGCAGTGACCATTCTGTTTTTGGGCGGCATGATTCCGGTGTCCACCTATATCTGCCCGGTGCTTTGTATGCTGATCTTGCAGACGGTACAAAATTTCTGCGGCCTGCGAATGGCTTGGGCGTGGTATGCTATGGTGTCCTTTTTGGCGCTGATTTTAGGGCCGGATAAGGAAGCGGCAGCTATCTTAGTACTTCTCGGTTATTATCCCATTATTAAGCCAAGGATGGATAAATTGCCCCTGAAGATCCTATGGAAATTGGTGTTTTTCAACGCCATTACGGTGTTTATGTACACGGTGGTGGTTGCGGTTTTGGGACTGGAAGCCATTGTGGTGGAGAATACCTTTATCGGCTATATTAGCCTCGGACTGATGCTTGTTTTAGGCAACGCTACCTTCTTCCTATTAGACAAGCTCCTGACCCGCTTCTCTATGCGTACCCCCCGCAAAAAATAATATTACCCGCGCCACGATTTTGTGGCGCGGGTATTTATGTACTTCGTTACAGCTCTTCGCTGACTGCCATCAGGAGAATACCGATGATGACAACTGCGATGAAGGCGTAGGTCTTCTTGGAAAGCTTTTCCTTCAGGAAAATACGGGAAAGCACCAGAGAAACAACGCATACAGAGGACAAAATGGGGGCGGCAATGGCATCTACACCACCGAGGGCATACACATAAGTAAACTGACCGGCCGTTTCAAATACAGCGGCAAGGAACTTGTCCTTATGCTGAGGGATGGGACCGAACTTGACCTTCTTGGCCTTCATAAAGATGAAAAGGCCAAGTGCAAAGAGCGCAAACGTCAGCTCATAGCTGGTGTTTGCTACGGCTTCGATGGTATCCTCGGTTACATCCACAAGGGGAGAGCTGGCAACATCCTCAATGAGGAAGAAGGCGTCATCCAGGAAGGTGCCGAAGGCATCCAGGAAGGCATACACAAAGGGCATACAGAAGGCGACGATGGCCAAGGTTTTGCCCAGCTTCTTCTTTCGGGTGGTCTCACCGTGGTTCTCAATGAAGCTGACACCCAGCACACCAACGGTGATCACACCGATGGCGACCCAAGTCAGCGGTGCGATTTCTTCCTGCAGGAAAATGGCGAACAGCAGCGCGCAGATGACACCGGCAGTATTTTCGATAGGGTCAGAAATGGATTCCTCCAAAAACCGCATTCCAAAATAGGAAAAGGCCATAGAAATGATGTAGAACAGAGAAACGGGGAGATAACGAAGGATATTTACGGGATTGTAATTAATATCCTGCGTTAGCAGGGTGAAAATGGCGTGGGCGCCCATAACGATACCGACCCACACACAGATCTTCAGGTGGGAATACTTTTCGCCAGGCAGCGCGCCTTTTTTATAAAAAAGCTCTGCGGTGCCCCATAAAAGGGCGGTTGCTACGGAGAAAAACAGCCAAGACATATAATTTCCTTCTTTCTTTTTTATAGCTCCACAAGACCTGCGTTTACCATTTCCTGCAGGCTCTTGAGAATGCCCAGTTTTGCGTGGCACCAAGTGAGTCCCCCTTGGAAATAGACGGCATAGGGGGGACGGATGGGACCGTCGGCAGACAGCTCAATGGACGAACCTTGGATAAATGCGCCGGCTGCCATAATGACCTTGTCGTTATAGCCGGGCATATCCCAAGGCAGGGGTGTGGCGAAAGCATCTACCGGCGCTGCGCCCTGAATACCGGCGCAGAATGCGATCATAGCCTTTTCGCTGCCCAGCTCTACCGCCTGAATAATATCGTGACGGCTTTCTGTGGCATTGGGGACACAGCGGAAGCCGAGAGGCTCGTATAGATTCGCGGCAAAGATCGCGCCCTTTTCCGCGCCTGCAACTACTGTCGGCGCAAGGAAGAAGCCTTGATACAGAGAGGTCATAAGACCTAAGTTTGCACCAACCTCCTGACCGAGACCGGGGGCGGTGAGCCGGTACGCGCAGCGACTCACACATTCCTGCGTACCGCAGATATAGCCGCCGATGGGGGCAAGACCGCCGCCGGGGTTCTTAATGAGAGAGCCGACCACCATATCTGCGCCCACATCAGAGGGTTCGATGGTTTCCACAAACTCACCGTAGCAGTTATCCACCATTACAAGCACATCCGGCTTGATGTTTTTCACAAAGGCGATCAGCTCACCGATTTGGTTGACGGAGAAGGTGGGACGGGTGGCGTAACCCTTGGAGCGCTGGATGGTAACAAGCTTTGTTTTCTCGTTGATTGCAGCGCGGATGCCGTCATAGTCAAAGGTGCCGTCCTCCAGCAGATCTACCTGCCGATAAGAAACACCATATTCTTTAAGAGAACAGGGGCTTTCCCGGATACCGATGACTTCCTGCAAGGTATCATAGGGCAGACCCACGGGGGAGAGCAGCTCGTCTCCGGGTAGAAGATTTGCGGACAGCGCAACGGTCAGCGCGTGGGTGCCGCAGGTAATTTGGGGACGGACAAGGGCGGCTTCTGTGTGGAATACATCTGCATAGACCCGCTCCAAATTGTCACGGCCCATATCGTCATAGCCGTAGCCGGTGGTGCCGGCAAAGCAGGCGGCAGACACGCGGTTTTTCTGCATCGCCGCAATGACCTTGCCTTGGTTATATTCTGCGACCTTGTCGATGGTGGAAAAGCGTTCTTCCAAGCTTTTTAAGGTCTTCTCGCCATACTCATAGACCTGACGGCTGACACCGAGGTCTTTATACATTTCCAAAAACTGTTCCACGGTTATTTCTCCTCTGTTTTCATTGAATCAAACATACGATTTGCAATATCGCTCAGTACCTCCGGACGGGAAACGATCAGTCCCGTTTCCTCCTCGCCTAAAATGAGAAGCGTGTCTCCCGGGCGGATTTTAAAAAGCTCCCGGGCTTCCTTGGGAATTACGATTTGTCCCCGGTCACCGACCTTGGCTGTGCCGAAAACACGCCGGGATTTACCTTTGCCGTAGATATGTTTGCCTCCGGCCATAGTGTCGCCTCCAATTCCTACTTTTCATACTTTTCACACAATGGTTAGTATAATAAAAACCGCCCCGGTTGTCAATACCGGAAGCGGTTTTTTAATGCTTAATACTTAATGATGAATGCTTAATTATGGCGTCCGCGCTGCGGACGGATTCGAATGCAGGTGCGACATAAAATTTATAATTTGTAATTATGAATTGTCAATTATTTAGTCATTTCTTCTTCTGCCGCCAAATAACAAAATAAGCCGCAGAAGCTGGGCAAGAGAAACGGCAAGGGCAGCTACATAGGTCATTGCAGCGGCGGTCAGGGTCTTTCTTGCGCCGGTCTGTTCTTCGGGCGTCAGCAGTCCGCCGTCTTTGATGGCGGCCATTGCCCGACGGCTGGCGTTAAACTCTACCGGCAGCGTAATAAGCTGAAACACAGCGGAAAGACCAAAGCAGGCGATACCGGCATAAATGAAGCCGGAGGAGGTCACACTTTCTGAGGTGAAAAGCAGACCGATAAGAATCAGCGGCATTGCCAGCATAGAGCCGATATTGGTCACCGGAATGATGGCGGCACGGAGGTGAATGGGGGCGTATTTGTGGGCATACTGCGCGGCGTGACCGGCTTCGTGGCAGGCAACACCGATAGCGGCAGTAGAGGTATTGTCGTACACGCTGTCAGAAAGCCGGATTACATTGGCTTTGGGGTCGTAATGGTCTGTCAGGTTGCCGGAGACCCGCTCAATGCGGACATCGGTAACACCGTTTTTGAGCAGTACCTGCCGGGCAGCTTCCGCACCGGTGATATGCCGGGAGGACAATTGGGCGGAATACCGCTTAAAAGTGGAATTTACACGGGCGCTTGCTACAAAGGCAAAGATGACACAAGGAAGGACAAGGACGATATATGTCCAGTCAATTCCGTAATAATACATAAAAGGCATAAGTTTTCTCCTTTCTGCTAGGTGCTTTTATTATACCCGATTTGCGGAAATTTGCAAGAGTAGGGGAAGGGAAGAACTTTACATTTTTGTAAATTCTGTGTATAATAAGCAAAATGTAAGGAGGTATGGCTATGGAAATACTATACTGGCTGGAAAGCATCCGCATTCCGGTACTGAATGAATTTATGCTGCTGATTACCAAGTTTGGTGAGGAAACACTGTTTTTGGTGGCAGCGCTGACCATCCTTTGGTGCTCGGATAAACGCAGAAGCTATTATCTGCTGGCGGTGGGATTTTTGGGACTGATTGGCAATCAGTTTTTGAAGCTCCTGTTTCGGATTCCCAGACCGTGGGTGCAGGATAAGAATTTTACCATTTTGGAGCAGGCGAGGGAAGCGGCATCCGGTTACAGCTTTCCCAGCGGTCACACCCAGACGGCGGTAGGCACGTTCGGCAGCATTGCCTATACCACAAAAAACCGGGTGGTAAAGTATTTGTGCGTTGCGATTTGTATTCTTGTGCCGATTTCCAGAATGTATATCGGTGTCCATACGCCACTGGATGTAACGGTGGCGGCAGCTATCGCGGTGCTGCTTATTTACTTTTTGAAGCCTATCACGGGCGCGAAAAGCGACAGGTGGATGCCGTGGATTCTCAGCGCGATGGTGCTTTGTGCCGTGGCTTTCTGGGCATATGTGGAATATTTCCCCTTCCCGGCAGACATCGATGCCCACAATTATGCATCCGGCATCAGCAACGCCTATAAGTTTTTGGGCGCTATCATCGGCTTTGCCATCGTGTATATCGTGGACGAAAATTGGTTACACTTTGAGGTAAAGGCAGTTTGGTGGGCGCAGGCACTAAAGGTCGCTATCGGCTTTTTGCTTGTGCTTGCAGTCAAGAGCGGATTGAAAGCGCCTATAAACGCATTGGTAGGCGCGGAGGTTGGCTCTGCTGTACGGTATTTCCTCATTGTGATTGTTGCCGGCATCCTTTGGCCACTGTCTTTTAAATTCTTTAAAAGATTGGGAAATAAGGGGTAGAGTATGTGGCTTTTGTGGTCTTCTGTGGCTGTGGTTGCGCTTCTTCTGGCAGTTGGTGGGTATACATTCTATATGGCCTGCGGAAGGAGAGCAGAGCCGGATTGGCTGGATGCGTTGGCGCTGCAGAACACCACTTATGAAAAATATACGGATCATATTCAGGCTGCAAAAAAATGGTTGGATACCCATACGGTTGTAGATGTGTGGACAGACAGTCATGACAATCTAAAGCTCCACGCCCATTGGATACCGGCAGATGATCCCAAGGGCACGGTAATCCTTGCCCACGGCTACCGCAGCACGAAGCTGCTGGACTTCGGGATGATTTATGAACTGTACCATAATCTTGGTGTGAATTTGCTGCTGCTTGACCAGCGCAGTCACGGCCGCAGCGAGGGAAAGTACATTACTTTCGGCGTGCTGGAAAGCCGGGATATGCAGAAATGGGTAGCATTCCATAATGAACATTTTGGCTGCCATCCGGTGATTCTCAGCGGCCTTTCTATGGGCGCGTCCACGGTGCTTTACCTGGCAGACCGGGCGCTTCCAAAGAATGTGAAGGGTATTATTGCCGACTGCGGTTTTACGTCTCCCAAGGAGATTATCGCCAAGGTGTTCTATGATACGGTGCATATTGGCGCAGGGCCGTTTTTGTGGGCGGCTGACCTGTTTGCCCGGGTACTTGCCGGTTTCAGCTTTTATGAACGGGATACCCGGAAAAGTTTGGCAAGAAGCCGCTTGCCGGTGCTGCTCATTCACGGGAAAGGTGATGATTTTGTCCCCTGTAAAATGACCGAGCAGGCTTATGCGGCTTGTACCTCCAAAAAGGAGATGTTTCTTGTGGAGGAAGCCGGGCACGCCATCAGTTATCTGTTTGATACTCCCGGCTATCGGAAGCGGGTTATGGACTTTTTGCGGAAATATATGAATAAAGATATTTGAGGTAGAGATATGAGCGAAATTCGCGTAAAAAAACTGCGGGAGGGTGCGACCCTTCCTACATACGGCACACCTTATGCCGCCGGTGCTGACCTTTATGCCTGCTTGGAAAAGGAAATCACCATTGCGCCCGGAGAGACGGTCTTTGTGCCCACCGGCATTGCAATGGAAGTGCCGGAGGGCTGCGCGGGACTGATCTATGCCCGCAGCGGTCTTGCCTGCAAGCGTGGTCTTGCGCCTGCCAATAAGGTTGGTGTGGTGGACAGCGACTATCGGGGCGAAATTATTGTGGTGCTTCATAACCATGGCAGTGTTCCCCAGACCATTGCAAACGGGGAGAGGATCGCCCAAATAATCATTACCCCGGTGCTGACTCCTGCTTATGTAGAAGCGGAGGAGCTAACCGACACTGTCCGCGCAAACCAAGGCTTCGGCTCAACGGGAAAATAAACAGTGAAATCCCCGACCGATGCGGTCGGGGATTTGATATTAATAATAAAGCAGGTCGGAGTAGGTGGGGTAGGGCCAGTACTTTTTGTCGGTGTACTTTTCCAAGGTGTCTGCGTAGCTGCGAAGGACAGACATTTGGGCGCAGACGGTGTTGTGATAATACTCAGCGGCAGCCTGCTTATCGGTAGGAACGCTGCATAGCATTTCTTCCAAGGCTTCGCAGGCATCGTACAGCTTATCGGCCGCAGCAGAGAGCTTCTGCGCCAGCGCAGTCTCTGCCTTGCGGGGTAGACCCGCAGAGGTTTTATCCACAATGCCGCGGGTCAGGGCGGCGCAGTAAGCGGTGGCGGCAGGAAGAATTTGATGTAACGCCATATCTACGCTGGTTCTTGCCTCAATGTTTATAATCTTGCAGTAAGCCTCCAGATAAATCTCATACCGGGCGTGGAACTCGTTTTCTGTAAAGATACCGTGCTTTTTGAACAGCTCGATGTTCTTCGGCATTGTATAAGCGGAAAGACTTTCCGGGGTGGACTTGAGGTTACTGAGACCGCGGCGGGCGGCTTCTTCCTCCCACGCCTGAGAATAGCCGTTGCCGTTAAAGATGATCCGCTGATGGGCAGTCAGACTGCGGCAAATTAGGGCGTGCAATGCGGCCTCAAAGTCCTCAGCTTGCTCTAGTTCGTCTGCATACCGGGAAAGTATCTCTGCCATAATGGTATTAAGAACGATATTGGGTCCCGCAATGGACTGGGAAGAGCCAACCATACGAAACTCGAATTTGTTACCGGTAAAGGCCAGCGGTGAGGTGCGGTTTCTGTCGGTAGTGTCCTTGGGGATGGGGGGCAGAACGTCTACACCGATTCGTATCAGGCTCTTATCCGGGCCTTCATAGCTGGTGCTGTGGATGATAGATTCCACGACAGCGGTCAATTCGTCACCGAGGAAAATAGACACGATAGCAGGAGGGGCTTCGTTGGCACCCAAACGGTGGTCATTGCCTGCGCCGGCAATAGAGCAGCGCAGAAACTCCTGATATTCGTCGATACCGTGGATAAATGCGGTTAAAAACAGCAGAAAACGGGCATTTTGCGCCGGGGTCTGTCCGGGGCTAAAAAGGTTTTTTCCAGAGTCAGTGGACAGAGACCAGTTGTTGTGCTTACCGGAGCCGTTGACACCGGCAAAGGGCTTTTCGTGGAGCAGGCAGACAAGGCTGTGTTTAGCAGCGCACTTTTTCATCACCTGCATCATAAGCTGGTTGGTATCACAGGCATTATTGGCCGCAGTGTAGATGGGCGCAAGCTCGTGCTGACAGGGCGCGGCTTCGTTATGCTTTGTCTTGGAAAGGACACCAAGCCGCCAAAGCTGCTCGTCAAGGTCCTGCATAAACCGGGAGACCCGGTTGCGGATCGTGCCGAAATAATGGTCGTCCAGTTCCTGTCCTTTGGGCGGCTGGGCGCCAAAGAGAGTACGACCGGTGAGCCGCAGATCCTCCCGCTGGGCGTACAAGTCTTTGGGAAGAAGAAAATACTCCTGTTCCGCGCCTACGCAGGGAATGACCCGGTGGGTTTCCTGATCCCCAAAGAGCCGCAAAATGCGGACGGCTTCCCGGGAGACTTCGTCAATGGAGCGCAGAAGGGGCGTCTTTTTGTCCAGCGCCTCTCCGGTGTAGGAGAAGAAGCAGGTGGGAATATAGAGACTTCCGTCTCTGACAAAGGCAAATGAGGTAGGGTCCCAGGCGGTATAGCCACGGGCTTCAAAGGTTGCCCGCAGGCCGCCGGAAGGGAAAGAGGAAGCATCCGGTTCGCCACGCACTAATTCTTTGCCAGAGAAATCCATAATGACTGTCCCGTCATCCGCAGGTGTGATGAAGGAGTCGTGCTTTTCTGCGGTGATGCCGGTCATAGGCTGGAACCAGTGGGTGTAATGGGTGGCGCCTTTTTCGATGGCCCATTGCTTCATAGCCACGGCAATCTCGTTTGCCACATCCAGAGGAAGGGAAGTGCCGTTTTCGATGCATTGCTTCCACGCGTCAAAAATTTCGCCTTTCAGGCGGCTGCGCATAGTGGCTTCATTGAATACATCACTTCCGAAAAGCGCGGGAATGTTTACAGCAGGGGCCATAATCTCTCCTCCAATACTTTGATTTTCTTATTTTAACGGATGAAAGTGTAGATTGCAAGGATAAATATGCATAATTTTCCCGCTAGGAAAAGGGAATTGTTGTATATACCTACGAAAATACCAAAATATTTCTTTTTTCTTAAAAAAGTCATTGCCTTTTATATAGCATATATGTATAATACCTATAACAATTCTATTATAAGTTAGGATGGTTAGTTGTATGGTAGTCTACGAAAAAATGAGCCGTGAGCAGTTAGATGCTGCTTATGCAAAGGAAAAAGCCCATTACGAAGCCTGCAAGGCCAAAGGTTTAAATCTGAATATGGCCCGCGGTAAGCCTGCAAAGGCCCAATTGGATACAGTCAGCGGTTTGCTGACTGCCCTCAGCACCGTGGAGGATTGTTTTGCGGATAATACAGACGTCCGTAACTACGGTGAGCTGGCAGGTATGCCCAGCGCAAGAGCCTTTTGGGCGGATATTCTGGGTTGTAAGCCGGAGCAGACCGTACTCGGTGGCACATCCAGCTTAAATCTTGCATTTGATGTGATTTCCCGGGCATACAGCCACGGACTGCTGCACAGTCCCCGCCCCTGGTGCAAGGAAGAAAAGGTAAAGTTCCTTTGCCCTGCGCCCGGCTATGACCGACACTTCCGTATTACGGAGTTCTTTGGCGCAGAGCTTATTACCGTGCCTATGACCCCGGATGGCCCCGATATGGACTTGGTGGAGGAATATATCAAAGACCCGGCAGTAAAGGGTATTTGGGTCGTACCCAAGTATTCCAATCCCACCGGTATTATCTCCTCCAATGAGACTGTTCGTCGGTTTGCAGCTTTGAAGCCTGCCGCGCCGGACTTTGCCATTATGTGGGACAATGCTTACTGTGTCCACGAGTTTATTGGCGACTATGTGGAATTCCCGGATATTATCGGTCTTTGCGAGGAGTACGGCAATCCCGATATGGTCTATGAATTTGCCTCCACCTCTAAAATTACTTTTGCCGGCGCCGGTGTTTCTGTGCTGGCTTGCTCGGAAGCCAATGTGGATTACTTCCTGAAGCTGTTCTCTGTGCAGATGATCTCTTATGATAAGGTCAATCAGCTGCGGCACGTTCGCTTCCTGAAGGACAGAAAGCATACCTTGGAACTTATGAAGAAGCACGCGGCCATTATGGCGCCGAAATTCCAAGTGGTGGCAGATATTCTTGAGGAGCAGCTGAAGCCTTGTGGTTTCGGCAGCTGGGGGAATCCCAAGGGCGGCTACTTTGTGAGCCTTGATACAATGCCCGGTACAGCCAAACGGGCGCTGGCGCTTTGCAAAGAAGCCGGCGTGGTAATGACCCCTGCCGGCGCCACCTATCCCTATGGTATCGACCCCAATGACAGCAATATCCGTATCGCGCCCAGCCTGCCTCCTGTGGAGGAACTGCAGATGGCGATGGATGTGTTCTGTACCTGCCTGAAGCTGGCTGCGTTGGAGAAACTACTAAACAAGTGAGGATATTCCTATGGCAACACCAAAGGAATTATATTACGAAAAACGAGGCAAAATGCTGGTAAAGAATTTGCAGAGCCGGCATTTTGACGCCTGCTACTGCGCGACCCGGGAGGAGGCGCTCAAAAAGGCGCTAAGCTGGATCCCGGAGGGCGCGACCGTAGGTTGGGGTGGCGCTATGTCTGCCCAGCAGATCGGTCTTATGGATGCGGTACGAAGCGGTCCATACACTGCTTTTGACCGGGAGACCTGCAATACCAAAGAGGAGCGGGATGAGATGGCCGCCAAGTGCCTGACTGCCGATGTGTTCCTCACCGGCGCCAACGGTATGAGCATTGACGGTCAAATGGTCAATATTGACGGTATGGGAAACCGGGTAGCTGCCATTATCTATGGCCCCAAAACTGTGGTGGTCATTGCCGGTATGAACAAAGTGACGGACAGCATTGAGGATGCAGTGAGGCGCGCCCGGACGGTGGCAGCACCTGCCAATCAGCAGCGTTTTCAAATGGAAAATCCCTGTACGGTTACCGGTACTTGCGCGGACTGCAAGAGCGTAAGCTGTATCTGCAACCAAATTGTCATTACCCGCCATTGCCGCCCGGTAGGGCGAATCAAATTTATTTTGGTAGGCGAGGACTTAGGCCTTTAAGAGAGGAATTTACTGTGTACGAAAAGCTGAAGGCGTTGTATGAAAAACACCGCGCCACGGTCATATATCTGGTATTTGGTGTGCTGACTACGGCAGTAAATTATGCCGTCTATCTGCCTCTTTACAATTTTTCGCATCTGCCTGCGTCGGTTTGTAACGGCCTTGCGTGGGTGGCGGCGGTGGCCTTTGCGTACGTTACCAATAAGCTGTTTGTCTTCGAAAGCAAAAGCTGGGGTAGGGGTGTACTGGGGGAACTGCTTCGGTTTGTGAGCAGCCGGGTTGCCTCCGGTGTAATTGAAACCGTAAGCCTGCTGCTAACTGTGGATATTCTCGGGTGGAACGGTAACGTGATGAAGCTGATTCTTGCGGTATTTGTCATTGTGTTTAACTATGCGCTCAGTAAGTTTTTTGTATTCAAAAAGTAAACCGAAACGACTCTTCTCACCGGAAGGGTCGTTTTTGCATATATTTTACAAGGTTTGTTCTATAATCAAAACTTTACACAGGGCGAAAAATGCTGTATAATGTCGTAAAAAGGGGGGATAGGATGGAAACGGCAATCTTTGACCCATTGGAGGCTTATGAGACAAGACTCCGGGAAAAACACGGGGAGAATGTCGGTCGCTTTTTTGAAAAGCTGGTGCAGGAATCCAAGGTGGACATTGAGAAAAACCGGGAAACTGTCCGGCAGTATAACGCTTGCAGGGAAAATGTGGGAAAGCTCACCACCAAGCGGAATTGGCTGCGATTTTTCCGAGTGCTGGCGTGCATCACCATTCTTTTGATACCGCTGGTGATCTTAAAGCTGACCCCGATGATCCGCGCACTGAAAAAAGAGATTGAGGAAGCGGATAAGCGGGCGGAAGCGCTTCTGAACGAAGCCTATGGGCAGATGGCGCCGCTAAATACCCGCTTTACCGATCAGGATGCGCTGCGCCTGACGGAAGAAACAATGCCGCTTCTTATCTTTGCGCCTTGCTTCTCTGCCCAGCAGGAAACAGATATGAAGGTCAATTACGATTTTTCTATTCAGGACGATATGGAGCGGTCTTCCATAGATGTCCTGGCTGGCCATTATAACGAAAATCCTTTCCTGTTTGAGAAGAAACGGATTCATACTATGGGCGTAGAGACTTACCACGGCTACAAAACCATTTATTGGACAGAGCGATACCGGGATAGTAAAGGTAACTGGCATACCCGTACCCGCTCCCAAACCCTCCACGCCACTGTTACGAAACCCAAGCCCTATTACCACACCCAAGTGGTGCTTTCCTACTGCGCCCAAGGTGGCCCGGAATTGTCCTTCACCCGGGATGCTACGCACCTGGAGCAAAAGAGCGAACGGGAAATCGAGCGGTATGTAAGAAAAGGTGAAAAGAAGCTGGAAAAGCTGAACGAAGAAGCGGTCAAGGAAAATGACGATTTTACCAGTATGTCCAATTCCGAGTTTGAGGTGCTGTTTGATGCGCTGGACAGAACGGACGAGGTGCAGTTCCGTACACTTTTCACACCCTTGGCCCAGACCAATATGGTGGATTTGCTGCTGTCGAAAACCGGCTACGGCGATGACTTCACATTCCTGAAAGAGAAGCGCACCAACCGAATCATCACCCATCACAGTCAGGGAAGAGCGCTTACGCTCCTGCCAGGAGAGTACACCTCTTATGCCTACGATATTATTAAAAGCAATTTTGAAGGCAAAAATGCGGATTTCTTTAAAGCGGTGTATTTTGATTTTGCGCCCCTTTTGGCTATCCCTATGTATCAGGAACGGCCTGTCCATTCTCTGAAACCTATCCCGGATATGTCGCAGCAATACTCGCTGAAGCAGTTTGAGACCCTTGCTAACGCGGTAGACAGTAGTTTTGTGGTTCATCCCGGTACAAAGACGGAGGCAATTCTCAAATCTTCCTTTGTCCGTTCCAAAGACGGTGTGGATGAGACCTGTATCACCGCCTATTCCTACGACATTATGAAGCGGCTGGAGATTGTGCCTATGCTGGGCGGTGACGGGAAACTGCACAGTGTGCCGGTAGAGTGGGACGATTATCTGCCTTTGGAGGCGGAGAATCATTTCTTTGTTGCCCAGCACGATAGGGCGACAGCCCCGATTGCAAGCCGGAACGGCTTAAGTATATTTAAGTAATGAAAAGGAGAAATAAAAATGGCAAATCAATTAGATGAACTGAATCCCGAAATCAGAGAAGAAGGCTTAGATACCAACGTTATCGTCAAGAAAATTCCCGTAGAGGTAGGCACAGGCTCTAAAATTTTTGAGATTGCTCTGTGGGTCTGCGGCATTATCCCCGGTGTGGTATTCCTCTTTATGAAGACCAATGCCCAGAAGCATTTCGACCAGCTTCAGCAGAAAATTCAGAGAAATGCCTCTCAGATCGATAACTACTTAGAGCAGCGTGTGATGGTGCTTCAAAACTGCGCGAGACTTTTGGATAAGGCCATCGATTTGGATAAGAGTACTTTTGTTGAACTTGCAAAGTACCGCTCCGGGAGCGCTGATGCAGATAGCGCCCGTAATGAAATGAGCGGTCAGATCGAGAATATTTCCCGGGACATTAACGTGGCGGTAGAAAACTATCCCGATCTTGCTGCCCACCGTGAAATTGCCGATGCAATGCAGCAGAATATGTATCTGCAAAGTGAAATTACCGCTGCAAGAGAGCTGTATAACGATACCATCGACCAGTGGAACCGGGACATCTTCGCTTGGCCCACCAAGAAGATCGTTGCTGCCAAGAACGGTTACACCACCCGTATCCCCTTTATCGCCTCCAAGGAGATCAAGGAAAAGGCAAAGAGCGTATTTTTCTAAGTGTATTTCTGACACCGCGCCACGTTTTTTCGTGGCGCGGGTTTTGCATCTTCTGTCGGGTAGTTTGGTCGAATTTTGGGGTTTACAGATGGAAAAGAAAGGTATATACTGGTATATGAAAGCAAAAACCTATAAATTTAAATAGGGGAGCGAGAATATGAGAAAGAAAACCGACCAAGGAAAGCTTCTGCGAAAGCTTGTCCTTTGCGCTGTTTTGGTGGCAATTACGGTCTTTTTGAGTGCCTGCGGCTGCAGCGCATCGGAAAATGACTATCTGACCCGGGCTGAGTGGATAGCGCTGCTGGGCAGAAACTTCGAACTGACCACCTATCTGCAGGAAGCGCCTTACTATGCAGATGTGCCTGCCGACCATGCGGTATTTTCCTATGTGCAGGCAAGCCGCGAATGGGGGATTTTGCGCGCAGATGGCGCATTTGACCCGAATGCACCGATAACGCGGGGCTTTGTGGCAGAGACGGCCATCCTTGCCGCCCTTTCCGATTACGATACCTCCCTCGGGGAAAAGGATACCAAGACCCTTTTGCGCTTAGCTGTGGATAATGGGATCGTATCCTCCGGCAAGACCGGGGATAAGATGACCGCGGAGGATTGCACCCGTGCCATCGTTGGCGCGAAGGACTGCCGCCTTTCCTATGAAGCGCCGGAGTATGCCGACATCACCGTGAAAGACACGGTGGTGGATTGCAGCGCCTCCGGGGACGTGCAGATGGTAAACGGCACGGTCACCATGCCCAAGGATATGGGCGCAGACATCGCAGTCGGTACGGTCTTTATCGTGCCCGGTGAACCCTACGGCACGGCAGTAAAGGCCGCTTCTGTAAAGACTGTCAACGGAAAGAAGGTGATCGAGACCGTCACCCCCGAGATAGAAGAGGTCTTTGAGAACGTCTCCTTTAGCTTCACCGCCAGCCCTGAGCTTGCGGACATAATCCCCCTGCAAAGCGGTATCACCATCAAGCCCACCGGTAGCAGCGGTGCCTCTCTCAGCGGCGGCTTTAGCGGCAATTCTCCCTTTGTGACCCTCAGCACAGGCACGGTGATGCGCGCCCGCGGCAAAACAGACCCCCTCAGCTTCAATGTAGATTTCAATATCGCAAAGGGAACGCTGAAGACCGACCCCGCCTATACGGAGTATTATAAGAACGCGGCAGATAAATTTGCCGCCCTCTTTGGAAGCGCCCTGTCCGACGAAGCCTTGGAAGCGCTGAAAAATTCTAATACCATTATCGGGGAGGACGAACGCGCAGACCAAATCCCCCGCTATACCGGCGGCTATGAGATTACCGGCAGCCTGTCGGTAAAGAATCTATATGTAGAGGCAAGCTGTAAGGAAAACCTACGCTCCTTTACCTGCCAGCTTCACTTTGAGGTGGAAAGCTCCCTGGAGATCCGGGGCGTTCTGGAGGGCGCGATCCCCATTTACGAGACGGTGATTGCCGGCCCGAACGGTATCTGTATTAAGGTCATCTTCTCCATCTACGCGGATATGAACGGCGAAGCCGTCATTGGCGCAGAGCTGGTACATACCACCAATGTGTCCTATCGGGGCAAAAATTTCAAAACCGTCCAAGATACCGAATTTACCCCCTCCGGCGCTCTTTGCGCGGGCTTCTCCTCCGGCGTAAAAGCCGAGGCCATCCCCACCGTTTGGGGTCTGCCCCTTGTGGACGTCTCTGCCAAGGTGGGCACCGATGTGGATGTCAGTGCCCTTTACCGCCACGGTGGCAATATCCCTGTCATCTGCGTGGACGCAAACGCCTATAGCCCCGTTGTCAGTCTGGCAGTAGGGGAGAACGCAAAAACATTGGCGAACAAGATTGGAATCATCGGTGACTTTGCCCTTGTGGATAGAGCGGGCGCGCCCCTTACCTCCGACTGCGAGACCCTGTGGCACTGGGAGATCACAGCCGAGGGCGCAGTTTTGGTAGAAAAATGTACATACGGCGGCGTCGACCCCCAAGACCCCACCGACCCACCCACCGAACCCACGACAGAACCTCCCACCGAGCCAATAACCGAACCGCCAACAGAACCGCTAATTCCCAGTGAGGGCTTGGCCTTTACGGTATATGATGACCACTGCGTTGTAACCGGCATCGGCACCTGCCCGGATACAGAGATTGTGATACCAAGTACCTACAATGGCCTTCCGGTGACGGGTATTGGAGACGACGCATTCGATAGCTGTAAAACTATTAGATCTATTACAATCCCAGAGGGTGTAACAAATATTGGTTATGAGGCATTTGCGGATTGTAAAAGTCTTGAGAGCATCACATTCCCGGACAGTGTAACAAGTATTGGCGACGGTGCGTTCCGTTACTGCGAAAGTCTAAAAAGTATCGTAATCCCGGATGGCGTAACGAATATTGGCAACGGCACATTTATGTACTGCAGAAACATTGAAAGTATTAAACTCCCCAATAGTGTAACTAGTATTGGCGGCCATGCGTTCCACGGTTGCTTTAGACTTAAGGATATAGCAATTCCGGACGGTGTGACAAGTATTGGTGCGGAAGCGTTCAATGGTTGCAACTACATTGAGAGCATCACAATTCCGGACGGTGTAACAGTTATTGAGCGGAGCACCTTTGCTGCCTGCATCAGGCTTAAGAGTATCACGATTCCGGACAGTGTGACAAAGATTGTTCAAGATGCTTTCTACGGTTGTACCAGCCTTGAAAGCGTCACACTCCCTGATGGTTTGCCGAATGTTTATGTACGTGTATTCTACAATTGCTCCAATCTTAAAAGTGTCACAATCCCGGCTAGTGTGAAGGGTATACCATCAAAAGTGTTCTATAACTGTATCAGCCTTGAGAGCATCACTTTTACAGGTACGTTGGAACAATGGAATAGTATATCTTTTAGCGACGATTGGAAAGATGGGGCTGCTATTAAAGAAGTCATCTGTTCCGATGGCAAGGTAAGCCTCTCATAATCCCCACAGTTTATCAGCCACCCGGAGATTCTCTCCCC
>JAZQUL010000195.1:0-2982 GCA_045631285.1 Faecousia sp. | reverse complement strand
GCTGGCGGCGCTGAGGCAAAATCCCGCCAAAAAGTACCCGCAGCCGCCTAAAATCGCATATATCTGGGGGTGCGCCGAAAGCCGCTGCAAAAAACGCTTTCCCTGACCTGTAAAGATATCCATATGTACCACGACCTTTCTTCTTAAGCCGAGGGGAATCAAACACCGACAGCCCCCCAGCAGTTCTTTTGGTTGTATTTTCCTTATCTTCCTTGCTTTGCGTCACGATATTTTCGAGGGATTTTCCGCAGTATTGGCGGAAAGCTGCCTCTCAAAACCTATTGGGGTTCGAATCCCCTCGGCTTATCCTACCACGAAAAAAGGAAATTTTTTGTCGTATGCACAGAGCTTAGAAAGATTCTTGCATATCCGCAAAATTGGGTGTATAATAGCCGAAAAGGAGGCGGTAATGTGGGTTTGGAGTATGAAAAGAAGTTCCGGGCAGAGGAAAACACCCTGCGCGAAATTGATGCGGCCCTTACCGAGCCGTCCTATACTTTGCAAATGGAAACCACCTATTATGACACCCCAAACGGTGCGTTAACCAAACGAAAGGTTACGCTTCGCCGCCGACTGGAAAACGGCATCTCTGTCTGCACCCTGAAAACCCCCACCGGCACAGCCGCCCGGGGCGAATTTCAAGTGGAGTGTGACAGCATCACCAACGCCATTCCTATTTTATGTAAACTCAGTAATTGGGAAGAACTGTCGCTTCTGACAGCAGAGGGTGTCGTTCCGGTGTGTGGGACAAAATTTACCCGTACTGCCCGAAAAATTTCCTTCGGCGTCAGTCTTTTGGAGGTTGCGTTGGATGCAGGCGTTTTAATGGGCGGAGGTAAAGAAATCCCCCTCTTTGAGGTGGAGGTAGAGCTGCTTTCGGGAGAAACAGGGGATGCAGATATGTATGCCGGCTTACTGGCCCACAGGTTTTCCCTACAAGAAGAACCGAAAAGCAAATTCCGCCGGGCGCTTGACTTGGCGAGAGGAGAATAAATATGGCTATCAACGCGCTTTTTGCACAATATGACCGGCTGTTTCTTTTCGATACAGAGACCACCGGTTTGGACTTTATGCGGGATGAAATCATCGAATTTGCCGCCATTTTGGTAGAATTGAAGGACGGCAGCCCAGTGGTTACCGAGGAATATGACGAGCTGATTTCTCTCACCCCCGGAAACACCATCCCCTTAAAAATTCAGCAGCTTACCGGCATTACCAACGAGGATGTGCTTGCACGGGGCATTCCAAAAGAGCAGCTTTGCCAGGACATTGCCCGAATGGTATCAGGAAAGACTCTGCTTCTTGCCTATAACGCTCACTTTGATTTGAGCTTTCTTTTTTATCTGTTGCTTAGAAACGGTGACCCGGCAATCTTAAAGGGCAAGGATAAATTAGATTTGCTCACTGTCTACAAAGACCGCCGGGATTTCCCCCACAAGCTATGCAACGCCATAGAGTCCTACGGTCTTTCTGGTAAAGTCGTCAACTCCCACCGGGCGGTAGATGATGTGCTGGCAACCTTGGAGGTTATGAAAGAGATGGATTCGGAAAAGCCGGACCTTCTGCATTATGTAAACCTTTTTGGCTATCATCCCACCTACGGTCTTGGCAGTAAGCCCATTGGCTCTGTGACCTATAAACCCCAACCCACCCCCGCAAAACATCCTTTATATGAAAATCAGGAGGCACTATGGTAAACGAAAAAGCATACGCCCTCGGCACAAAGCGTTCCTGCATCCGAGAGCTTTTTGAATACGGCAAAATGCGCGCCGCCATCGTTGGCGCGGACAAGGTCTATGATTACAGCTTAGGAAACCCCAGTATCCCCGCCCCGGCAGAGGTGGGTGAGACCATCGCCGCCCTTTTGCAAGACACCGATTCTCTTGCCCTCCACGGCTACACCTCCGCAGTGGGCGATCTTGCCACCCGGCAGGCCATTGCAGACGACTTAAATGCCCGCTACGATGCCGGTGTAAATGCCGCCGATCTGTTCATCACCTGCGGCGCAGCCCCCGGACTTTGTGCTGTTTTTGGGGCGCTGGCAGTTCCCAATGGGGAAATTCTCGCCATTGCCCCCTATTTCCCGGAGTACCGCCCCTTTGTAGAGAGCGCGGGGCTTACCTTTAAGGCAGTTGCGCCCGATGTGCCGGATTTCCAGATTCGGCTGGATGCGTTGGCGGATGCCATCACAGAAAATACCCAAGCTGTCATTGTAAACTCTCCCAACAATCCTGCCGGTACCGTTTACAGCCGTCAGACCCTGACCGCTTTGGGCGCATTGCTGACGGAAAAGAGCGAAAAGTTTGGTCATCCCATCTATATTATCTCCGATGAGCCTTACCGGGAACTAGCTTATGACGGAACGGAAGTACCCTTTATCCCCACGATCTACAAAAACACCATCGTTTGCTACTCCTACTCTAAGTCCTTGTCGCTCCCCGGTGAGCGCATCGGCTATGTCTATGTTCCTCAGCAGGCGGATGATGCAAAGGCGCTACTCCCCGCTGTAGCTGGTGCGGCCCGGAGTATGGGTCACGTTTGCGCCCCCTCTATGTGGCAAAAGCTGATTGCCCGCTGTACCCACCTGCGCCCCGATCTAAATAGCTACGACATAAACCGCCGCACCCTGTACGAAGGCTTGGTAAAGGCCGGTTACCGGGTGGCAAAGCCGGACGGTGCGTTCTACCTCTTCGTGGAAGCACCCGGGGGCGATGCGGTGGCCTTCAGTGAAAAGGCAAAGGAAAAGGATCTGCTGGTAGTTCCCGGTGACGGCTTCGGCTGCCCCGGCTGGTTCCGTATATGCTACTGCGTGGAGTATGACAAGATCCTGCGCAGCCTGCCTGTGTTCCAATCTTTGATTTAACCGGAAATGCTGTCATCTCAACCGAGCGTAGCGAGCGGAGAGATGACAGCATTTTTTCGTGACAAGTCGGAGGCCAAGCGGTCTTAGGAAGACAAGACCTGATAACAACTCCTTGGGTC
>JAZQUL010000194.1:0-5008 GCA_045631285.1 Faecousia sp. | reverse complement strand
GGGGATTTCCCACGGGGTCGTGATTTCTTCCGTCATAAAATGGGCCAGCAATTCGTCCGCGGGGCGCAGACCTGCCGCCATTTCCAGCACCGAGACCATATCTTTTAGGGGAATTTCCTCCTTCGTATAGGAAAGCACCGGGGAACGGTAAGTTATATTGCCATAACCATCTCTTTTTATCAGTCTGCCGCCCACGTTTAGACAGCCGGTGGCGATGATTTTACCCGCCTGAATCAGGCAGAGGTTGCTTGTACCGCCGCCGATGTCCATATGGAGCACCAGTTTTCCCGTTTTTTCCGCGTATTCCACCGCGCCTGCGCCACGGGCGGCAAGGATGCTCTCCAAATCCGGCCCGGCAGTGGCTACCACAAATTCACCTGCATATTCTGATAAGGCTTCCAAAGCCGTCCGGGCGTTTTCTTTCCGGGAGGTTTCCCCTGTGATGATGACCGCGCCGGTATCCACCTGCTCCCGGCGGATACCCGCAAGTTCATATTCCCGGTCTACGAGGGCTTTTAATCCCTCTTTATCTACTCTTTTTCCATCTAAAAGGGGGGTAAAATGCACGTTTCCTTTATATAATATCTCCCGCCCCGCGATTTCCATTTCCGGCACGGCAAAGCCGGTGGCCTTATTCTCCACAGTCAAGTGGGAGACAATCATCTGGGTGGTGGTTGTCCCTACGTCCAGCCCCACGGATAGGAGGGTATCAGCCACGGCCTGTGACCTCCTCCAAAACCGCGCGCACCGTTTCCTCGGTGACCGGCTGTGGATTTGTATTGCAGCAAGGGTCGTGGAGCGCGGCGGTGATGATCTTCTCCCGCTTATTCCACAGTTCGTTGGGCGAAATCCCGGCAGCGAGCAAGGTATCAGGCATATTCAGCTCCTGCCGCAACCGGCACAGCGCGTTTTTTAAATTTCGCACGGCCACCGTGTCCGATACACCGGAAAGTCCTGCCCGACGGGCAAGGGCGGCGTATTTGTGGCGGGCCGCTTTGTTTTGCTCGATGACCGCAGGCAGCAAAATGGCGTTGAGCCGCCCGTGGGGAACGTGAAATTCACCGCCCAAACTGTGGGCAAGGGCGTGGACAAGCCCCAAGCCCGCCCGGGTAAAGGAAATGCCCGCCATTGTGGCGCAGCAATGAATTTCCAAGCGGCAGGACGAATCGCCGCCAAAGGAAGCCGGCAGCTTATGCAGTACGGTGGCGAAGGCGCTTTCCGCAAGGGCATCCGTAAAAGGCGAGGCGTTCGTTGCCACATACCCTTCCGCCGCGTGACTCAGCACATCGAAGCCGCAATCGGCAATCAGCTTTTTCGGGAGGGTTTCCAGTAGGTCGCTGTCCAAAAAAGCCGCTTCCGGGCAGATTTTTCCATCAATTAAGGGGTGTTTGACCCCGTTATGGGTGAGAATCGCAAAATTCGTCACCTCCGACCCCGAGCCGGAGGTGGTGGGAACGGCGATAAGCCGTGCTTCCTTTTCCGCGAAATAGACCATCGCCTTGGCGCAGTCCATGGCGCTGCCGCCACCGAGAGCGATTACCGTATCGGGCGCAAAAGTATTCATTTTTGCCGTTCCCTTTGCCGCCAGCGCAGCGGAAGGGTCCGGGCTGATTTCATCAAATATTTCAAACTGCACAGCCCCGGATAAGTCGTTTATCTTTTGCGCCCAGCCGTTTTGGACAAAAAACGGGTCACATACCAACAGCAATCGTCCAATATTTAGCGTTTTTAGTTCTTTTAATATTCCCTGCCCGGCAAAAATCCGGGTCTTACATTGAAACTCCATATACGCACACCGCCTTTGGTGGTATTATTTCCCACAATTTTAAATTCATCCCGTCTTTTCAAAAAATAATGGTAGGAAAAAGAAAACATATGTGCTATAATGGATGGAGAATTGTTTTTGGGAGGTGGGCATATGCGAATATTGGGCATTGACCCCGGTTACGGCATCACCGGATTTGGCCTCATTGAAGCGGACCGCGGGCAGCAGGCGCTTCTTCGCTGCGGCGCGATTACCACCCCCGCCCATACGGATTTTTCCGCCCGTCTCGAAATGATTTACAACGATATGCAGGAACTTCTCAAAATGGCTCGACCCGATGCGGTTGCCATCGAAGAATTGTTCTTCGGACAGAACGTGACCACCGGTATTGGCGTTGCCCAAAGCCGGGGCGTGATACTTCTTGCCATTCAGCAGGCGGGTGTGCCGGTCTATTCCTATAAACCGTCCCAAGTCAAGCAGTCAGTAGTCGGCTACGGCAATGCCACCAAGCACCAGGTGATGGATATGACCAAGCGGCTGCTCCATTTGGAGGCCATGCCAAAGCCGGACGATGCGGCAGATGCTGTGGCCATTGCGCTGTGTCACGCAAGGTCCAGCACAAGCTTACTGACAAGCGTCAGTAAGAATTGACAATTGACAGTTGACAATTGACAATTAGTGGAGAGTATCTATGAATAACACAATACAAGATAAGAGCTTTTATTTTGCAGTACGAATTGTAAATCTTTGTCGATATTTACAAACAGAGCAAAAAGAATACATCCTTTCTAAACAGTTAATGCGCTCCGGTACCAGCATAGGTGCTAATGTGTCGGAATCTCAGCAAGCGCAAAGTCGCCTTGATTTTATCAACAAACTAAACATTGCATTAAAGGAAGCCTATGAAACAAATTATTGGCTTCGTTTGCTATATGCTACCAAGCTGTTGACAGAAACGGAGTTTCAGTCTATTTTTGCCGACTGTCAGGAAATTGAGCGACTTCTTATTGCTATCATCAAAACATCAAAGGAATAATTGTCAACTGTCCATTTTCAATTGTCAATTCATTCCGCGCAGGAGGTTATTTCTATGCTTTATTACGTTTCGGGAACAGTGACCGTTTTGGAGCCGGGACTGGCTGTTGTGGATTGCGGCGGCGTGGGCTACGGCTGCCGTGTGACCGCTTATACTGCCGCGCAGTTAAAATTAAATCAGCCGGCAAAACTATTTATTACCGAGTCTATCCGGGAGGATGCCTTTGATCTTTTCGGCTTTATCTCCCGGGAGGAACAAAAATGCTATGAGCTGCTGACCACCGTCAACGGTGTCGGCCCTAAGGCGGCAATGGCCATTCTCTCTGCCGGTCCACAGAATTTCACCCTTGCGGTAATGACCGGAGACGAAAAGCTGCTGACCGCCGCCCAAGGTATCGGCAAGAAAATTGCCCAGCGGATTATTTTGGAGCTGAAGGACAAAATCGGCGGTGGCTTTGATACACCGGATTTCTCCGGCGCAGTTCCCGCCGCCCCGGTTCAAAGCGGCAATCTGTCGCTGGCAACCTCCGCGCTTCAGGAGCTGGGCTATTCCCCCGCTGAGGTGGCAATGGCATTAAAGGGCGCAGACCCCAATGCCGATGCCCAAGACCTAATCCGTTTCGCCTTAAAAGCAATGATGACGAAATAAACCGATGGAACTGCCAAGCCGAAAACCAAACCGTTTGCCGGATTTCGATTACAACACCCCAGGCGCATATTTTATTACTGTATGCGTCAAAGACAAGCAATGTCGCTTAGGACGTATTGTAGGGGGCGGCGCCTTCGACGCCCCGCAAATGCACCTCAATAATATCGGCAAACTTGTTGAAAAGAATATTTTGTCAGGAAATCTTATACATGGCATTTGTGTAGACAAGTTCGTGGTTATGCCCAACCACATCCATATGATATTGTTAGTAAACGAGGATTTCTCCAACGGGACGTCGAGGGCGCCGTCCCCTACAAACGCGATTATTCCGCATTTTGTGTCTACATTTAAGAGATTTTGTCATCGTGATATAGGAGAAAATATTTTCCAACGCTCCTATCACGACCATGTCATTCGCGGAGAAAAGGATTACTTAAAGATTTGGGAGTATATTGAAAATAATCCTGCTAAATGGAAAGAGGATTGTTTTTACAAGGAGGATTGGGAATGAAATGCCCAAGTTGTGAAAGAGAAATGCGGAAAGGGTACTTTCGCAATGCCGATCAACCGGTACAATGGATTCCGGAAACCAGCAAGCCATCTATCTGGAAAACCGGCGTGGCAGAGGACGCTGTTGTCCTTGGTGAGGAATCCTTTTGGAAGGGCTACCGGGCAACGGCCCATTATTGTCCGGCCTGTCGTTTTGTTATTGTACCTGAAGAATAATATTTTCGGGGCGTCGTAGGTGCCGCCCCCTACAACATCCCATTGGAGGATTATTATGAGTTTAGAGTTTTCTGAAGAACTGTCTGCGCCGCTGATTTCGCCAAGCTATGCCCCTGTGGATGCCGGTGAAGTTGGTCTGCGGCCCAAGCTGCTGAGCGATTATACCGGCCAGGAAAAGGCCAAGGGCAATCTGTCTGTTTATATCGAGGCTGCCCGCCGCAGAAATGAGCCGCTGGATCATACGCTGCTCTACGGCCCTCCCGGTCTGGGTAAAACGACCCTTGCCGGTGTCATTGCCAACGAAATGGGCGTAAACATCCGCATCACCTCCGGCCCTGCTATCGAAAAGCCCGGTGATTTAGCCGCGCTGCTGACCAACTTAAATCCCGGCGACATTCTCTTTATCGACGAAATTCACCGCCTGAACCGGGCTGTAGAAGAAATTCTCTACCCCGCAATGGAGGATTTTGCCATTGATATTATTGTAGGCAAGGGTCCCAGCGCCAACTCCATCCGTTTGGATTTGCCGAAATTTACGCTGGTAGGCGCAACCACCCGGGCGGGACAACTGTCCGCGCCTTTGCGTGACCGTTTTGGTGTATCCCTGCGGCTGGAACTGTATACCCCCGAAGAACTGGCGCGGATCGTCACCAGAAGCGCCACCATTTTGGGTATGGAGATCGATCCCAAGGGCGCAATGGAAATTGCATCCAGAAGCCGTGGCACACCCCGTATCGCCAATCGTTTTCTGCGCCGCGTGCGGGACTTTGCGCAGATCATGGGCAACGGAGTCATCACTAGGAGGCAGCAGATCTCGCTCTTTCCCGTCTGGA
>JAZQUL010000193.1:0-8008 GCA_045631285.1 Faecousia sp. | reverse complement strand
GGTCAGGTTGCCGATGATGATGGTGCTCTCGGACTGGCCGAAGCCTTCCTTGACGGAAAGGCCGGTGTGCTTCTTAAACTGGCGGTAAACCTCCGGGTTCAGCGCCTCGCCGGCGGTAGACGCGTGACGGATGGAGGAAAGATCAAACCGGCTCAAATCCTGCTTAATAAGCATACGGTACATAGTCGGCGGCGCGCAGAAGGTGGTAATCTTGTACTTTGCAAACATAGGCAGGATCTTCTCTGCATCAAAGCGGTCAAAGTCATAGACAAAATTTGCCGCCTCGCAGAGCCACTGTCCGTAGAGCTTGCCCCATAGGGCTTTTGCCCAGCCCGTATCGGAAATGGTAAGGTGCAGGCCGTCTGGGTCAACCCGGTGCCAGTATTTTGCGGTAATAAAGTGTCCCAGGGGGTACTTATAGTTATGGGCGGCGATCTTGGGATAACCGGAAGTGCCGGAGGTGAAGAACATCAGCATCGGATCGCTTCCACAGGGCGCATCCTCGGCACGGGCAAAATGAGAAGAATACATCGTGTACTCCTCGTCAAAATCGTGCCAGCCCTCTCTTTTGCCGCCCACCATAATTTTATATGCGAGAGACGGTGTCTTTGCGGCTGCCGCATCCACCGCCTCGGCAGTATCACCGTCCGCGGTGCAGAGGATGGCTTTTACGTTACCCGCTGCAAAGCGGTATGTAAAGTCTTTTTCCAAAAGCTGATTGGTAGCCGGAATGGCGATGGCGCCCAGCTTGTGCAGTCCCAGCATGGCAAACCAGAACTGATAGTGGCGCTTCAACACCAGCATCACCCGGTCGCCGCGACGGATACCTAAGGCCTTAAAATAGTTGGCGGCTCTTGCGGATTCCTTTTTCATATCCTTAAAGGTAAATCTGCGCTCCGTACCGTCGTTCGCAATGTGGAGCATTGCCAGCTTTTCCGGCTTACTGCGGCCCAGCGCATCCACAATATCGAAGGCAAAGTTAAACTTCTCCTCATTTTTGAAGGCGATGGCGGTCAGCTTGCCGTTCTCCTCGGTAGGTGCGATGAACTTATGATAAATCCGCTTTTCCTCATCCAAAGGCGTATGTACTGCTTCCACGGTGGCAACGGCAGTCGCCTCCTCGTTTTCACGGGCAGCAGAATTGGAAAGAACGATGGCGTAGAACGCGCAATCCTCACCCTCCACGGCAATCATACCGTGGGGTACGGAGGAGTCGTAGTAAATGCAGTCACCGGCATGGAGAATTTCCGTATGGCCGCCAATTTGAATTTTCATATGACCCCGGATGACGATGTCACATTCCTGCCCCATATGAGTAGTGACCTCGATGGGACGGGAATCCGCATCCTCCCGGTATTTCAGCTCCATATAGAGGGGCAGCGCGATACGGTTCCGAAAGCCTGCCGCCAGGTTATAGCCGATCATACCGTGGGCTTCCTCAATGCGCTGGCCGTCGCCACGTCTTGTGAGGGCATAGGAACGCAGTTTAGGACTGTGACCTTCGATAAGGTCACCAAAGTCAACGCCTAGGCTCAGGGTACAGCGGTACAAAAAGGCGATATTTAAGTTGCGGTTTCCCTGCTCGTGCTGGAGGTATTCCTCTACCGACAGGTCGGTGCGCTGTGCCATTTCCTCCGGGGTAAAGCCGTGGGCTTCCCGCAGCTCCCGGATACGCGCCGCCACCTGCCGGGTCTTAAAATCTATCCCGGTAATATTATTATCCATACATTAACCTCTGCTTTTTGGTATAACCCATTAAGGCTCCCTTGTGCAAAGGGAGCTGTCAGCCGAGCAGGCTGACTGAGGGATTGTCAACCCCTCCGGGCAAAATCAAAGATTTTGCCCACCTCGCCTGCGAGCGAGCCGGTCGCGGCTCTGACAGTCCGCCGGACTGTCATTCACTACCGCGACTGCGCTTTGCTTACCCCTTACACAGGGGAGGCTCTGGGATTACTATCTTTATATTATCCTTCTTTTCTTCTTCCCTGTCAACCATTTTACAGCTTATTTCGCATAATTTTTCCGCTGATGGTCTTGGGCAGTTCGCTGCGGAACTCCACAATCCGGGGATACTTATAAGGCGCGGTATGGGCCTTGACATAGCTCTGAATTTCCTTTTTCAGGGCTTCCGTCGGCCCTGTGCCCTTTGTCAGCACGATGCAGGCCTTGACCACCTGTCCGCGCACCTCATCGGGCGCAGCGCAGACACCGCACTCCAAAACATAGGGCAGCTCCATAATGGTGGACTCAATCTCAAAAGGCCCGATCCGGTAGCCGGAGGACTTAATCACATCATCGGCCCGGCCTACATACCAGTAGTAACCGTCCTCATCCCGCCAAGCCACATCGCCGGTGTGATACATTCCGTCGTACCAAACTTCTTTTGTCTTCTCCTCATTTCCGTAGTAACCGAGGAACACGCCGCAGGTGGGCTTGGGGTCGGTGCGAATAACAATCTCACCGGAAACACCGTCGGGCACTGGCTTTCCGTCGTGGTCTACGATGTCAATGCCATAGCCGGGCACAGGCTTACCCATAGCGCCGGGCTTAATGGCAGTGCCGTAGAGATTGGCAATGCCGAGGGTCATTTCCGTCTGACCGAAGCCTTCGTGGATACGCAGTCCCGTAGACTTTTCGAACTGATAGAACACCTCCGCGTTCAGCGCCTCACCGGCTGTGGTTGCGTGGTGAATAGAGGAAAGGTCAAATCGGCTCAAATCCTGCTTAATGAGCATCCGGTACATCGTGGGTGGGGCGCAGAAGGTGGTGATATTGTACTTTTGGAACATCGGCAGAATTTTCTCCGCGTCAAAGCGGTCGAAGTCATAAGTAAAGACAGCGCCCTCGCAAAGCCACTGACCGTAGAGCTTGCCCCACAGTGCCTTGCCCCAGCCGGTCTCGGAGATGGTAAAGTGCAGTCCGTCCTTTTCCACCTGATGCCAGTATTTTGCGGTCACATAGTGACCGAGGGCGTATTTGTAGCTATGCATCGCGATTTTGGGGTAGCCGGTGGTGCCGGATGTGAAGAACATCAGCATCGGGTCGTCACCGCAGGGCGCATCGTCGGCGCGCAGGTAGCGACGGCTAAAGAGTCCGTATTCCTCATCGAAATCGTGCCAGCCCTCTTTTTTGCCGCCCACCAAGACCTTAGTCAAAGTCTTGCCGGAAACGGTCTCCGCCAGCTCCACCTGATGGGCAGTGTCACCGTCGGCAGTGCAGAGGATGGCGGAAACGCCGCCGGCCTCAAACCGATATGTAAAATCGTGTTCCACAAGCTGATTGGTAGCGGGAATGGCCACCGCGCCCAGCTTATGCAGTCCCAAAATGGCAAACCAGAACTGATAGTGGCGCTTCAGCACCAGCATCACCCGGTCGCCGCGCTTGATACCGAGGGACTTAAAATAGTTGGCGCATTGGGAAGAAGCGTCTTTCATATCCTTAAAGGTGAACCGGCGCTCGGTCAAATCAGCAGCAATATGCACCATTGCCAGCTTCCCCGGGTCTTTCCGCGCGATGGCGTCCACCGTATCAAAGGCGAAATTGTAACTGTCGGTGTCCCCGAAGGTAAGTCCTGTCAGTACACCCTGTTCGTCCTCCACGCCCCGTACAAAGCGGTTGCAAAGAAGTTCTTCTTTTTTGGTCTTCCGGGCAGGCTGGGTGGGCAGCAAGAGGGCGGTATCCCGCTTGTCGCTCGCCATAATCATAGAGAGGAATAAGCAATCGCTTCCCTCAATGGCAATCATACCGTGGGGCGTTGCGGAGTTATAGAAAATAGAGTCGCCCTCCCGGAGTACCTCTTCGTGGTCGCCGATGCGGATACGCATCGCACCTTTTATCACCAAGTCAAATTCCTGACCGTCGTGGGTGGTGGTATGGATAGGCTGATCCTGCAGCTCCTCGGAATATTCATAATTTACCCAATAGGGCGTTGCCAGCTTTTGGCGGAACATAGGCGCCATATCGGCGATGGTAATGCCATCCTCGCTGGCAGTGACCATACCTGCGCCCCGGCGAGTGACGGTGTAGGCAGAAAGCTTTGCGGTATGACCCTCCAAAAGCTCTGTCAGCTCCAAACCAAAGACCTTGGCGCACTTGTGCATAAAAGAAAACGGCAGATCTACCGCGCCGGACTCATACTGGGCATAAAGCGCAGGAGAGATTTCTGTCTTCTCGGCCATATCCTCCACAGTGTAACCCACGATCTGCCGCATTTCCCGAATTCGCAGGGCCACATCCATCAGGGGATTTGTCGTATTTTTCATCTCGCTCATAGGTCTTTCCTTCCTTTCCAAGCTGTAGGGGCGACCATCGGTCGTCCGCCTATATAGGGAATTGATAGTTGAGAGTTGATAGTTGATAATTAGTGTGTCTGCAACGCAGACGAATTTTAATACATCGCGAAGCGATACCATAATTGTCAATTATCAATTTTCAATTATCAACTAAATAAAAATCGCCTCAAGAAATTCTTGAGACGAATAAAAATATCCGCGGTACCACTCAAATTGCGGCCATAGCCGCCACCTTCGGACTCCAGCAAGTCCTATCCCTTAACGCGGGCAAACGGGAGACACCTACTGATTGTGATTTTTCAGGCTCCGGCTCAGAAGGGATGGGCGCTTGGAACAAAAACTTACCGACTTTCACCTGCCGTCGGCTCTCTGAAAAGACCTTGTCCCGGCCGTCTTCGTCTACGCCTTTATAATATATGCATAGAGAATACCACGACCGCCACAAAAAGTCAAATGTTTTTCTCCTAAAAACAAATATTTTTTACAAAATCCCTTTTTCCCCATTGACAACACCCCATCTTTGTGGTTAAATATGCCCTATATAGGAAAGACATTGACGGAAATTATGCCCTTTTCGGAAGCTGCAGAGAGTCGGCGTTTGGTGCGAGCCGATGCGGAAAAATTGGGCGGACTGATTCCCGAGTTGGCTTTGTGAACCCGAAAGGCAGTAATGAAGCACGGTCGCCCCGTTATCGGCTATGGACTTAATAGAGTCCGAGAGTGGCTTTGGATACCAAAGCAAGCAGGGTGGTACCGCGATTTTTTCGTCCCTGAAGCATTACGCTTCAGGGGCTTTTTTATTGTAACACCTTCGTATTCCC
Organism: Faecousia sp.; assembly: GCA_045631285.1. Classification (GTDB taxonomy): domain Bacteria; phylum Bacillota; class Clostridia; order Oscillospirales; family Oscillospiraceae; genus Faecousia. The sequence continues at coordinate 2,895 of JAZQUL010000193.1, read as the reverse complement.
TTGTAGGGGCGATCTGTGATCGCCCGTGGGCGAACGCAGTTCGCCCCTACAAATTCCAGCCCTCAATTCTCATCGTAGGGGACGGGTTCCCTGTCCCACGGGAGGCGAAACGCCTCCCCTACAACATCACAAGGAGTGTTTTCTATGAACTGTATCCGCATTACCGACATCACTATGAAGCAGGAGGGTCTTTCTCTCTCCTTTAAGGAAAAGCTGGAGCTTTCCAAGCTGCTGGATAAGCTGGGTGTTTCTGCTATTGAACTACCCGCAATCCAAAACGCCAAAACAGACAGCCTGCTCATTAAATCCATTGCTTCTTCCGTAAGCTGCACCCTTGCTGTGCCTGTAGCTCTGGACTTAGGCGATTTGGATATAGTCTATGGCGCGCTGAAAACCGCCAAATCCCCCCGTCTGCAAATCTGCGCCCCGGTAAGCACCGTGCAGATGGAGTACTTATACCACAAAAAGCCGGAGAAGATGCTCGCTGCCATTGAAAACGCCGTAAGGGGCTGTAAAGAAAAGTGCGAAAATGTCGAATTTATTGCCGACGATGCCACCCGCAGTGACCGCAGCTTCCTCCTCTCCGCTTTGGAAACCGCCATTACCGCCGGTGCCACCGTGGTGACCGTTCGGGATGCGGCGGGTGATTTTCTGCCGGAGGAATTTGCCGCCTTTATTACAGAACTTCGGGAGAAGCTGCCGGGCGCCAATTTAGGCGTTTCCTGCAGCGATACCCTCTCCCTTGCCGATGCCTGCGCCATCGCTTCCGCCCAGGCAGGTGCTTCAGAAATCAAAGCGGCCGCCTATCCTGTGGGCGCGCCCTCTGTATCCCATATCGCAAAAATTCTCTCCGTAAAAGGCAGTCACTTCTCCCTCTCCTGCCCCGTGGGCACTACCGAGCTTTCCCGTCTTTGCGACCAGATCGCCCGTCTCTGCCGGACAGAAAAGGCAAAATCTGCCGTCCTGCCGCCCCTGCCGCTCCACGCACAGGAACTGACCCTCACCGCCCGGGACGATATGGCAGCGGTGATGCAGGCAGTAGAGAAATTGGGCTATGACCTGAGCGCCGAGGATGCTGCCGGCGTATTTGCCGCCTTCCGGGACATTGCCGCGAAAAAAGCAGAGGTCAGCGCCAAGGAGCTGGATGCCATCGTGGCCACCGCCGCTATGCAGGTACCCGCCACCTATCTCTTAGAAAACTATGTCATCACCGCCGCCAGTGCTACCTCCGCCACCGCCCATATGAAGCTGAGCCGGGAAGGCAAGACCTTGGAGGGTGTCAGTCTGGGCGACGGTGCTATCGATGCGGCTTTCCACGCCCTGGAGCAGATTACCGGCTGCCATTTTGAGCTGGACGATTTCCGCATTGAAGCGGTCACAGAAGGCCGGGAAGCTATGGGTCAGACCATCGTAAAGCTCCGTGCAGGTGGCAAAGTCTACTCCGGCAGAGGTATCTCCACCGATATTATCGGCGCTTCTATCCATGCCTACTTAAACGCCCTCAATAAAATCGTCTATGAGGAGGAAACGGTATGAAGCTCTCCTTTTCCAGTCGCGGTTGGAGCAAACTAAGCTGGGAGGAGTGGCTGCAAACCGCCCTTTCTATGGGCTTTTCCGGCATTGAGATTTATAATCTCCAAAAATTCCCCCATCTGCAGGAGAAAAACGCCCCCCTGCACCCCCACTCTGCCGCCGCCACGGTCCGTCAGCTGCGGGACAAGCGTCTGGCTATTCCCTGTCTCGACACCTCCCTTGACTTATCCGACGGCATTACCGCCGTAGAACCCCTTTTACAGCTTTTCGACACTGCAAAGGATTTGCGTATCCCCTATGTTTGCGCCTGCGCTTTGCAGGAGGACGAGGATTTGGTACGAAAGAATATCGGAACGCTTCTGCAAATGGCCGAGCGCCGTCAAGTGACGCTCCTGATTAAAACCAGCGGCATTTTTGCCGATACCACCCGTCTCAGAAAGCTCCTGGACGACTTTGCCTCCGACCATTTGGCAGCCCTTTGGGATATGCACCACCCCTACCGGGATATGGGCGAGAGTGCGGATGCTACCATCAAGAATTTGGGTGCTTACGTCCGTCACGTCCACCTGCGGGACTCCGACGAAAACGGCTATAACCTCATCGGTGAAGGCACACTGCCGGTATTCGATATGATGCGAGCGTTATCCTCTATCAATTATGACGGCTTCATTTCTCTGGAATGGAAGCCCGAATGGATGGAAGAGCTAACTGACCGGGAGGTCATCTTCCCCCATTTTGTCAGCTTTATGTCCCGGTTTCAAAACCCCCGCTCCAACAAAAAGGCGCTGTACGATAACCACAACCACACCGGCAAGTACATTTGGAAGAAAGACACCCTCATCGACCTGACCTTCCCCCAGGTGCTTGACAGAGTGGTAGAGGAATTCCCCGACCAATATGCCTTTAAGTATACGACTTTGGACTACACCCGCACCTACCGCCAGTTCCGGGACGATGTAGACACCTTTGCCCGGGCGCTGGTTGCGATGGGCGTAAGACCGGGCAGTAAGGTGGCAGTTTGGGCAACCAACGTGCCCGCTTGGTATATCACCTTCTGGGCAGCCACTAAGATTGGCGCAGTCCTTGTCACCGTCAATACCGCCTACAAAATCCACGAGGTAGAGTACCTGCTCCGCCAGTCGGACACCCACACCCTCGTCACCATCGACAGTTGTCTTGATTCTAACTACAAAGAAATCATCGCCCAGCTTTGTCCCGAGCTGGAAACCACCAAGCCCGGCGCGCCGCTCCACGCCAAGCGCCTGCCTTTCCTGCGGAATGTCATCACCGTGGGCTACCGGCAGACCGGCTGTCTGACCTTTGAAGAAGCGATGGCGCGCGCCCACGAGACCCCTATCGAGG
>JAZQUL010000192.1:0-16938 GCA_045631285.1 Faecousia sp. | reverse complement strand
GTGTGGCCCAGTTGGTAGGGCGCCTGGTTTGGGACCAGGATGCCGCGAGTTCGAGTCTCGCCACTCGGACCAAAAATGCAGGAATGGTGTAATGCCATCCCTGCATTTTTCTTTTGAATGCGAGACTCGAATAATCCAAATGCAACGCGGATGAGCGTTGCCGCCGCCAGCTCGATGGCGGCGAACCTCTATCTGCGCCCTTCGCGCAGATGCAAACGAGTCTCGCCACTCGGACCAAAACCGCCAGTTTTAATACGAAAGCTGGCGGTCATATCCTTTTCTTTGTTTCTGGCAACACATTCTTGCTTTTATCCATATGCTCTGCTATAATCATTTCATAATTAATACTCGCGAATAATGCATTGCCTGTTACAGCCAAATAAATCTAATAATCACGAGGTGTTACATATGAAAATCGAATTTGATAAGAAAAAGAGTGCTGAAGCGCTGTCCGGCATAGTTAAAAGTACTGTTGACTTTGGTAAAAAAGCTGCCGCTGATGCCAAGAGTGGTGTTGCCACAATGGTAGAGAAGTCAAAAATCGACAGCTATGCACGCAGAATGAAAAAATATAATCCTCTGTTCCCTGACCAATACAATAGTGAGAGTTTCAATCTTCCCAATATCATTATGATTGTCGACGATGCTGTGCGCCGTGGTATTGATGTTTGCGAAGGCTCGATTGGTTGGCTAAGCAAGGAAGTTGGCGTTGAGGTTTTCTACCTGTATGACGAGGCAGTTGAATTTAGCGGGATTCAATTTGTGCCAACTGTTACATGTGACGCAGTATACTATGTCGATAGCTTTGATCGCAATCGTTTCATTCGTACAGATTGTATATTTAGCAAAGCTCACGAAGAAAGAATGGCAGAGCTTAAGCATATCGCATATTGTTTAGGGGCCAAACGATGCTCTATCGAGATATATGAATCTTCATCAGACACACAGGTCCAGAGCAAGAGTGTAAAGGTTTCAGAAAGCTACAAAGATGCGTCAAGCACGGAAAGTGCAGAACAAAACTTTTCAAAAACAGGAACAGATCGCAGAGGCGGTAGCATTGAAATCGAGTTTGAAGGAAATGCCGCACCACAGCAACCCGATCTCAAATGGTTTGTCCACGATGATAATATTAAACGTTTGATTGAAATGTGCTGTAGTGGTAAGCGAACTGTCAAAACTGAAACATTAGAGTTATCCGGTTCTTCCTCCGCAACAATGTCGCGGAAGACCGCTTACACTATTGATGGAGCTATTGGAAAAATGGGTGGAGCCAGCGGAAGCTCCTCAATGGATGCGCAAGCTGCAAAAGAGCACAGTAGCAAGCTGTATTTCCACATCGAATTCTAAATAGTATCCCGGCTGAGTTTTTGCAACTCAGCCGGGCTTTTCTTTGTTTGTAGCAGTTCAATTATGTTTTCTTCTATATCATTTCTTAAGGCTCTTACTTTACTTCCACCAAGGTGTATTCTCTGCTTCCATACCCGGCAGCTGCAGCGGCTTCGATGGTATGAACGCCATTTCGGCTCTCGATTCTCTCAATGAGATGGGGCTTGCCGGGATCAGAACACGCATAAACAAGATCGATGCAGGCCTGATCGATGGCAATGGGATCGGTCGACACAAGAATGCCAATATCTGCGATACAGGGATCTTCTGCTTTCGCGCAGCAATCGCAGTCTACGCTCATATTTTTCATCACATTGACATAAACAATGTTGCCCTTAAAGAACTCCACCACGCTGCCAGCCGCATCTGCCATAGCTTCCAGGAAAGCGTCGTGATTGGCGCTCCAAATCTTTAACACATTGCCTGCGCCGTGGATATATGCCTTGCCGTGGGACGAAGCACAGCCGATAGAAAGCTGCTTCAGCGCACCGCCGTAGCCGCCCATAGGATGCCCCTTGAAGTGGGACAGCACCAGCATAGAATCGTAGGCAGCCATATCCTTGCCTACATAGTTTTTCTGAATAACTTTGCCGTCCGGGATGTCCAGCACCAGATCCGGCCCTTCTGCATCCAATAGATCTACCTTAAAGTGCTGCATCCAGCCGTGATATTCCAAAAGCTTTTTATGTTTACGGGTCGTGTTTCTAGCGCCGGGATAGGCAGTGTTGCATTCTACAACCGTTCCGTTCACATAGTGAATGACAGGCTTCCAAAATTCAGGTCTCAGGAAATTTTGATTGCCCTTTTCTCCGGAATGGACTTTAACCGCTACATTTCCATTTAGTTCCTTACCCGTCAGCTTGTACAGATCCAAAACCTTTTCCGGTGTTATCTCACGAGAAAAATAAACCGTTGCGCTCATACTTTGCTCCTCCTTTATCGAATAAGATCGGTAAACTTATTATAGCGCAAAGCAAAATCAATTGCAACAAATACTAAAGCAGAGACAGCGCAAGCCATCTCTGCTTTTTTCATTGGTGGAGATTCGAAAATCTTATAAACAAATTTTACAGAATACCGAACAGTCTCTTAAAGAATGCAATAATTGCATTAATAAAAGCGATGAAGAAGTTCTCGTTGGTGGAAGTCAGATGTTCAGTCTCATCATTCGGTCCTGTTGGCTCACTAGGCTCTGTGGGAGTCCCTACATCTGCAGGGGGCACATAATTCGGATCGCTGCCGCCGCAAACGGTGCATACACCATCCACATAACTATGTCCTAACGCATCAACCTCATCAGCAACATAAGTATCACCACAGTGACAGGTATAGGTAGTGTAGCCACCGTCAGCGCATGTAGGAGCCGTTACGGTTGCGGTGTGGCTATGCCCCAACGCATCCACCTGATCTGCAACATAAGTATCACCACAGTGGCAGGTATAGGTAGTGTAGCCACCGTCAGCGCATGTAGGAGCCGTTACGGTTACGGTGTGGTTATGCCCCAACGCATCCACCTGATCTGCAACATAAGTATCACCACAGTGACAGGTATAGGTAGTGTAGCCGTCATCCTCACATGTGGGAGCCGTTACGACCGCACTGTAGCTATGCCCCAATTCAAGGATTTCCTCGGTACGGCTGCCGCTGCAAACGGTGCATATAAAGCTTCTGACGCCAGTCTCTGTGCAGGTAGGTGCTTTCGTTACTGTACCTTCATCCCAGCTATGCTCCCCTGTTGCCGGAATTTCTTCCTGCTTTATACGCTCATGGCATATAAGACATTCCGTATACTTGCTTCCGTTTTCTGCACAGGTAGCTGCACGCTCAATGATCCACTCGCTGTCTTCGCAATCATGATCCTTATAGGTCACAAAAATGTCGGTGGCAATGGAATTGGCCCAAGAATCATTGGTATAGGTAATTTGGTACCGTTTTGCTCCCTCAAAAACAGACGCGTATGTCGTGTAAAGATAGGTGCCATCCTCCTGAAGCGGGATGCAATGAAGCGGTAAATATGCCAGAGGGGTATCAATGATCTGGCTTTGGTCTACATTCCGCAAGTTCAGACCGGTAACGGTAAAGGAAACGGTGCTTTCGGGTCTGATGATCACATTCCCCTCTGTGTAGGTCACGCCGTCTACTGTGATGGCAAGGCCAGTAATCTCAGCCGGAGTGTCGTCGAATTCATTCTCGCAGGTCACAGTGATACCGGAGTCTATGGTCGTTGCCCAGGCATCGTTGGTATAGGTGATTGGGTAACCAACGCCTCCTTCAAACCAGGTGCCGATTGCCGTTTGCGAGCATCTTTCATTTGTTTCCAAAGTCATTCTTTCGACATAAACATAAACACCGGGGGTTTCAAGGATAAGGTTTTCATCCGCCTTACGCAGGTATTTACCATGAACGACAAAGATAACTTCACTTTCCGGCTTGACGGACACATGGCCCTCCGTATAGGTCACGCCATCCACAATCAGGGAAATACCGGTGATCTCAGCCTTATCCGCCTCCGTGCTGCCATCATCATAGGTAAGGTAAATATCCGTATACACCCGCTCGCCGGATTCAAGGATATACGAAACACGGAAGTTTTCGCAGCTGATGAATTGATTGATGCGGTCGGAATAATCCCGGCTGGCAGTGGTATGGGTTTCATCGGCGATCCAGTTGCTACCGCTGCTAATCACGGAAATAATACCTTTTGCGTGTTCCAGGCTGTAATCATCTGTCGGCAGGTGAAGATTGGTGCCGGTGACGTTATAAACAACGGTGCTGTCGGGTTTGATACGCACATTGCCTTCGGTATAGGTCACACCGTCCACGGTGATGGACAGTCCTGTGACGCAGGCAGCGTCTTCTGCTGCAAAGATCTCAAACGGCAGCAGGGATGCTACCATACACAGAGTCAGCAGAACACTTAAAATTCTTCTTTTCATAATAGGTTCCTCCTTCGGGGAATCAAAATATAGTTCGGTCTTTTTTATTTTCAAAGGTCGGTATAACCTTATTTTTTCTTTTTACGCATTGCGTCCTTCAGGTTCTGTTCATTGACCTCTTCAATATATTCCTTAAACTCAGCCAGAATGCGTCGTCCCAAGGCCCGATAGTCCATTTGAAGTACCTTTTCGATCTTCATTTTGCGAAGATCTTCCGGAACACCGTAGAGAAGCATGATCGCGTTTAGTGTTCTTTCGATCTGCATTGGAAGGGGGGTATCCTCTTCACGGGTCATAATGGTGGCATACTCAATGCCGGAAACAATGTTCTCAGTCGCCGCCCATTGTTCATCCGTCCAATCGGGGCGGAATTGCCCAAACACCTCTTTGGTCTTTTCTGTGTCATTTTCCCGAATCAGGGCCAGCGTGATGGGAGAGATATAAGACGCAGTAAAGAAATCCCGGATCGGTTCATCCTCTTCGCAGATGGCTGCAATGGAGGTCAGCTCCAAACAGTAAGCCAGCAGAGAGGACTTCCCCTCATCCGCAGCATGCTCAATCAGCAACCTTTGGAAATCGACCAGCTCTGCAACCAGCTGCGCCAATAGATATTCCTTCGATTTGAAATAAAATGTAATGTTACCGGTGCTTATATCCAGCGTTTTTGCAATTTTCGAAAAGGATGTACTGGAATACCCCTCCTCTGTAAATAACTTTGCCGCCAGCTGAACGATCTGCAGCCGCGTGTCCGGTCGTTTATGATAGATATGTGGCATATCTTTTCCTTCTTCCCCTCTTTTGCACATATGCTATTAGCACGCGTGCTAATATTAGTATACACATTTTTCCAGCGATGTCAAGAAAAGATTTTGGGATATATTGCATAAAATGCATTGTATGGTTTTAGTAATCCTGCCAATGCTTTTTCTGCTCTATGCTATTGAACGCTATGAAAAAACTGCTCATCACCGGCTTTGATCCATTTGGTGGCGAAGCCATCAATCCATCTTGGGAAGCCGTCCGCCAATTGCCGGATCAAGTTGGCAAGCGCAATACAATTCAAGGAAACAACTACAACGAGTACTCCTCACTAAACATTTTGACCGCCAGCACTCGCAAAAGTGATGGCGGTCTTTTCTTTGTTTATAGCGACTCAATTTTTGAAGAAGGCCACAGCGACCGCGCCGGGGCCGGCGTGGGTGCCGATCACGCTGCCGATCGTCGTGTAACGCACTTCATTAACATTGCCTTCCCACAGATGCTTGCTGTCCTCAATATATTTTAGCAACATTGCATCTGACAAGCCGGTATATCCCAGCAGCACAGGCATCGTAAAATCCACACCGCCCGCTTTTTCGATTTCCTGGACAAGCAGATTATTGCCCATTTTAGAACCTCTCGCCTTGCCTAACATATTGATCTCACCGTCGACAATGGAGAGTACAGGTTTAATATTCAGTATCGACCCGGCCAAAGCAACCGTTTTGGAAATCCGACCGCCCTTTTTCAGATATTCCAGGGTATCCACCAAGGCAACAATGACGATTCGGCTCTTTGCTTCCTCCAGCTTTTCGACAATCTGCTTTGCTTCCAAACCGGCAGCGCGCAGCTTCAGTGCGTACTCCAACAGAATACCGCCGCCGATCGCAGCAGTACCACTATCCACCACATAGACATTTTCATAATCCTGCGCGGCGATCATGGCGCTCTGATAGGTTCCGGAGAGCTTGGATGTCAATGTGATGACCACTGCCGCCTCTCCTGCAGCTTGGGCATCTTCATATTCCTTTTCAAATGCTGCAGGTGTTGCCTGACTGGTGGAAGGATGCACATCTGTTTCCACCAGTTTTTCATAGAAAGCCTTGTGGTCAATGGTAACACCGTCCACATATTCCTCCTGACCAAAGTGAACGGTCAGCGGAACAATATGCACCTGCTCTTTAACAGCCAGCAATAGGTCGGTAGTAGAATCCACGATAATTCTTGTTTTCATTGCGTTCGATTCCTTTCGTTATTTATGTCTTTTGGTATGTTTCGCAAAAAATATTTACCGCTTAGGAAGTCCGTCTTTACTAAGGGTTTGCAGATTTGCAGCGATTCTCTCCAGACAGCGGTAGAAGACCTCCCGGTCATCCTCTGTCATACCGGAGCCTGCCAGCTCTACTGCCAGCGCTGCTCTGCACTGTACGTGTTCCGCCGCCTGTTTTCCTTCCTCTGTCAGCAAAAGCTTGGCGCGATAAAGATTGCCACCTACAGCCTCTTTACGCACAAGTCCCTTTGTCTCCAATATTCCCACCATACGGGACACATCCGCCTTGTTCTTACCGCACAGTTCCCCCAACTTCGCGGCAGTGATGCCATCGTCAAAATTATAGAGCGTTGTGAGATATACAGCATGGGGGCTGTTGAGTTCATACTTTGCCATTTCTTCCGCAGCCAGCTTATGCCAGCAGCGGTCAATTTCAGAAATCGCAAGGGAAAAACGAGCAAATCGATTTAGCATAAAATATCCTCCCGAAGGTAGATTTACAGAGCGTACAGATAAATAGCCAAAAACTGAAGGAGACTACCGATTACCACGAAGATATGGAACACCGAGTGCATCCAACGCTTTTTCGCACCAATTCCGTAGAGGACTGCTCCAATTGTATAGGCGATGCCGCCGGACAGCAGTAAAGAAAAGCCCGGCACGGTCATAAGCTCTATGGTTTGGGGCAAAAAGAACACAATGCCCCACCCCATACCGATATAGCAGATCATAGAAAAGATCGTGTACTTTTTTAGGTCAATGGCAGTGAGCGTAGCGGCCAAAGCAACTAAGATCCACTCTGCTGCCAGCAGTCCCCAACCGATCAACGGATATGTGGGGATAAACGCAGACAGCAAAATAGGCGTGTAGGTACCGGCAATCAAGAAATAGATCGTACAATGATCAATGACCTGCAGCACTTTTTTACCCATCCCGGGACGCAGACCGTGGTATACGCTGGAAATCGTGTACAGCGCCACGATAGATACCCCATAGACAGCGCATCCGATAATGCTCAAGATAGCACCCTGAAAGATCGCCCGAAGTACGCACAGCACCAATACAACAAGCCCCAACACGCCACCCACGATATGGGTGACCATATTCATAATCTCCTCGCCGTTAGTATAATCCGGAAGCTTTCTATCAGATAATTTTATTCGTTTCATATATAAGACTCCTTTTTGCTTACTCCTATCCTACCCACTTTGCAGAGATAACCATGCCGGTGCAAACGACATCTCCCCTTAGATAAATACGCGTCCCTCTTAGATGTTGCGTTGTCAACATCTGGATTATACACGCAAAAGGTTGAGATGTCAACATCTTTCTTTGCGTCCACTTGTTGGGTTTCCACCGCTATATGGCTTTTGCATCTTTATTTTCCTTTGCGGTTGCAAACGAAAACGCATACGAGTCTCGCCATTTAGATAAAAATATATTTGGCTGAGCATCAGCCTATTACACAACGCAAAAGCACGTCCGATATTAGTGCCGGACGCGCTTTATTGTGTAGAGAAAACCGACAGCACTCCCCTATCGTGCCGTCGGTCCTTTTTATTTATGGCAGATCATTTTGGTATGTATCTCCATCCGGTTGCTTCTTCGGCTTATTCTTCACCGCAATTGCCAAATATACCGCGTAGGCGCCAGCAATCGCTGTTATGAGAAGCCCGGAAACAATTTCCTCTTTTAGGGTGATCCCACTGCCTGAGAAGATGCTGAGCGCATTAAATATGCTATGTGTCAGAATACACGGGATCAAGCTGTTTGTTCTGTAATAGATCATCACGAACAGAAAGCCAACGGCCATAGCATAAACCACCTGCAAGAGATTTGGCAGCAGCTCCGCGCCGGAGCCGTTAAATAGGTTAATCATATGTCCGATTCCAAAGGTCACGCTGGAAACAATAATGGCGGATCTTACGCCATTTTTTGCCATCGCTTGGAACAAAAAGCCGCGGAAGATCAGCTCCTCCAGGAAGCCAACGCAAAGCATCGACAGAATATACAGTGCTGTCTCTACAGGCGATGTATTGCATTCGACCCCATACCAGAGATTTGCCGTCAGCAGCAGTAAGATCGGCAAGTAAAACAGCATTTCCCGTGCAGGAACGCAGGACTTTCCCAGACCGTACTTTGTAAGCATTCGGTTCTTGCCGACAAATACAGCCGCAACTGCTGAAAGTGCGAGCAATATGGGCAGGGTAACTACCTTCTGCAATCCAAGCTCTGCCGAAAGGTTATCGCCAACAGAAGCCAGTACGCAGTACCCTATGATCCATAAAAGGGCAAACCACAGCTCACTTTTTTCATAAAGCTTCTTCATTTTTTTCATATTTTACTCTCCGTAGCTGTCAGTCTTTCAATAACCTTCTTTTTGTGAATGACCCGATTGAGCAGGAACATCGTTATGGCGCAAATACACAGCAGCGGAAACTGGTCTCTCGTGTCTCTGCTGACGTGGAAATAATGCAGCAAAATCGGACACTGTGCAAGGTAAATAAATACACTAAATTCACCAAGGAAATTAAGGAATTTGCTGCGGACAGGCAGCGCGGTGGCAAAATACAAAACCGCAGGCCCGACGAGACCGCCCAAAAGATGGAGCTTCCAGATTTCATAGCCGGGAAGATAGGCAAGGTAAACAAAGGCGATGGCAGAAACAGTAAAGCCAATGGCATTGATAAGGGTCGTCAGTTTTTTCCCTTTTAGCTCCAATTTGGGAACTTGGGACAAAAGCATACCGATGGCCAGCATAGCAGGGCCTCTTGCCACCCGGTCAATTTCCTTTGTGAGGACACGGTGGGCAGACATAGAAATGCAAATCACAACGATGCAGAAAAGGTTGAAGGTAAGCTGTCTTTTTGTTTTTCTCAACACCAAGAAGAACAAAGACAAAAATACAAATTGCGCGGCAAAGAACCATAAAAAGCTAAAGGGCCAGTTAAAGCCGTTAAATTCCCACGGAAACACAATATTGCAGTACAGAACGGAAAGGGCGGCAATCATCAGCGGCACAACAAACCGTTTTGTTCTGTCCCAAAAAATATGGGGTATGACCTCTATGATCGGTCTATCCCGATATTTTTCCATTCCCTTCAGAAAGAAATAGCCCGATAGCACAAAGAAGAAGCCAACGGCCGTATTGACACCGTTAAATTTATCCGAAAGCACCGGGAAAAAGCCGTGAAAGTACGCGACCCATACGGCGCATAGGAAACGAAACAGTTCGATCAGTCCGTTTTTATTATCTTTGGCAGCCACCATTCTCACCCCAAATCAACATTCTATAGTAAATGTATAACACAATTTCCCCTATAAATCAACGATATTCATCAATTTACGGGCGCGATAGTAACACCAACAGCATACTTTCTTGATTTTCTTTTATTAGTGGAGTATAATTTGCTTATAGATACATAAATACTGGGAGGCGAATTGGATGGGAAAAATTGATGATTTTGAGCAAAAGCTAATTAAGCAAGGAATGACCGATGAGGATTTTATCGAGTATGAGAAACTGCTTAAACGAGTTCGTGGCAATTCTTCAAAATGCCAACATTGCTACACTACAGCAATTCAGTTCCCTCGCAAATATGCTGAGCAGGCAATAAATCTAATACAATATGGCTTAGATAATTTTGCTGATAATTGGTTTTCCACATACACATCCTATTTATATATAGGACACATCTACGAAGGGATGGGTAACTATCAAAAAGCCTTTGCGTCCTACTTGCTGGCAAAGGATGCACTTGGATTAGACCATAGCGATTATGTTGAGGAACTGTCAAAAGATCTTATGTGGATGAAGCTCCACGTGGATTCTTTCAAATATTCGGTGGAATTAGAAGAGTATCTCTCCTGCTACGAAAAAACTGACGATTTTTCAAAATCTTTTATAAATACAGAGTTCAAAGTAGCCGTTGCCAGTATCGTAATTTCTATGCATCACAGAAGGATTGAGGAAGCAAAGCAATTTCTTGAGACAGCCAGAGGCATATGCAAACCGAATTATATAGGAAAGCTATTTAATATTCTTATTCAACACAAGTACCACGAATCCCTAAAAACAACTCCTGAAGCAGTTGCCTTCATTATGCGTCTCAAAATATAGTATCAAAGGAGATCACTGTATGAATGTCATTATCCGAAACGAAATGCTCGAGGATTACCGTGCGGTAGAAGAACTTACCCGGGAAGCATTTTGGAATGTCTATAAACCGGGTGCAGACGAGCATTATTACGTTCATAAGATGCGCTCCCACCCCGATTTTCTCCCCGAGCTGGCCTTCGTGCTGGAAAAGGACGGCGAGATTGTCGGCAACATTATGTACACGAAGGCGTGGCTGGAAGACGAAAACGGTCAGCGGAAAGAAATCCTCTCTTTCGGTCCTCTGTGCATTGCACCCAAGTATCAGCGGCAGAAATTGGGTAAGCTTCTCATTGAGCATTCCTTTGCGGTTGCCCGCAAAATGGGCTACGATGTAAATATCAATTTCGGCAACCCCGGCAACTATGTGAGCCGCGGATTTGTAAGCTGCAAAAAGAAAAATGTCAGCTTTGTCATACCCGGCAATTTCCCCACAGCGCTGCTTGTCTGTGAGCTTGTACCGGGTGTACTGGACGGCAAAAAGTGGATGTATATCGCCAGTACCGCCGCCGATTGCTGCGAAGACACCGCCGCGGTGGAAGCCTTTGATGCCACCTTCCCGCCCAAGGAAAAGAAATGGATGCCCAGTCAGGAAGAATTCTATATTTACAGCCACTCCTCCGTGGTAAGATAACTGCATATGAAAACTCCTCACGCAGGCGTGAGGAGTTTTGTTTCATTAGAACAGTTCTTCATCGTAAACTGCCCGAATACCGCCAATAAATTTGGGGCGTGTGCGGGCAGCAACCACCAAGGCATCGCCAATGCGGTTGTTTTCCAAACGAACAGGCACAGCCACTTTCTTAAGATGCATACCAATGAGGGTCAGTCCAATATCCAGTCCTGCATCGGCGGCGATCTGCTCCACGGCAACCGGATTTTGGAATGCTGCATAGGCAGCAGTCGCCAGAGAGCCGCCGGCTTTCGGTTGGGGCACTACATTGACAATTTCCGCATTCGGCACGGCAGCGCGCTCTGTAATGATGGCGCGGTTTAAGTGCTCGCAGCATTGGATAGCAAGAAAGAAGCCGTGTTCCTTTCCACAGTCATTTAATGCCTTGAAGATATGTCTTGCGGTGTCAGGACTGGAATTTGTTCCGATCTTTGCGCCCAAAACCTCGCTGGTAGAGCAGCCGACCACCAAAATCTGACCGGGCTTCACCTTTGCCTTTTCAATAAGCTCTTCCAAAGCCGCCTTGGTCTGCAAATATATTTTATCCATTTAAATGTCCCTCCAATTATCCAAAAGAAAAGTTGCACTAAGTATAGCATACCGTATCTAATTTTTCACCTATTATTTTTCGCATATTTTTCTTTTGCAAACGCAAACTAAACAAAAAGGAGTGGTTTATATGGACGGACACGAACTTGTGAAGCAGACCTTGGATCAAATTCCCCAGGCAAATGCCAACGCAAAGCGCATTACAGGTTTAGTAAAAGAAGGCGGCAGAATCACCGGGTATCAGCTATCTGACAATTCCATTGTGGAGAAGCAGCAGGCGGTGGATATGGCGCGGCAGGGAGAGATTGCCGGTGTCGGTATTGCCCACCGTGGAGATACGGAATACCTCAAATCCATCCCCGACGGCAGCGAAAACAACAACCTTGGCAACCTGCCCTCTGTTTCACCCGAAGGCTAATTTTGAACCCGGGATTGCAACTGCAATTCCGGGTCTTTTGCCGTTTAACACTATAAAACTGCCGATTACAAGATAATGATCCATTTTTTCTTTGGATATGCTATAATGGCAAAAACGGAGGTGAGGCAATGAAACTGAAACTAATCATAGACAGGGAAAAAGACGAGGAGCTCATTGCCATCGTCCATAGCCGTTCCCCGCTAATCGATGAAATTGAGGCTTTGCTCTTAAAGTCCGAAGGCGCAGACCGCATCCCCGGCTACACCGAAGAGGATATCAAGATACTGTCTGTTTCCGAAATTGAATGTATTACTGTCCTTGACGGTAAGACCTACGCCATAGATTCCAAAAACTGCCGTTATCGATTGAAACAGCGGCTCTACGAATTGGAAAGCATACTCCCCTCTTTCTTTATCCGCATCAACAAAAGCGCCCTTGCAAACGAAAAAGCACTGGACCGTTTTACCGTCACCGTTGCCGGCAGCGTTGACGCCGTTTTCAAATGCGGTTACCGGGAATATGTTTCCCGACGGTGCTTCTCAGAAATCAAAAGGAGGTTAGAGGCAAAATGAGGAAATTTCTCAAGGAATTCTTGCTCCGGGGTCTTATCTGCGCCGGCGGTGGACCCATTGTTTTGGCAATCATCTACGGCATTTTAGGCGCAACAGGCGCTGTGGAATTTTTCTCCCCCCGAGAGGTTTGTACAGGAATCCTGACCATTACGCTGCTGGCCTTTCTGGCAGCCGGTATGACTGCCGTTTATCAAATGGAGCAGTTACCGCTGCCTATTATGATTTTGCTTCACGGTGGCGTGCTGTATATCGCCTATATCCTCACCTATCTCCTAAACGGCTGGCTGCAAAGCTCCCTGATACCGATTTTGGTTTTCACCGGCATTTTCCTTGCCGGTTATGCCCTCATTTGGCTTATCATTTACCGTATCCAAAAAGCCCAAACGGAGAAGCTCAACAAGCTGCTAAAAGGCTAAAAAAGTGCGTTGCAAAGCTGCAACGCACTTACACTTTTCCTTTACCAAATAAAGGGTATGATCCTATACTTCACTTTCTGCTTATATTCCGCATATCCGGGCAGCTCTTTTGTCAGCAGTGCTTCCTCGTCCTTCAGCCTCACGATAATAATTGCGGGATAGAACGCAAAGGCAATGAGGGCATAATACGAGCCAAGCACCAGCGGGATCATCAAAAACAACAAGATCGTCACCGCATACATAGGATGGCGGACAATGCCATAAAGTCCCGTGTCTACCACTTTTTGTCCTTCCTCTACCTTGATAGTACGGCTAAGATAGGCATTTTCCCGCATTACCTCCGCATACAAGGCATAAGCAATTAAAAACAGCACCGATGCGGCAATTACCACAGGCGTAGACATTTGAGACCACCCAAAGCGGAAATCCAGGCCCGCCATCACAAAGCCGACAATGAACATAAGACCTGATGCTGCGATAACGCCTTTTTGCGCGCCCTGCTTTTCCTTAACATCCAGCCGCTTTTTTAGAAATTCCGGGGATTTTGCCAGCATCAGAAAACCAGCAATCAGCATCGGCGCAAAAAGCAGTCCAATAAACAGCCAGCCGTATGTATAAGCGATAGTGCCCGCAGGCAGAAAAATCAGCAGACCTACCATCACAAGACCGCAAGCGAACTTTGTCAGGGCTTCTATTAATAATTTCATAATCTAACCTCCGTAGGGGTCGATGCCCACATCGACCCGTTTGGGTATTCTTTCGGGCGGATGTAGGCATCCACCCCTGCTTTCTTCATAAACTGTATTCTCCGTTAAATCGAAACCGTTGCTTATGATACTAATATTCTTTCACACCGGTCAACAAGCTGAATAACTGCAGAAATTCCTGCCCACAGGTCTCAAACCCGGTAAAGGAAAATTCCGGCACGGAGCAGATTTCCGGCATTTTCTCCACAATGCTCTCCCCCATCAGGTTCACAAATTCGTGAGCAAGGATTGCATCGTCGATTGCAAACACCTTCCTTTTTTCTTCTTCGGTCAGAGGCTCGCCGAGCCATAAATTCCAAAGTATTTCCTGCAACGGTTCTTCAATTTCCTTGTATTTCGGCAGTTCTGCCTTTACCGGGCGGGTCACATCAGAAAGATATGCCTCGCTGGCATCGTGGAGCAGGCAAGCAAGCTGCAACCGCGGACTGTACCCTCTCGCCTCTGCCTCTTTGGCGCAGTTAATACAGTGCTGTCCCACAGAATAGAAGCTTCTAAAATGTCCGTTTGCCCGGCAGAGCATCGAAAGGGCGTGGGCAATATCTGTAATGTCCACCAATTCTGCCTTTGGCCGCAGGGGGTCGAACATTTTCTTTGTATAGGTCATAATTTCGCTCATATCTTACCACTCCGTTACAAGCTCACACTGCCCACATAGTCGTAGCCCGGCAGTTCCGGGGCAATCTTTTCTTTTGAAAACCGGAAGCTATCCCGATTTTCCACATACAAATGGGCCATCGCAATGCCTATATCCAAACGCGTTCCAATCTGGTTGCAGTAAACCCGGATGGCGCTGCCCTCGTGGGTAAAGTACCATGGCTGACTGTTCACCGCTGAAGGGGCAAGCCGGGCAGCTTCCAGTTTCGGGTCAATCTGGTCAGTAATCTGCTCCATCTTCTTCCGTTTAAAATCTTTCAGCTTATGCCGCAACGCCTCCCCTTTCGGGTGTCCAAAGGCCAGCATAATGACAAATTTCATTCCGTCCACCTGTGCGGTGGTCTTTGGATTCATTCTGCCCATTCCCAACCAGCAAACGCCGAGGCCCAGAGTCTGCATATAAAGCTCCAGCTGCTGGAACAAGAAGCCTGTATTCTCTAAATAGCCGTCCTTTTCCTCGGAATAAACAGCGATGATTTGCTGTGTCGTCCAAGGGCAAATGCACTTGACCTGACTACGGGAAACAATTTCCCAATGTACCTTAATATCCGGGTAAAGAGGCTTCATCGGAAAGGCCTTTATCTTCTCAATAATCGCTTCCTCCACCGGCGTATTCATAAAACTCCGACAGGACTTGCGCTTATAGATCATTTCCTTTAATGTCATAAGGCTTTCCTCTCCCCTTCTCCGCGCCGCGGCGATCTCCGCCTCTGTCTCTGCCGTAATCCATTTTCCAAAGACCTGGGAGTCCTTAGCGGGCAAATAGCCCATATCCTTGTACCCTAACTTTTTCAGCAGTGCCATACTGGGCACATTCTCCCGATCTGTAAAGCAGATAAACTCCCACGTAGGATTCCACCCGTGGAGTAGCTCGATCAGCGCAGACAACGCCTCGAAGGCGTAGCCCTTTCGGTGATGGAGATAGGAAAAGGTATACCCCAAGCTAAACGTATTCTCCTCCTGCATCACTACGATCTCACCCACCAGTTCGTCGGTCTCCCGCAGCGCAACTGCCAAAAGGCAAGCCGCATCGATCCCCAGTACATCGTCCTTCCGCCGCTGGATCAAAGCGGCAATTCCCTCTATATCCTTGGTCTGCCCCCGCTGATACCGGGCACAGACGGGGTGATTACGATAATCGTAAATAATATCCCTGTCCTTGGGCGCAACATTGCGAAGCTGCAGCCTGTCCGTCTCCAAAAAGATCACGATACTTCCCTCTTTCCTATTTGCTACATTCAGTATACTCCGCCTCCCCCACCCTGTCAACGGTTCTCTTTGGAACAAAAGCCTCCCCTACATTTTCTTTCGATGTTACCGTAGGGGACGGGTTTCCCGTCCCGCCTGCTATGTTCCACACCACACCGTAGGGGTCGGCGTCCTCGACGACCCGAAATAAAATCGGTGCTCGACGCGACGATTTTATTACATTTTTCCTTTATTCGATAATGTGCAAAGCGGGCCGTCCGGGAGGTCAGCCCCTACATTTTCTTTCGACGGTGCATTCGCAGAAACGCCGAGACGGAACCCCCGCGCAGTTTGTTGCATATTCTCCGTATTTTCTTGCACTTTTTCTGTATTTCGCATTGACTTAAAAAGGTAAAAGTGGTAGAATGTGAAAAGATATATACACAAAACGCGAGGATGAAAATTAGTACACACCCATCCGTTTTTTCAGAGAGCTGCCGGTCGGTGCGAGGCAGTAAAACTGCGGTGTAGAATTCCTTTCGGAGCGGCTTTGCTGAACCTTTAGTAGGCGAAGACGGGAAAGCCCGATACAGCTTGCGGATCTTATCGATCCCATGAGGCCGCATATGCGGTAAACTGAGGTGGTACCACAGGAATTTCTTGTCCTCTGCTATATAGCAGAGGGCTTTTCATTTACAAACAAAGGGTGAAAAATATGGTAATTACAGACTTTTTGGAACGAAATGCAAGACTTTACGGGCAGGACATCTGTCTCGTGGAGATCAACCCCTCCGAAGAACGGGACAAGGCCGCCACTTGGTGGGACTTTAACCTGATCGAAAGTGCCAGTCAGGATGCCCCCTACCGTCGGGAAATGTCTTGGAAGGACTTTGACCGCCGGGCAAATCGCTTTGCAAACCTACTGCTCAGCCGCGGCTTAAAACGCGGTACAAAGGTAGCCATTCTCTTAATGAACTGCATCGAATGGCTTCCCATCTACTTTGGTATTTTGAAGGCAGGCTGCGTTGCCGTACCTATGAACTTCCGTTACAGCAGCGACGAAATTCAGTACTGCCTGGATTTGGCAGATGTAGAGGTTTTGGTATTTGGACCTGAGTTTATCAGCCGAATGGATGCGGTTGCAGATAGTATCCCCGGTGTGAAAACGCTGTTCTTCGTAGGTAAAAACGGCCC
>JAZQUL010000191.1:0-2241 GCA_045631285.1 Faecousia sp. | reverse complement strand
ACAATATTTTGATAAAACATAGGTACTCCGTTAAAAAAAGATTGCAAATTTATTAATAATTTGTTACAGTATAGGAGGATAAAAAGAAAAAAGGAGAAAAATGTTATGCAGCTTTGGACCAAAGAACACGCAATTTCTGTGCTGCCTTCGCTGGCAGTGATGCTCCTGCTTTGCTTTGTGCTTCGCATTACCATCGGTAAAAAAAGCTTTGAGACCCGGATGATCCCCTTTAAAATTTTGGCGGTGATCGTCGTCCTGTTGGAGATCGGCAAGCAGGCCCTGTCCTTCAAGCAGGGTTATGATCTGTACCACATTCCGCTGCACTATTGCTCGCTGTTTATCTTTATGCTGCCTGTGATGGCATTCTATCGTGGCAAGCATCAGGATAAAGTGGGTGGCATCACCGCAGCGCTCTGCGGCGCAGAGTTTCTGATGATGATTATTTATCCTGCTTTGATTTTCGGTGACTGGAATGTGCGGGCGTATTTCGATAGCTATTTCGACTTCCATACGGTTACCGTACATATCCTCATTATGCTGGGATTTTTGCTGATCCCTGCGCTGAATCTGCATACGCCTGCCAAGAAGGGCGAGCAGAAAGCGGTCATTATCTTTATGCTCTGCTTCTGCGCTGTTTCTGCGACAGCCGCTCAATTGCTTGAGACCAATTTCAATAATTTCTACGTCTGCAATATTCCACCCTTGGAAGCGCTCCGGCAGGCGGTGGAAGCTGTGACCGGTACTTTGGCAGCAAAAATCTTCTATGTGCTGTGCGTGACGGTTATGGACATTCTCTTTACTTCCGGCGCCTACTGGATGTACCGGGGCGTGCGGAAGCTGGTGGCCGGCAAACAGGCTACACCGGTGTAAAAATAAATTTTTGGATCAGGCCGTCGCAATCGGCGTGAACGATTATCGTGCCGTCTTCTTTTCTTTCCGAAGAAAGGGAGACGGCATTTCCTTTGAGAAACTGGTTTACATAATTTATGGGATCGTCGGTTTCGATCTCCTCGAAAAACACATCCCGCATCTGATTGTTGGGACATAAGTTCTTGATTTCACGGACAAGCTCGTATTCGGCCATAATCCCACCGCCTTTCTAAATTTGATTATAGCATATTTCTTAAGACGGAGAAAGAGGAAATTCTGCCTTTTTTCTTTTCGTCCGGTATGATATAATGACAAAAAAGGAGTGATTCAATGGAATTGCCGAGCAGAAAGCCCACGCGGTTAACAGACTTTGATTATAGTACGCCGGGCGCATATTTTATAACGATTTGTACCGAAAATAAGCAACATATTTTATCACGGATTGTAGGGGGCGACGTCCTCGACGCCCCGCGAATCAATCTATCCTCATATGGGAAAATTGCGGATAAATACATAAACCAATTAAATGATTTCTACGACGATATTTGCGTAGATAAATATGTAATTATGCCAAATCACATTCATCTTTTGCTGTTCGTGAATGAGAACGGGGCGTCGAGGACGTCGCCCCCTACAGTGCAACATTCAGTCGTTTCCCGTTTTGTATCAACATTTAAGCGATTTTGCAACAAAGAATACGGCAGTAATATTTGGCAACGGCATTTCTACGATCATATTATCCGCAATCAGCGGGATTATGATGAAATATGGCAATATATAGAAAATAATCCGCGGAAATGGATTTTACAGAATGAGGATGAATAAGGCGCAAGTAGACAGAACACCCCTGGTAGAATTATCTGCCAGAGGTGTTTCGACATATTTTGCGCAAGAGACACTGTATAATGGTGTCGAAATGCGAAAGGATATACGATTAGTTGGTGTTCAAAAGGTCTTCGTAAGACAAGTGCAGGACTTGTGCAAGATACACCAGTTCAATATCGGTTACAAACCGTTTACCGGCCTCAATGCGCTGAACAGCGTTTTTATCAATATCTAAACCGGCGATTTGCAGCATATCTGCAAGCTGGCGTTGAGATTTTCCCATTTTCTTACGACAGGCGGCAATGACCTTTCCACATCGATTGGCGCTCCCGTCGGCGGATTTATTTGCAAACATACAATACACCTCACTTTGACATTTTGTGCTTGTCATTAGTGAGAGTATATGGTATGATGCTTGCAAAATTGACATTCACAAAATGTCAAAAGGAAGATTTGGAGGTTTTTTATGTTTATCGATGTAACAGGGATTACTTTGACGCCGGGGAATGGGGGAGCCGATTGCCTTGGGAACGGCGAGCATCCGGG
>JAZQUL010000190.1:0-7739 GCA_045631285.1 Faecousia sp. | reverse complement strand
GGTCAGGAAAAACAGCCTTGGGATAAACATCTTTATTCCCACTCGATGGTGCTGGTAGCGAAATAGGTGTATATGAAGTCGATTTCGGTGTTTCAGAAAGTGCCATAAAGCGTTCTAAATTGCAGAAAAGAATTCCGACCTCGCTTTGAGATATCGGAAAGTTTATTACATCGTTAGGCAATCAGCATCGCTAAGTAGCAGATTTTTGTGTGGTGATTATAGCCGACAGACAGGATGCTGCCGTTTGTGCGCCAGCAATGGTTTCCGTGTACTATAACCCTTGTTCATAATATGGGCAACCAAGCGTAAATTACGTTCTATCAGCACATTCCGAGCTTCCATATCCCCCTTTTCCACCCGGTCAATATAGTAATTCTCCTCTTCCTCCGTCAGGGGCTTCGGGAAGCTCCCTGTGGACAGCTGCAGTGCGTACATAAGTCCGCTGAGCATCAGCCATACAGCGGCAACCATACGCGTCACCTCCTATAAAGTAACCGCAGACGGTCTCGTCAGCGGTTACTTAAGCCTATTCCTAACTGCAAGTCCATTTTCCTGCCTTTTTACGCAAAAATGCCACCCAGGAGGGTGGCATAGCATCATCAGCTTTAAAAACCGTACGTTCCGGTCATTGGGTCTTCAAAAAGTGGAATATGAGGCGGCATAAAAGTGAAGACCGTAAAAAGCAGGACAAGAACGCAAATGAACCCAATCGCTGCCTTGGATGCGCTCGGACATCCAAAGTCCCTTTGGAACAATTTCGTTTCTGCCCAATAAACAGCCGCCGCAGCCAAAAAGAAGATTGTTATATTAAACCAATCTGCATTTATGCCCAAAATGCCGGTGTATGTGTAATACACCACAGGTATTAGTACAAGACCAAGCAAAATGCCAACCAGCTTAATACACCAAAAGTCATCTATCTCTCTGCCCCAGAATAAATATTCGACCACCGCAAAAGCCAGCATCGGATACAACAGCAATTTGAGATGCTCCCAAATAGACTCATTCACCGCGGAAAAGAGCGCCACAACCACATTTCCCCCTGTCCAATCGAAGAAAAAATGCAGCAGTGTCCCCACCACCGCGGTAAAAACGAACCCTACCATCTGCCAATAGGGAATTGCTTTTTTCATAAATCCACACCCCGCCATCCGTGATATAGACAAGTATATTCCCGTTTTCCCTCTGCAATTACAAATCATAACCACCGGCCGGTGGTTTTCTTTATACAAAAAGGCCAAGCTGCAAGGAAGCAGCTTGGTCACTTTATTAAGGATTAAATATCAAATAATTCGTATTCCACCACCGCGCAAAGCAGGTGATAGACCGCCAAATGGTCCTCCTGAATGCGGTAGGTTTCGTCCTTGGGCATAATGAGCGCCAAATCAGCAAGCTGGGCGAGCATTCCGCCGGTCTTGCCTGTAAGACCAATGGTGTGCATACCGATGCTGTTTGCCGTCATCACTGCCGCGGCTACATTTTTCGCGCCGCCGGAGGTGCTGATGCCAATAAGCACATCCCCGGGCTTGCCATAAGCCAACACCTGCTGAGCATACACAAGCTCAGGGTCTACGTCATTTTCAAAGGCAGAAATAGCCGCGCTGTGGGTCACCAGAGAAATGGTCGGCAGACCCTGTTGGAGCTTACCGGCGATTTCCGCGCCACATTCTCCGTACTTTTCTGCCATTTCCTTTTGGAAAGCCGCATTGGCAGGCCGCTTCAGCAGAAAACCCTTGAGAAACTCCCCTGCAATATGGTCGCAGTCTGCACAGCTTCCACCATTGCCGCAAAGCAGCAGCTTATTGCCGCCCTCAAAAACTGTAATCAGCGTCTCACAGGCTTCCAAAATCTGCTCTTTCAGAGGCAGCAAATCGCTGTGACGTTCAAAAAAGGCGTTAATAAAACCTTTCGTTCTTTCTTTCATCATTATCACTCCTGCATACTACGTTCAAAATAATAATCTGCCACCGTCAGCGCTGCAATATCGCCAACGGACTCCGTAAGACCGCAAGGCACAACCTCACAAACCTCGCGGGTATATTCCAGCGCTTCTTCCAAAATGACTTTCTCCGCCTCAGGCCAAAGCAAATCTCTCGCCCGGGTAAAGACGCTACCGATGACGATTTTTTCGGGGTTGAGCATGTCCATTACCATAGAAAGGCCCACGCCCAGCATCTGTCCGCATTTCGAGATAATCTTCCTGGCAAGAACATCTCCCTTTCTTGCCGCAATACAGACCTTTTCTGCAGTCAGTGTATTCAGTTCTTCCATCGTAGGGCAGATGGCAGGGGCTTTGCCCATTTGGATTTCCTCAGTTACATAGCTTTTCGCAAGCTGGGCAATACCGCCGCCGCTGCAAAAGCCCTCAAACGAGCCGGACTTACCATAACCCACCGGGCCAAAGGGCGCAAGGCGGATATGTCCCAATTCACCGGCGGAATCGCTGGTGCCCTCATAAAGCCGACCATTTAAGATAAGGCCTGCGCCCAAACCTGTGCCAAAGGTCATAAAGACCATATTTTCCGTTCCCCGGCCTGCGCCCATACGCCACTCTGCCAGCGCGCCGGCGTTGGCGTCGTTGCAAAGGAAGGTGGGCAGTCCGGTGGCCTTTTCGAAATATTCTACGATGGGCACATTATCCCAGCCAATCAGATTGGGAGGCGACAGCACCAAGCCCCGCTTGGAACTCAACGGACCGCCACAGCTGATGCCGATGGCTCTGGGCGCTTCCCCGCTTTGGGAAATGCAGAATTTCACATCCTCCAAAAGCTCCGGCAGCACCAAATCCGGCGGTCTTTTCTCTGTCAGCCGCTTCTGGCACTTATGTAATACCTGCACATTTCCCCGGCCATCGGAACAGCCTAAGGACACCGCGCATTTTGTGCCGCCAATATCAATACCAATATAATGCATAGCAAGCCTCTTTTATTTAAAATATTTCTTCCAAGGTCTCAGGCACATAGGAAAAATCCGTTCTGCGCTGCTTAAGCAGCCAGTTTACCACTTCCCCGTCCTGATACACTTTGTCAATGGCATCGTTGTGTCCGTAACCTTCCACAATTAACATCTTATGGGGTATGTCTCTCTTTTTCAGTTCCTCTGCTACCATAAGGCTGTATGTTATCGGCACTACGCTATCTTCCGCACCGTGGGCCATATACACCGGTGTAGACCGCAAATTCCCCACGCGCCAGCTCATTGCGCCCCCGGAAATCGGCGCAATTCCGGCAAAGAAATTACGGTAGGTCAGCCCCATCATAAATGTACCAAAGCCGCCCATACTGGAACCGGTACAAAGAATACGGTCTTTTTGAACACCGTACTGCACCACTACCTGATCGATGGTATATTTGACCCGCTGGACAACATTGTCCCAAACAGCTGTGGCCGGACATTGGGGACACAAAACGATGGCATCGTATGTTCTCCCCACTTCAATCATTTTGGGTATGCCATGTCTGTATAAGTGCTCCAAGTTTGTTCCCCGTTCACCGGCGCCGTGGAGATATACAAGCAGCGGCAAATCTTCTGTGGGTTTGTTTTTCGGAACATAAAGAATATAGCCCAGCGCCTCACCTTCGGGCACCATCTTTTTCTCCATAGAAATTCCTCCGTTTTCCAGCAATTCTTCTCTGCGGATGCGCCATACTCTGCCACACCTCAAAGAGAAAAAATGTTAATTCACTAATCAACAGGGAGTATATCAAAAAGGAGTTGCTTTTGCAACTCCTTTTTGATATTTAGGAAATTAGTCTTCAAGATTGAAGGCCTTTTTCAGGTCTTCCACTTCCGCATCGGTAATCCGGTCAATTTCGCCCAGCACGCTGGCATTGAGGAGCGAATGGGCAGTAGACTCCAAAACCTCCAGCCGGTCAAAGGCCTGCAGCAGGCTGTTGCCGGTAACGATGACACAGTTATTCTCCACCATCATTGCCGGATGGGCAGCATCAAACTCTCCCGAGATTGTCTTGGGGGCATAGATTTCCCCATAGGGCAGTTTCTTGATGTCCCGCAGCAGAATATAGCTTTCCGGAATGGTTCTGGGGTCGAAGCCCGCGTCGGTGATGGCAAAGGCCATAGCGTGTACAGGATGGGCCTGCAAAACAGCCCGAATTTCAGGATGCTTTTTGTAAATGGCTTCGTGCAGATGGACAGCCCGGGAGGGTATTTTGCCCAACTCCTTCATACCACCCTTGACCCGTACCAAATCATCCTCCTCCAAATAGGCGCGGTCCTGACCGAAGGGCGTAATCAGGAAGCTGTCATCCGCCAAACGGACAGAATAGGTACCGTGGGTAGCGGTAAACAGACCTTGCCGATAGGAACGCTTAATAAGGGTAATCATATCCCGACGGGCAGACAGCTCCTCAGAGGTAAAGGAACGGGGAATAAAATCATCCAATTTCGTGTGGTGATTGGTGACCGCAATGCGGTGCTGGTCCTCGTTCAGGCTCTTGATTTTACCGATTCTTGTAGCTTGGATCTCCAACTCAGCGGCAAAATTCAGGGTCTCAAACCGCTGGAATGCGGTAAACATATCCTGCGCGCCGATACATACACCGTGATTTTCCAAAATAGCAATGTCACAGCCCTCTGCAAAGACTGCGCCGATCTTGTCGCCCAAATCTTCACTGCCCGGCACACCGTAAACTGCAATCTTGGCATCCTGACAGATACGGCGGATGGAGGGAATCAAATCCAAGTTGGGAATCCGGCTCGCAATGGAAAACGCCACCAATGCGGGGGGATGGGCGTGGAGCACCGCCTTCAAATCGGGACGCATCTTATAGACAGATGCGTGGAAAGGAAATTCGGAAGAAGGCTTGTGGGGGCCGACAACGGTGCCATCGGGCTTTACGCAGATAATATCGTTTCTGGTAAGGGTACCCTTATCCACACTGGCAGGTGTAATCCAAATATTTCCCTCGTTATCCATTATGGACAAGTTACCGCCGGAGGTGGTGGTCAGTCCCTTGTCGTAAATACGCTGCATAAACATAACCAGTTGGTCAGCAGGGTGAATGTAGTTAATATTCATAAATAGACTCCTTTCATTGTGCTGTCACAAATAAATATTACATTATAAACCCAAAAAAAGCAATCGTTTCATGATCATTTCTTCCCTGCCAGAGATTTACGGTACTTTTCACTCTCCCAGTTAGCAATAAAATTCTTGGCCTTTTCGCCCATTGTGGACAGAGGATGTCCTGCAGCCTGAATGTGATTGATAACGAAGACAACGGCAGTCAGCGTCTCTGCCAAAACCTGCGCCTTCTTGCCGTCCATCCGCATCAGTACCTTGCCGGAGTCGGAATAGGCAACGCACTGACCCTCTTCAACCTCGGGCTTATCCATAGAGAAAGTGCCGATAAGGAATACCATCTGGTCGGGATACAGGGGCTGCTCCAGCAGGAACTGCTCGGTATACGCGCCGCCCTTCAGGGCTTCGGTTAGGTAGGGCGTGTCTGCCTCATAAAGACCCGGCTCGATCTCCTTGACAGAAACCTTGGGGAAGGAGTCGCCGGTAATGCCGAAAGCTTTGGCAAGACGCTCGTTGGCGTCCGCGTGGAGCTGCAAAACGGTGTCGGGATCATCATCGTGGGCGATGATACCATGGTTCTGCATAATGATAATGCCGGGCGCCTTTCCGGTCTCTCTTTCTACTCGCTTCATCTCGTTGCGGATGGCAAAAGTCAGATTTGCGCCGGGGTCTACATAGGGCACCATCCCCCAGGAGTAGTCTGCGCCCGCAAAAGCGGCGGCGCAAATGTCCCTGCAGTCCACGGCGCAAGCGGCCAAATTGGCGTAAACGCTGTGGGTGTGGACCACAAAGGTTTTCAAAATGGAATGGAAGCCGGCCTCCACAGAGGGACGCAGCTGCGCGAGGCCCTCGATGACCTGCACAGATTCCTTTGCCTTATTGGAGCCTGCAGTTTCCACATTTTCAAACTGCTCCGGCTCGGAAGTCAGGTAAAACTCCCGGACAGCCGCGCCGTCAAGTACAGCATATGCAGAATTTGGCGTAATATCAGATAAACAGAAACCGGAAGCCTTAATAGCCATCCGCCCGCCGCCCAGCTTCACGGATGTGTTGCCGCCACCGCCCTGCACATAGTCAGCGCGTCCGCCGGCGATGCCGGAAACACGGGCAAATTCTGCTAAAAGCTTGGCGTTCTCTTCAAAAAACATCGCTTTTCCCTCCAAATCAGACGCGCTTTGCGAGAATCTCTTCCTCGTAAGCCTTTACAGAAGCAAACCACTCGCCGTCAGCAGGCGCGCCGCAAACGCGGCAGTACTCCGCCCAAATTTCACCGAAGGGCATCGTCTTCATTTCTTCCTGAATAACCATCAGTTCGGTCCAGTTATCGCTATTTTGCATAGCTGTGAGGTCAGGGGTAATGAGCGCCATCAGCAGCGCCTTCTGGACGTTGCGGAAGCCTACCGTCCAAGCAGAAATACGGTTGATGGAAGCGTCGAAGTAATCAAGCGCCAGCTTTACGCTGCCTTCCAAGCCGCCGCAGCGGACAATTTCCTTGCACAGCTCCTTTGTCTCGTCATCCAGCAGCACAACGTGGTCGCTATCCCAGCGGATAGGACGGGTGATGTGCAGCGCAATCTCCGGGAAGAATGTCAGCAGCGCGGGAATCTTGTCGGAGACCACCTCAGTGGGATGGTAGTGGCCGTTATCCATCAGGGGGATGCAGCGCTCCTTATTGACAGCGGCATAACTGAGAGAAAACTCCGCAGAACCAACGGTATAGGCTTCCACACCGATACCGAAGACCTTACTTTCCACGCAGGGCTTGACCTTGTTGAAATCGAATGGCTCAGAAAGAATCTCATCGATAGATTCCTTATAACGGACACGGGGACCCATACGGTCGGCAGGAATGTCCTTGAAGCCGTCGCCGGTCCAGATGTTCATAATACAGCTCTGTCCCAGCTCCTCTGCCAGATAGTTAGAAATGCGGATACAGGCCTTACCGTGGTCGATCCAGAACTTGCGGATTTCGGGGTCGGGGTGGGAAAGGGTCAGGCCGTTTGCCTTAGGATGGGAGAAGAAGGTGGGGTTAAAATCGCAGCCAAGCCCCCGCTCCTTACAGAAATCCACCCACTTCTTAAAGTGCTTGGGTTCCAGCTTATCCCGGTCAGCCCAATCGCCGTCTTCAAAGATGGCATAGGAGGCATGAAGATTCATCTTCTTGGTGCCGGGGCACAGCTTCAGCACCATATCCAGGTCAGCCATCAGTTCCTCGGGAGTTCTTGCTCTGCCGGGATAGTTGCCGGTGGTCTGGATACCGCCGGTGAGGGGTTTGGTGGGGTCGGTGTCAAAACCACGGACATCGTCACCCTGCCAGCAGTGCAGAGCAACGGGAACATTCTTCAGCTTCGCAATAGCAGCATCGGTGTCGATACCCAATGCGGCATACTTTGCTTTTGCTTCTAAGTAGGACATATTACTTTACCTCCATCTGTATTTTCAGATTGCCCAGAGCGGTTGCTTCGATGGGCAGCGCGATGACTTTCTTGCCGGTTGCTTCTTCCGTCAGGCGGTTAAGGAACTGATTCTTGGCCCCGCCGCCGACGATGTAGAGTTTTTCGTATTTGACTCCGGTGTTGGCTTCCAGTTCTTCGATGGCCTGCTTGTAGCTAAGAGCCAAGGAACGGTAGGCACAGCGGAAATAGTCGCCGATGCTCTCCAATCCACCAGTCGCAGCATCAAAAGCTACTTTCATGCT
>JAZQUL010000189.1:0-6661 GCA_045631285.1 Faecousia sp. | reverse complement strand
TCCCTCTTACAGCATCCTGCAAGATCAGTTCTTCAACTTCATGCGAGCCGCCGGTTATACCGATGTGGAACGAGGGCAGCGTGGCAGCACCGAAGAACATCTGACCGTAACCCAGTTCAAGGTGCAAGCCGAGCAGGAGCGCCTTGCTGGTCTGAAGGCGGCGCAAGCCATAGCGGAAGCAGAGATCGACGATCTGGAAAATCAGAAGAAAGCTGTCCAGCTCGAAGCAAAGGAAGCCACTGACAGAATGAAGGAATTGGCCCCGGCAGTCAAAAACATGGAGAAACTGGCAAGGGAGTTTTCCGATGATCCAGAGCAGATACTCCCGGAACCCAGCGCATTGGAATCCGCAAAAAGCTACCGTGAAAAGAAAGCCAAGCCGCTGCTTGAAAAGATCGTCAAGGTTCTCCGCTCCGTCTACCACGCATTTCTGAATCTGCGAAGCGATTATGATCGGCTGCAACAGAGGTTCAGTCGGGAATGTGCAAAAACCGCCCGGATGGGTGATCGGATCGACGAGCTGGCAGACGAAAACAAAACACTCCGTAGCATCGCCGCTGACTTTGACCGGGCCAAGAAAGCATTAGGCAAGGAGAAAGTGGAAGCCGCTGTGGAATCCGAAAAACTGGAAGAAGCAAGGGTACAGGCCGAAAAACATAGAAAGCGCCAGTACACCCGGTGATTTATAAGAGACTAGGAAATATTTACACTATTTAAGGATTATAGAAGCTGCCCGCAGGGAAAATCCTGCGGGCGGCACTTTACTTATTTTGAGATAGTAGGTATTTTGAGCATTCTTACATATTGATGACTTTTTCTACGTCAGCAAGCATAGAAATGTCTGCAAAGGATGCAATACTTGCAATATTATGGAGCAGGGGTTTTGTTGTATCCCAATCAAGGAACACTCGTTTAAAAGCATCCCAATCAAGCCATTCACTGACACGATTGATTCCCAGTGTGCGTGCTTTCTCAAGCATCGCATCTACCCGATCAAGGTCCTTCTGTCCCATCAGCACATTTTGAGCGACAATGGCATATTCCACACAAAGCGCTGCTTTTTCTACATAGACCCTCTGGGAGAGGGAGAGTTGTTTTGCCTGTGCCGCAGCAAGCAGCTCCTGTGCCTTGGAAAGTGTTTCGGGATCCAAATACCCAACAAAGGGGAATTCATAGATGCCGAAGTGGATATTTCCTTCGGTCACGCGGGTTTCGAGAAGTTTGATATATGCTCGTATCTCCGCAGCGGCAGAACCGTACACAGCTTCTGCGAACTCATAAATACCCTGCTCCACATCAAAATCAGGATTCCATAATAGCTTTGCCAAAAGCCATGTACGCATTTCGGTCATATCCGGACTAACGGAGTGTTGGTTGCCTTCTTCAAATACGCCTTTTACATTATTTTCTGCAAAGAAACGCATATTAGGACCGAGTACATGGAAATTGGGGAACGGTAGCCAATAGTGGGCAAAATTGGTGACATAATCCCAGATATACACCCGATTACAAATCTTTCCCCAACCGATCAGATCCTCCTGGAAGGTACTGTCGGAAGTTTTTGCGATTTTTCCAAAGCTGGCCACATGATTACAAGTTGCCATAGGATGACCGAAGCAACATTCGATACTGCAAAGTCTGACACAAACATTGTGCCGGGGTCTGATTACCTTCGGCGGTTTACGGGTATACTGGTAGGCCAGCGTATCCACCACTACGTGCGGAAACTCTTCCTCAATACCTGCAGCAACTGCATTGACAAAGTACATAAGAGAACCTGCATGGCTTCCGTTTTCTGCATCGATTTTTGCGCACTCCGGGCATTCACACGGATTATAGCAGTCATTCTGAGATACAGAGATCAGCGTCGCCTGGGGATTTTGGCGAAGATAATGTTTTGCGTTCTCAGTAGCAATCTTAATGACCTCGGGATTGGTTAGGCAGAGCTGAGAACGCTGGCACACCCGCTTGCCGTCTACCATGGAATAATATTCGGGATGGGCATCAAAATACTGTTCCGGAGGCACAAGCGCATAGAATGAATGCACAAACAGCGCGTATTCCTTGCTTCCGCCGTGAATTTTGGCGATACCGGCATTCATTCGATTTCGGGCGCGCCATTCAGAAGGCATGCCATAGTCACAATAACGGTATTCAAATGCCGGGGCATCCACAATATCCATCTCATCCAAAACCAATTCCCGGCACTTTGGCACTTTTGTTACATCATGGGTATAGAATCGAACGCCCAAAACATCTTCCAGAACTCCGAAAACACCATAGTGCAGACCACGATTGCTGCCGCCGCTGATCGTTAAGCCGCTTTCATTGCAGCAGATATGAAATGCCTCTTCCGCAAGAGTGGGATCAACAACAAGCCGAATAGCTACACCATCACAATCACCGACAATGGCAAAATCCGCACCGGTAATGCGCTTGAGAAAATGGGCAAGTTCCTTTGCTGCAATCTGCATTGGAACATTTCCCGCTTCCTTAAGCACAATAGGCAAATTCGCCGCGCCATTTGACGCCAAGCACAGTTTAAACATATTTTTTCATCTCCTTGTATTTACGGAGTGTAAGCCAACAAAATTCATCACTTAGATGCTTCACTTCTCCGAATGCGCAATTCTTCCATGATCTTTTTGTGGTATTCATTTGTAATCTCATACTTGTAGAGCGGAATCCATGTAACCAGAGTACTAATAATTCCCGGAACAGTCAGGAGGAAGAACATGGCAGCTCGCATGGATGCAAACTCAGGAGCGGTTGCAAAAAGGTAGTCATCACTGGGAGATGCCGCCAGCGCCTCATTAACGGCCCGGAGACCATCACCGCTGAAACCAACCACTGTAAAAACAATACCCGATAGGAATGCAGGAACGCTGGAGGTAAGCTTGGTGAGGAAACTGGAGGCACCCATAATTGCGCCTTCGGGACGGTAGCCGGTGTGATACTCTTCATAATCAATGCAGTCATAACTCATAAGAGTACTAGTTCCACTGCCAATGCCTCCGAGCAAGCCGCCAATGCCAAACACCAGCATCAAATATGCAACCCAATACCACTTGTAAAGACCGGTTCCATCGATTAAATACGCGACCAGCATACCAATTGGCGTAACAAGTCCGCCAAAACCAAACAGAATTCTGGCCTTTTTCTTTTCCATTCTTTCAACGACCTTGGGTGCCAAAAGAATGCCAATGTAATTACTTGCGAAGCTCATGCCATAAATCAGCAATGTATGCAGCAAATGACTTTGCCCACTTCCGCCGTTATCACCAAAATAATAAATGATAAAGGTAACGTTTGACATACCGAAAGAACACATAGATCCTATCAAACCGGAGATAAAAATACGACGATAGGGCTTGCAGCTCCACAAAATCTTAAGCGTGGCAAGGAGGCCTTTCTTTTCTTCCGAAAGAATGGGGATTCTTTCCTTAGCGTATCCGCCGCACAAAGCAAGGGGCAAACTGATAATCACAACAAAAGCAGCAAAGACCATGCATCCATACTGTAAACCGTCACTGTATGTCGCGCCATTAGCTACAAAAATATTGCCGATTTTCTGTGCAGCAGCAACAAAGAAGTACGAAATGAGCAGGTCGCCACAGCAAAGAACTACATATCTAACGGAAACGAGCTTGTCGCGTTGCTTTTCATCACTGGTCATGCGTGAAGGCATTCCATTAAATCCAATCGCAACATACTCGTAAACAGTTTGAAAAAGGATATATGCAAACCCGGCCCAAATAACGATCCATGCATTTTGGGCTGCAGAGTTAGACTCCGACCATTGGGCATTGATGAACGGAAGAAGTGTCACTATCATAGTAGCGAAAGGACCAAACATCACATACGGACGCATCTTGCCCCATTTGGTTCTGGTACGGTCAATAATCACGCCGGTCAGCGGGTCATTTAATCCGTCCCAAATCGTTGTAATCGCTGTGATCGTGCTGATTGCGAGCGCAGGAAGACAGAGAACGCTTTGGTAATAGTATAATATTCCGGTCCAGAAAGCCGAAGCCATCATACCAATACCCGCATTGCCGATCAAGAACATGTTGCGCTCTTTTTTTGTAAAAGTGTTCATATGCTTCTCCTTTACATTAGTTATTCATCCATTCATGCAAACGGACTGTATACTTCATCATAGCAAGTGAATTTCACTTCCGCATTTATGCAAACTCCACATAGCTTCGCAACGCCACATCACTCATCAGATTTTTGATATCACAATCTGCATCCCAAAGCATTTCCGCGAACAAAGCCACGGGGTACATGACATTTTCTTCAAACATACCGTCTTCCACCAAACCGCTAACATAGAGATCGCCGTTTCGCAAATCCTTCATAAAGCGAATCATTTCCAGCGCTTTATCTCCGTTGGTAAGCCAGAAAGCCTGAAGATATTTCCAGATTTTATGTTTTCTTGCAACACGGTCTACCTTCATTGCCTTGGAGCAAACTCCAATATAACGGGGAGCATCCGGATGTTCAAAGGAGTACCAATCCAGCTTGGTCAGTCCCTTGGTAACAACACCAAAACGCTCTTTTTCTCCACGCAAATGGCTGATTTGGTTGACGAAAGTTTTTGTATCCTCAAAGGTCTCAATATCGTTGGGGATATAAGAGAACGGAAATGCGCCAAGGTCTTCCCAAATAATGTGGATGCGAGGATCTGTTTGCTGGATATAGGCCAGGTTCTTTTTGACAGAAGTAGCGTGTAATCCAAACTGCAGTTCCAGGTTGGGATATTTGGCAAAAAACAGCGCAGCTGTTTTATTTACAAACCTCGTAACCGCATCTGCGATCACGATACCATCCTGGGTTTCTACATAGGTCTCTGTAACAGACTGGAAATATATCCCATCGCCGTCTAAATGGCTGTATTCCCTTTCGTACTGATCAAAGATATCCTGGCTGAACGCATCCAATGTGTCCAGAGGGATCTGATTGCAGTTGGTGTTCCACAGCCAGGAATAGCCCCATATTACCTTGATGCCGCAATCATGAGCATAGGCTACTATTTCCTTGGCATTCACAGGCGCACAGTCATTCCAAATCGTAACAACGTTTAACTTCAGCTTGACCATGTTATCTATATAGCCTTTATAGTTGTATATCACATGGCCCCAAGTCCATAAGCCTCTGTTTTTTACAGAAGGATAGGAAGTAGTCTCATAATCAGGAAGCTCTTTTTCGAAGCAGTTGATACGGTAATGATCGTTGTGGGGATATTCGCATTTGATAATGTATTTATCAAAAAAGTCAATACATCCGTACAGTACTCCCCGATCATCAAAGCCTTCGATAAAAACCGTATCGTTTTGCACCTGGATGCGATATTCTTCCGGATGGGTCAGCGCCTCGCCACAGACTTCCTTTATATAAGGATTATTGGTTCTGGTTCCGATGTAGAAATATCTGCTATTCTCTCGCGCATAAGCTTGATCATAACGATAACAGGCAGGATAATCGTAAGTGTAATCCAGCAGATATTCACTTAACACAGCAACAGCCTTCTTTTGGATACCGGTTTCCTGTTGCCCGAAAATAATGATGTTTCTTTTCATAGCATCTCCTGTACCAGTTTTTAGAAGAAAAATGTCACTTTTTCCTTCCTAATATAATTATATGGTATCTTTTCTCGTTTTTCTATGATAGTATGTAGTTAAATTATAACTGTATTGACTAAGGAGGCATTATGTTTGACGATCACTTCAAAGAAACTTTTGGGAAAATCCCAATTGCCATTTATCAGGCTGATTGCATAGCATTGCCCGCTGGTACAGAAGTATCACTGCATCAACACAAGGAGATGGAGTTGATCACCTTAACAGAAGGTTCGGCCATTTTCTTTATCAATGGCGAGCGGTTTCCCTTGCAAAAAGGAGATACCCTATTCATTCCCCCATATGCTTTACATCGGGCATCCGTGCCACCGGATATTGTCACAAGATATTTATGTGTATGCTTTGATTTAGAACTCCTGCATGATGACGAAATCCGTTCAGGACTGGAAACAGGTGCTCTCACCATTTCTCCTGCGTGTCAGCCGCTTTGTCCTGACGGCGCCAATAGTCGTTATGCAGAATATGTTTCTGCTGCGTTTGAAGCCTGCAGGAACAATGCTGCAGGCTGGGAATTTGCCGCCATTGGCAATATACTCTTGCTTTTTTCAGAGCTTAAAAGCAAAGACTGTATCACACCGACTTCTGCCATGGAGACAAACAATGGCTTTTGCATGCAAGTTATGGAGTATATTATCATCAATTGTTCCGACCCCATCACATCACGCTCTGTGGCAGACCATTTGCACATGAATAACAGTTACTTCTGCCGCTTGTTCCGCAAACATTACGGCATCAACTTCAGTCTGTATTTACAAACCTATCGTATCGAAAAGGCCATGTCTCTTTTGAAATATACAAAAATGCCTATCTCTGCCATAGTCTACAAGGTAGGATTTTCCGATTTCAGTTATTTCAGCAAAATCTTCAAAAAGGATTGCGGCCTTACGCCCTCAGAGTACCGCAAAAACAACACCCGGGATATTGTTTGAGTTTTAAGTTCTTCTTATATATGTACATAAGCGGCCGCAAAATTTGCGGCCGCTTGATGCTTTTGTTCATTTAGAAACCCAGTAGAAATA
>JAZQUL010000188.1:0-2898 GCA_045631285.1 Faecousia sp. | reverse complement strand
TTTCCGTACCGCGGATTTCCCTTCAGCTTTTTTCAGTCACTTTATAATTATAGGTAACAGCTGCACGCAAGATGGCATCGTTGTTTTCACCGATGGTCACTCTTGCCCAATCATCTTCACTGCCGGTATAGTATATATTCTCAAGCGCATTGCAGCCGGAGAACGCATCCTCAGCAATAGATATTACACTGTCCGGAATCACTATGCTTCTAAGATTATCACAGCCTGCAAATACTTCCGGGCTAATTTGCGGTATTATACCTGTAATTGTAATATCCGTTAGTCCACTACAGTTCGAGAAAGCATTCCAGCTAATGTTTGTTACACTTTCAGGGACAATATATACGCCTTGAATCGCGCTGGGCGCCCGAACCAGTGAACTTTTACACTTACTGAACAAAACACCCTTTTCGTCATTGCAGTAAAGGGGATTACTCTCATCCACCCATATCCCCGTCAGACTGTAACAGTTCGAAAAAGCATAGTTGCTGATGTTATTTACGCTGGCGGATACAGTAACACAGGCAAGTCTGTCGCAATCATAGAAGGCGTAGTCCAGAATATTTTCTACACCGTTTGGGACATTAACAGCAGTCAGTCCATCGCAATCGGAAAAGGCATATTCAGGAATTGTGCCTAAACTGGTTGGAAGTGTGATGCTTGCCAAACCGTCACAATTTAAGAATGCGTGTTCATTGATGCCTGTTACACCGTCCGGAACGACATATGTGCCACTAAGTGTACCGGGGGCTTGCAACAGGGAGGTTTTTTCTTTATTGAATAAAACACCTTTCTCATCGCTGCTATAATACGGGTTGTTTTTGTCTACCCAGATGCCGATCAAGTTGTCACAATCAGCAAAAGCGGTGCGCGCGATGCTTTGCACTTCGGCAGGGATGATGATATTGGTGAGGCTATCACAGTTCCTAAAAGCGCTATGGTCTATTTGGATAACCGAAAGAGAGATCTCTGTAAGCGCAGTGCAATCTCGAAATGTGCCCATATCAATTGCAGACACAGTTTCAGGAATTTTGATACCGGTGAGTTTTTTACATTCAGCGAAAGCGCCAGATGCTATGGTGTATATACCGTTCGGGATTACATATTTGCCACTAATCGCGCCAGGGGCATGGAGCAGGTGGGTTCTCTCCTTGTCAAATAAAACACCCTTTTCGTCACTGCAATATTGTAAATTCTCTTTCTCTACCCAAATACCCTGAAGGTTATCGCAGCCAGTAAAGGCTTCAGGCAAAATCCTTTCTACACCGGCCGGAATATATATGTTCTTAATGCTGTTGCAATTTGCAAAAGCTTCATTCTTGATAACCCGCACGCTGCCGGAAATCGTAAGATCCTTTAACTGATCACAATCCTTAAAGGCTCGAATGTTGATGGAATTTACACTTCCTGAAATGGTAATGCTAACAAGACCATCGCAGTCATAAAAGGCATCAGAATCTATTTTCACCCCGCTACCGGAAATGGTAAGGTCTGCTATTCCATCGCAGTCATAAAAGGCATCAGGACCTATTTTTACCTCACTGCCGGAAAAAGTAAGGTTTGTAATTCCGTCGCAGTTGTAAAAAGCTTGCTCTTCAATTCGTGTTATTGCGGGCGAAATATTTATATTGGAAAGCTTAGTGCAGTCATAAAAGGCATTTTTCCCAATGTGCGTTAAACCATTGGGAACAAAAACCTCAGTTAAGGAATCACAGCTATAAAAAGCGGCTTCTCCGATTTCTTCCATAGTTGCCGGGCATATAACACGTACCAAACTATCGCAATCATAAAAGAAGCTCTCTTTAATAAGTTCTGCACTGCGACCAATTGTGACTTCCGAAATACCATCGCAATTATAAAAGGCTTTTGGTGCAAAATCTATCAAACCTTCTGGAATTTGATATGCGCCCTCAAGTCTGCCCGGTGCCTGAAGCAGCCGTGTTTTGCTTTTATCAAAAAGAACGCCCTTGCTGTCGTTGCTGTAATATGTGCTTTTTTCGTCCACCCATATTCCGGTCAAGCTGTCACAACCTGCAAATGCTCCTTCATCTATCAGCGACACATACTCGGAGATCGTGATGCTTGTAAGCCCGATACAGTTCCAGAAAGCATACGCATGGATTTCTGTTACACTGTCGGGGAAAACCACATTGGTAAGCCCAGAGCAGCCGTAGGCTGCGTACCTGCCAATGGTAGTTACAGGATACCCGTAAACCGTGGAAGGAATTACAAGCTCACCGCGAATGGCTTTGTCTACTTCCGCAAGGGTAACACTTCTGCCTTCAACAACAAAGCGGCAATAGGCAAGATTGCCTTCAAGTTTTTCTGTTGGAAATTCAGTGGGAGGCTCTGTCATAGGTCCTGTTGGGGGCTCGGTTAGAGGTTCTGTGGGGATGTTGTCAGTGTCACCACAAGTAGCAAGACACACAACCAAAAGGCAGATAACTGCAGCTAAAAGAATAAATAAAACGCCTTGTTTCCTCATATTTTTCCTCCTATAATAAAAAGTACGCAGCCGGAGCTGCGTACTGAAAAACGCATAACTCCGTTTGCTGCGACACAAACTTTGCACACCAAAAAGGAATGACAAAATGGAGAGTGCGTTTTTACCAAGGTTGTAAAAACACATTCCCTAATTAGTGCGCTATATTAAGTTTGTGTCGCAAATTTATGATACCATAATCGTCAAGAAAATGCAAGGGAAATAAGGGGATTTCTAGCCAATCGCAGGAAAGCGAGTATATACAGTAAACCCGGTAGATTTTCATCTACCGGGTTTGAATGCTATACCTATTTCATTAAATACGTGCAACGCCGGAGGCCTTGGCGGCTTCGGCAACGGCCTTGGCCACGGCGGGACCTACGCGCTTATCAAAAGCAGCGGGGATGATGTAGTCC
>JAZQUL010000187.1:0-21423 GCA_045631285.1 Faecousia sp. | reverse complement strand
CTGCGTACCACCTACGGCCTGTACGGCTTTGCGCCTCTGGACACTCCTGCCATCGAAGATGCCCAAATTCTGCTGGCAAAGGGCGGCGGCGAAACGGAAAAGCAGATTTACCGCTTCCAAAAGGGCGACAGCGACCTGGCGCTCCGATTTGACCTGACTGTCCCTCTGGCAAAATACGTGGCACTCCACTATAACGACCTGGCATTCCCCTTCCGCCGCTTCCAGATCAGCAAGGTCTACCGTGGCGAGCGCGCCCAGCGGGGTCGTTTCCGTGAATTTTATCAGGCGGATATTGACATTATCGGTGACGGCAAGCTGGATATTCTGAACGAAGCAGAAATTCCCGCCATTATTTATAGAGTTTTTACCGGCTTTGGCCTTTCCCGTTTCCAAATTCGGGTCAATAACCGAAAAATCCTCAACGGCTTCTACGCCATGCAGGAACTGCAGGCGCAAAGCGGTGACGTGATGCGGACTGTGGATAAGCTGGAGAAGATTGGCCCGGAGAATGTCCGCAAAATTTTAACCGCAGACCTGTCTATCCCCGAGGAAAAAGCCGACGCGGTGCTAAAATTCATCGCCATCCGCGGCACGAACGCAGAAGTACTCAACGCGCTGGAAAGCTATCGTGGCAAAAACGAGCTGTATGACAAGGGTCTGGACGAATTGCAGGCGGTGACCAAAAATCTCTCTGCATTCGGTGTGCCGGAGGGCAATTTTGCCGTAGATTTGACCATCGCCCGGGGTCTTGATTACTATACCGGTACGGTTTACGAGACCACCCTTCTCGACCATCTGGAAATCGGTTCTGTCTGCTCCGGCGGCCGCTATGACGACCTTGCCGGCTATTACACCGACCGTCCCCTGCCCGGCGTAGGCATTTCCATCGGTCTGACCCGCCTCTTTTATGTGCTGGACGAGCAGGGTCTCCTGAATCCCGCGCTGCCCTGCGCCCCCGCAGATGCGCTGATTCTGCCCATGACCGAGGATATTGCCCCTGCCATTTCCCTTGCGGAAAGCCTTCGCAGCAGCGGTATCCGCGTCCAGCTTTACGGTGAGCAGAAGAAATTCAAGCAGAAGATGTCTTACGCAGACAAATTGGGCGTTCCCTTCGTCATCCTTTTGGGCGAGGACGAGCTGGCGCAAGGCAAATGCGCGGTGAAAAATATGGTAAGCGGTGAGCAGGTCTTACTGACTGCCGAAGAAGCCGCCGCCCACATCTTTGCCGGCAAATACGCAGGCCCCATTATTTTGGAGAAATAATGGAGGAAGACGAGGGAGAAATGGACAATTGAAAATTGACAATGGACAATTAAGGTGTCCGCAAGGCGGACGAATTAAATCATCGCGTAGCGATACCACAATTGTCAATTATCCATTATCAATTGTCAATTAATGATGGTACGGCATTTCGTGTCACCAAAAGTACCTTCCCTACAAATAAGTCCAAAAATGCGTGCTGCAAAATGCAGCACGCATT
This sequence comes from Faecousia sp., assembly GCA_045631285.1. Taxonomy (GTDB): domain Bacteria; phylum Bacillota; class Clostridia; order Oscillospirales; family Oscillospiraceae; genus Faecousia. The sequence goes on along the minus strand of JAZQUL010000187.1, from coordinate 19,943 downwards.
GTTTATCAGCAATAGAAATCCTTAATTTTCTTTGCGCGGCTGGGGTGGCGCAGCTTGCGGATTGCCTTGTTTTCAATCTGGCGGATACGCTCACGGGTAACACCAAAATTCTGACCCACCTCTTCCAAGGTGTGGGTTCTGCCGTCGTACATACCGAAGCGCATACGCAGCACATCCGCCTCACGCTCAGTAAGCGTATCCAGAATTTCCTTCAGTGCCTCTGCCAGCATGGCGTTGGAGGTAGCGTCCGCAGGACCGGGGGTGCGCTCGTCCTCCACGAAAGAGCCGATGGAGGTATCTTCCTCGTCACCTACGGGGGTATCCAGAGACAGGGTATCCGCGGCGGTGCGGTTTGCCTCGATAATTTTTTCCACAGGCAGATTCAGCTCTGCGGCAATTTCTTCCACAGTCGGCTCTCTGCCCAGCTCCTGCACCAACTTGCGGTTGCAGCGGGTGGTCTTGTTGATGACCTCAACCATATGCACCGGCACACGGATCGTCCGGGCCTGATCCGCGATGGCGCGGGTGATGGCCTGACGAATCCACCAGGTGGCATATGTAGAGAATTTATTTCCCTTTGTCCAGTCAAACTTGTCCACCGCCCGGATAAGACCGGTATTGCCCTCCTGAATGAGGTCCAGAATGTGCAGGCCGCGGCCGGAGTATTTCTTTGCAATGGAGACAACCAGGCGGAGGTTTGCTTCGGTGAGCTTATTTTTCGCCTTTTGGTCGCCCTCGGAAACCAGCTTTGCCAGCTCCACTTCCTCATCTGCAGACAGCAGCGGAATTTGACCGATTTCCTTCAGGTACATCCGTACCGGGTCATCCAAGTTAAACTCAGCCGCCAAATCTACCGGGTCTATCAGGATTTCCTCTTCCAGTCCCTCCAGATCGCCATCGCTCAAGTCATCCTCCAGAACCTCGATATCGTCACCCAAATCCAGATCCAGTTCTGCGCTGATAATCTGAATATTCATCGCCTCCAGGCGGTCATAGATTTCCTCGATTTTCTCCGGTGTCAAGTCCATTTTTTCCAGCGCAGCCGTCAAATCTGCCGCACGGATCATACCGTCCTTCCGGGCCTGCGCGATCATTGCCTGCACCGAGGCCTGAATGTCCTCTGTACTCTTTGCAGGTTTTTTTGTGTTTCCCATTTCTTTTACCTCTTTGTATCGGTATTTTGCTTTTTCGCAATACCGTTAGACTATACCGCGATTTTTGGATTTCGACAAGGGGTTTTCACGAAATTTTTTCAAAAAAAGTGGAAATTATCGTTTTTCGCCTTGTCTTTTCTCATTATTCCCCCGAACTTTTGAAAAGATACAGTTTACATCGGACAGAAAATTCGGTATAATTAGAAAAAACTGTGTAACGCTTGAGGTACAACCTATGACTGACCTTTCTAAAATTCGCAATTTTTCCATCATTGCCCACATTGACCACGGCAAGTCTACCCTGGCAGACCGTCTGTTGGAGGCTTGCAACGCGGTGGAATCCCGCCAAATGGAGCAGCAGATGCTGGACTCTATGGACTTGGAGCGGGAGCGCGGCATCACCATTAAGGCAACTGCCGCCACTTTAAAATATAAGGCCGATGACGGTGAAATTTATTCCCTCAACCTCATTGACACGCCCGGCCACGTGGACTTCAACTACGAGGTTTCCCGTTCCCTTGCCGCCTGCGAGGGCGCGGTGCTGGTGGTAGACGCCTCTCAGGGCGTGGAAGCCCAGACCCTTGCCAATACCTACCTTGCCATCGACGCAGGCTTGGAGGTTCTTCCGGTTATCAATAAAATCGACCTGCCCGCCGCCCGTCCCGCAGAGGTAAAAAGCGAGGTGGAGGACATTATCGGCATTCCCGCTCAGGATGCGCCGGAAATTTCCGCCAAAAACGGCATCAACATTCACGATGTGCTGGAAATGATCGTCCGGGACGTGCCTGCCCCCACCGGTGGCCGGAGTGCTCCTCTGCAAGCCCTGATTTTCGACAGCCAGTACGACCCCTATCGGGGCGTTATCGTGTATACCCGAGTGAAAGCCGGTACGGTTCGGGCGGGTATGGACATCCGGATGATGGCTACCGGTGCGACCTATAAGGTGGTGGAGGTAGGCACAATGAGTCCGATGGGTCTCATTCCCGCTGACGCTCTGGGCGCAGGTGAGGTAGGCTATATCACCGCTTCCATTAAAACCGTGGCAGATACGCAGGTGGGTGACACCGTCACCACTGTGGAAAATGGCGCAGCCGAGCCGCTGCCCGGCTACCGCCCGGTACAGCCCATGGTTTTCTCCGGTGTGTATCCCGCGGATGGCGCAAAGTATCAAGACCTCCGGGAGGCGCTGGAAAAACTGCAGCTCAACGATGCCTCTATGTCATATGAATTAGAAAGCTCCATCGCCCTGGGCTTTGGCTTCCGCTGCGGCTTTTTGGGGCTTCTGCATATGGAGATTATTCAGGAGCGGCTGGAGCGGGAATATAACTTAGACCTCATCACCACCGCCCCCAACGTTGTGTACCGTGTCACCAAGAACACCGGAGAGGTCATTATGGTGGCAAACCCCTTGGACTATCCCGACCCTATGGAAATCCAGCTTGCAGAAGAGCCTTTTGTAAAGCTGAACCTCATTGCGCCCCAGGAATATGTGGGCAATATGATGGAGCTTGCCCAGCAGCGCCGGGGCGAATTTAAGGATATGGTCTATCTGGATGCCAACCGGGTGGAGCTGCACTACGAAATGCCGCTGAACGAAATCATTTACGACTTTTTCGACGCCCTGAAATCCCGTACCCGTGGCTACGGCTCGCTGGACTATGAGCTGATCGGCTACCGTCCCAGCCGCCTTGTAAAGCTGGACATTCTCCTAAACGGTGACATAGTGGACGCCCTGAGCTTTATTCTCTTTGCAGACAACGCCTATCCCCGGGCAAGAAAAATCTGCGAAAAACTGAAGGAGAACATCCCCCGCGCCCAGTTTGAAATTCCCGTGCAGGCCGCCATCGGCGGAAAAATCATCGCCCGGGAGACCATCAAGGCGCTGCGTAAGGACGTGTTGGCCAAATGCTACGGCGGTGACATCACCCGTAAGAAAAAGCTACTGGAAAAGCAGAAGGAAGGCAAGAAGCGGATGCGTACCTTCGGCACCGTTGCCGTCCCCTCGGAAGCCTTTATGGCAGTATTAAAATTAGACGAAGACTAACGAACGCTTTGGCTCCCCTTATAGGGGAGGCTTTACGGGGCGTCCCCTACATTCCGTATTTGTAATTTAGGAGTAACCTATGCCTATTTTTGCAAGAAAACACAAAGCCCCATTGGGTATTTATGTCCACGTGCCCTTTTGCCGGAGTAAATGTACCTATTGCGACTTTTACTCTGTCTGCGACGAGAGCCTGCAGGACGCATATATCGACGCGGTCTGCGCCCATATCCGGGAGGCAGGCGAAGCCGCATCGCTGCACATCGTGGATACCATCTATTTTGGTGGCGGCACGCCCAGCCTTTTGGGCGGCGAGGGTCTGAGTCTAATTCTCTCCGCCATTCGGAAGAGCTTTGACGTAGCCGACGATGCGGAAATCACCTTTGAAGCAAACCCCGATTCTGTCACCGACCGTCTCCTTCGGAGACTTCGCAGTGAAGGCTTTAACCGGGTGAGCTTGGGAATCCAAACCGACAATGACGAACAGCTCGCCCAGCTTGGCAGACCCCACGATTACCAGCAAGCGGTGGACGCGGTTAAGAAAATCCGCCGCCACGGCTTCAAAAACCTCAGCGTGGATTTGATGTACGGCCTCCCCGGGCAGAGCATCCAAAACTGGATTCACGCCCTGGCCAACATTACAAAGCTGAACCCCGAGCATATCAGCTGTTACGGCCTGAAAATCGAACCCGGCACCCCGCTGTGCAAGCAGGCGTCCGCCTTGGACATTCCCGATGACGATTTGCAGGCGGATATGTACCTTTCCGCCATCTCCTTTTTGGCAGATAAGGGTTACCGGCAGTACGAAATCTCCAATTTCTGCAAAAAAGGCAACGTCTCCCGCCATAACCTGAAATACTGGCAGGGCGGTGAATATTTGGGCTTTGGCCCCAACGCCAGCTCCGATTTTGGCGGCCAGCGGTTCACTTTTATCCGGGACTTGCGGGGCTATATTGCCGGCATCAAGGAAAACGGCCAAATCCTCCGGGAAGTGGAGGACGTTCCCTTCCGGGAGCGGGCAGGCGAGTACATTATGATGGGTCTGCGGACGGTTTACGGCCTTGACCCCAAGGAATACGAGCGGAAATATATGCTGCCCTTTGCCCCTCTGGAGGAAAAACTGGAGGTTTTCCGCAGCCGAAAACTGGCTGTTCGTACCTTCGATGGCCGCTGGCACTTAACCGGCGAGGGCTTCCTCCTCTCCAACGACATCATCACCGACCTGTTACTTATCCAGGACAAATGCAAACCCATTGCAAAACGAAAGAAGTAATTGACAATTGTGGTGTCCGCAAGCGGACGGTTTTAAATCGTAGGGGCGGCTATTAGCCGCCCGCTTATCCCCTCCCCCGGGGGAAGGGATTTTTGCGAAGCGATACCTTAACTTTCAACTGTCAACTATCAACTGTCCATTATAAAAGCCTCCCTTTCGGGAGGCTTTTTATCATAGGTTTAGCAGCAGCCGCAGTTGTTGTCGCAGCCACAGCCACAGCCGTTATTGGCAGTGTTTACGCCGCCGCCACAGTTGCACAGTAAGAGGATGAGGATGATGATCCAGCACATATTGCCGCCACAGAAACCGTTGTTATACATAATGAATACCTCCAATTATTTTCTCGCGACTTTCGCCGCTCATTCCAAGGTATTCCGAAATCGAAAAAGTGTTACACCTATACTTGAATTGACAATTGACAATGTACAATGGACAATTATAGTGTCCGCAAGCGGACAGATTTTAATCGCCCCTACAAATTCATCGTGAAGCGATACCTTAATTGTCAACTGTCAATTGTCCATTGTTAATTTATTCTTGCCCGCCGCTCTTGGGCTTCTTATGATGGAAATGTCTGCGGCGGTGGAAATTCCGCTTTTTCTTACCGTCGCCCGTTTCCCCTTCCGGTGCTTCCGGTGTCTGGGATTGTTCCTCCGTCTTTTGCTCCGGAGCTGCATTTTTCGCTGCCTTCTGCCGGCGATTGCGGCGGTTTTTCCGATTTTCCTTTTTCTCAGGCTTTTCTTCCGTCACCGGTGTTTCTTCTTGGGCGGTTGTTTCCTCCGCAATGGTCTCCTCGCTGTAACGCAGACGGATGGAGTCCAAATACCGGGTATTTTCCTCCTCCCGCGCTTCCTTATTCCGCTTACCGCCACCGGAAATAGGCGCAAGGTCCGCAGGAATGGGCGGGTCATTCTTCTTGGCCTTGCCGCTTCGAAGCACAGCAATGTCGGCATTTTTGTGCCATACCGCCGTATCTGTCTGCTCCTCCAGCTTCACTTTTACCCGCTGGCGCATCAAATCCACTTCAATGACCGTACCACGGCCGTCGGGCGTGTCCACAAAGGACTCGTTTTTGGGCGCATTGCGGAGCAAGTCCTCATAGGCTTCCTGTTCGTACTTGAGACAGCACATAAGTCTCCCGCAAGTACCGGAAATCTTCGTGGGGTTTAGACTTAAATTTTGGGTCTTGGCCATTTTAATAGACACAGGCTGGAAATCGTCCAGGGAGCTGCCGCAGCAAAACGGTCTGCCGCAGATGCCCAAGCCGCCCACCATCCGGGCCTTATCCCGGACGCCAATCTGCCGCAGTTCAATGCGGGTATGGAACATCGAAGCCAGGCTCTTGACCAGTTCCCGGAAGTCTACCCGCTCATCCGCGGTGAAGAAAAAGAGAATTTTACTGCCGTCAAAGGCACATTCTGCGGAAACAAGCTGCATATCGAGTTTCATTTCCTCGATTTTTTTCAGGCACAGCTTAAATGCCCGCTCTTCCTTTTCTATATTTTCTTTTACAATCTTTTCATCCTGCTCGGTGGCCACACGGATCACCGGCCGCAGAGGGGTCACCACCTCCATTTGATGGATTTCGTGGTTTTCCCGGGCGCAAATGCCGTATTCCAGTCCCCGGGCGGTATCGATGATCAAATGCTGACCGGCCTGATAGGTCTTTCCGGCAGGGTCAAAGTAATATATTTTCTGGCCCGTACGGAATTGGACATCCACCACCTCCACGGTGGCAGTTCCTTCCTGGGCGTTCTTTATCTCTTCCATAGTGTTGTTTCTCCTTCTTACTCAACGCAGCTTCCACAAAAGATTTCCGCACAGGGCGGCTACGGACACATTGCCGCTGGCATACTGCATTGCGTTTTGTAATTGATTGTAGGCGTTCATCAGTTCCCGGCCGCTCCGGGCTGCGCCTAATGCTTTTTCCGTATCGGTTGCGCCCCTTTCACCGCTTCGGCACACCAGCGCGCCCCGAAGCAGCCCAGACCAAGCAGTCAGTTCCGCTACAAAGGCATCCCGCTTCCACTTTTCCATCGAAGCCAGAAGCTGAGCAAGACCAACGGCATCCCGCGCCCCAAATACCCGGGCAAATTCTGCGGTTTGGGTCGAAATCTCTCCGCTTTCAGCAAGTAAGGCTTTCGCCTGTCCCAAATAACCGCCGCTGCGGACAATCGCCGCTTGCAGCACATCCGGCTGTGCTTCCGGAAATTCCTTTTGGAGCGCCGAGTGAAGCTGCTGGGGCGTAAGGGGATGGAGGCTAAGCTCTGTACACCGGGAGCGAATGGTGGGCAGCAGCTTTTCCGGATTGTCGGTCAGCAGCAAAAACGCGCCGTAGGCAGGCGGCTCTTCCAGCACCTTTAAGAGGGCGTTTTGCCCTTCAATTCCCAGCTCCTGGGGGAAAATATATACTTTCCGCGCGCCCTCATTAGGGCGAATAAAAATACTCTCCCGGGCCTCCCGGACGATTTTCACCGAGACATTTTTATGCTCCGGGTCTTCCACCCAAATCACATCCGGGTGGATATTTCCCAAGGCCTTACGGCAGTCCTTGCACTCGCCGCAGGGCTTCTCCCCTGCCTGACACAGCATCGCTGCGGCCAAAAGGCGGGCAAGGGTCTTTTTCCCGGACCCTTCCGGGCCGGAAATCAGATAAAAATGGGATATACGACCCTGCCGGAGACTGCCGGAAAGGTTTTCTTTCAGCCGGGCATTGCCCAGCAAGGTCTCAAAACCCATAATTTTCTCCTTTTAATTTCGGCAATTAACCCCAAAGTGCAGACAACATCGGGATAATTTGCTTCTTACGGCTCATAATATGGGGCAAAAATACGGTATTGCCCTTCGGCTCGGTATTAAATGCCTGCCGCACCGTCTCCGCATCGCCCACATAAATAAGCTGTGTGCCCTCCAAAAGCACGTCCGTCAGCATCAGAATGACCACGGAGAAGCCTCTCTCCTTCATCAGCTTCTGCATCAGCGGTAAAAATTCGTCCTTGCGCTCCAGCATCTTGGGGCTGTCCACGCAGGTGATTTGGGCAACGGCAAAATCGTGGCCTGCAATGTGGAACTCCTTATAGTCGGCATAAAGCAGCTCTTCCGCAGTGCGGTTTTCCATAGCGGAAGAGAAAATCTCCCGTCCCAATTCCTCTAACGATACGTTGGCGATACGCGCCATACGCTCCGCAGTCCGTACGTCCCGCGCCGTACAAGTGGGAGATTTAAACATAACCGTGTCGGAAAGGATGGCCGCCGCCATCATACCTGCCATTTTTTCCGACGGCAGAATGCCCTTATCCTGGAACATAGAGGCGATGATGGTATTGGTAGATCCAACCGGCTCGTTGCGGACATAAATGGGGTTGCCGGTTTGAATATCCGCAAGGCGGTGATGGTCGATAATCTCCAAAATCTCCGCCTCTTCCAAGCCGGGAACGGACTGAGATGCCTCATTGTGGTCAACCAGCACCACCCGTTTTCTCCGGGGACGGAGCAGATGGTAGCGGGTCAGGACACCCACCACTTTTTCGTTTTCGTCCAGAATAGGATAGCAGGGATAGCGGTATTTCAGCACCTGCTCCCGCACCTCATCCACCCGGTTTTCCAGATGGAAGCTGATAGGCTCAACCGTACGGCAAATTCTGCCAACGGGCGTAGATTGGAAAATCCGGCGTGCTGCCCGGTAAGCATCGTAAGGTGTAGCGATAATGCAGGACTTGGTATCGAGCTTTCGCAGCTCCTCGGTGATTTCCGCCTGACAGACCACAACGCAGGAAACATTGGCATTTAGCGCTTTTCGAATCATCTCCGGCTGGTCACCGCACAGTACGATGCTGTTTTCATTGAAATTCAGCAAACCCTCCCGCTTTTGGGGCAAGGCGATAATGACCTCGCCGGCTACCATATCGGTATTTTCGCCCGCTTCGTTGAGGATTTTGCCATCCAGCACGGAAAGCAGGTTAAACAGGGGCACGGCATCCAGTTTACCACCGTCTGCCACCGCCATATGGTAGTTCGCCACATCGTCCCGGGACAGCAGACCAAAGAGCGTCCCGTCTTCATTGACCACAGGAATAGAGGAAATGTTGCGGTACTCCTGAAGCAAAAGCCAGCCCCTGTCCACCGTCACCGCAGGAGACAGGAAAGGTGGGGTGTCATAATCCAAGTCTTTCACTTGGGTGTACATATTGGTGATACGTTTTGGGGGCTGGAACCCGAAACGGTCCAGCACAATCTGGGTCTCGTCGGACACCCGTCCTAAGCAGGCGGCTTCATATTCCCGGTCGCCCACCGCATTTCGCAACGCGGCATAAGCCATTGCGGCAACAATGGAGTCCGTATCCGGGTTTCTGTGTCCGGTAACATAAATAGGATCCATAATAGGCCCTCCTTAAACAGTAATTTCTCCGGCTAAGCTTTTTTCAAACAGGTAATGAATTTCCTCCGGGGTCATCCCCTGCCCGATTGCCCACATTAGCTTTGTCATAGCCGCTTCCGATGTCATATCAAAGCCCTGAATCACGCCCATATCCAAAAGCCGGTTACCTACTTGATATACCCGCAGATTGGCGCTGTCATACAGGCACTGGGTCGTCACCACTACGCTGATACCCATCTCCACCGCCCGGCGAATTCCTTGCAGCCCCCGGTTAAGTACATTGATACCGCCCAGTCCAAAAGCTTCAATCACAATACCCCGGTAGCCAATATCCGCCAGCGCGTCAAATATTTCCGGAGAAAGACCCGGTGTTAATTTCAGCAAAAAGACATTTTTACTAATATCCGTCCGCAGCGCGCAGGGAAAAGCGCCATCCGGCAGACATTCCTTATTCAGCGCCAAACCTCTGTCCGTCACCCGGGCCACATAGTCGGCATTGATGCTCTCAAAGGCAGAAAAGCCGGATGCCCGCACCTTTACCGCCCGGCAGCCCAGCATCACCTTTCGGTCAAATGCCAAAAACACACCGGGTACACCGGAGGCCGCCATCGCAAAAGCGGTGCGTAAATTATCCGGTCCATCGGAAAGCATATGCTGCATCGGCAGCTGAGAACCGGTAAAAACAACAGGTATAGGGATTCCCGGAAGCATAAACGTGAGCGCAGACGCGGTATAGGCCATCGTGTCCGTACCGTGGGTAATCACGATGCCGTCCCAGCTTTCCCGTTCTTCATATACCGCCCGGGCAATGGCCTGCCACTCGTCGGGGCGAATATTGGAGGAATCCAGACAGAAAATATCCCGCAGCCCCACCTCATAATAGGCAGATAAGTTTTGCAGCGCCTGCTCCAACTCCTTTGGCCCACCAGGTTCCAAGCCTTCCGCGCCCTGGCGGGAAACGATCGTTCCACCGGTGGTTATGAGCAAAATGCGCGCTTTTGTTTCCAATGTGTCCACTTCCCCCCATACTCTCTCATCGTTTATTATAGCCGTGAAAAAAGAAAATAGCAAGGGAAATCTGCGCTTTTAAATTGATAATTGACAATTCCCGCCTTGGCCCCTTCTCTGAGGGAGCTGTCAGAAATCAAAGATTTCTGACTGGGGGAGTGTCCTATCCCAAGAAGTACACTCTCTCCTTCCTCGCTATGCTCAGCCACCTCGCCTGCCGCACCATCGTCCTTCTTCTGTCATTGTGAGGGCGCATTGTGCCCGTGGCATTTAATCAATGTATGATTGCCACCGGCAATCATTGAGATTTTGATTCGCTGCGCGGAGCACCACTCCCGGTATGCACCACCATATTAGAATAAAATCACCCCATCAAGGGACGATTTTATTTCGGGTCGTCGTAGGCGCCGACCCCTACGATGCACCATCGTTCATTGACAAACCGCCGCCGACCGCTGGGTTTTCCACAGGCGGGCGGCATAATTATACTACTGCTATTACTACCGCTATTACTATGACTATATCTTTTTCTTTTTCTATATCTATTACTATTACTAGATTACGACACATTGCCGGTTTTTTGTAAGTTTTTGGAACGGCGGCGGGCGGTATCCATAATCGGCTGCACCATAGAAAAAAGCGCCATAACAGAAGGTTTTTCGTCCTCCGGCTTTGGCGCTTTTCCGTATAAGGCGTATTCACACAGCATTTTGTAGGCGGCTAATTGCTCTGATTTTGATTTAAAATTTTTGATGGTTTCGTGGAAGGATGCGTAGAATGTAAATTGCTTTCGTTTCATAATGGACTCTCCTTTTCGTTAAACTGTGTTTCCAAATATCCACGGTAACATTATACCACACGTTCCCGAAAAAGTCTTCCCATTATTTTCCCATTTTCATTTTTGCAGACAGCCCGAAAGTGTAGAGATGGCGCGGCTTTTCGGGGTTTTCCACAGAAGGCTGTTAATTTTTTCTTTTTGCCTGCGGACAACTGTGGAAAAACCTTAACTCAGCGGTTTTGAAGCAAGCCCCCCTCAACTGTCATTGTGAAGCGCGCCACACCCAACCATCACCGCACCGGGGATTCTTAAGGGGCTTGTGCCCCTTAAGCCGTCTGGAGAGTCCGGGAACCATACGGGAGGTTCCCGGGGACTCTTTGCACACTTTCTCGTCCGTGAGAAAGTATGACTCGTTCATAGAAGAATCTATTAACCTGTCCCTACATTTTCTATTTTGTTCTCTTAGTCTTTTTAAAGAAGCTGCCCATCAGCAGGCAAGCCCACAAAAACAGGCTCAGCGCCCACATCTGGCTCGAAAACATCGGCGTAGATACGACAATTAAAAGGGCATTCATCCGGTTTCCTACCGCCTCGCCGGAGGGCAGCGTCAGGGCATTGGCAATAATGAGCAGCATCGTCAGCACTAAGGATGTAACGCAAATACCGCGGATAAAGCGTACGGCTTTTCTGTCTTTATCGGTCACCGCTTCATAGAGGAGAATTCCGCCAGGCAGGAAGAAGCCCATAGAACTAAGGGCGAAAAGCGCCTGTAAAAAGCCGTTTTTGGTGTCAATAAAGCCGAAAACCGTACATAAAACATACATTCCGCCCCAAGTGAGCCACAGCTTTGTTTTTCTCGTCATTTTATCCCCTCCTGTTTTTTCTTAGTTTACCCTATATTTCCTAAAATGGCAACCCGAAAGGGCTGTTTTTTGGGTAAAAAAAGCTGGACACAGGCATTTTCTTTTGCTATAATCCAATTAATAGAAAGAATGGAAGGAATTTTGCTTATGAAATGTCCCTATTGCGGAGTTCAGGACAGCAAGGTTATCGACTCCCGCCACGCAGAAGACGGCTCCAGCATCCGCCGCCGTCGGGAATGTCTCGCCTGTCAGAAGCGGTTTACGACCTATGAATGTCTGGAAAGCCAGCCTATTATTGTTGTGAAGCGTGATGGCTCCCGCCAAAGCTTTGACCGCAACAAAATCCTGACCTCTATGATGCGCGCTTTTGATAAGCGGCAGGTGGATACGGCAGATTTGGACCGCATCACCCGGGAAATTGAGCAGGCGCTGCAAAACGACCTGGTGCGCGAAGTCAGCACCGACCGCATCGGTGAAATGGTTATGGCCCGCATTAAGCCCCTGGACGAGGTTGCCTATATCCGCTTTGCCTCTGTTTACCGCCGTTTTCAGGACGTACAGAGCTTCATAGGCGAAATTGAGCAGTTCTTAGAGGAGAAATAATGGATAAGATTATGGAAATTTTGGGAGGCTTCGACATTGCCAATATCCTCCCGGAGGTTAACTCCACCGTCGGTTTCATCGTGCTGCTGGCGCGAATAGTGACCTTCTTCATCCCGCTGCTGATTTTGGGTCTGGGACTTAGTTATTTTCTGAAGCCCACCCCGGAAGCCAACCACACCTTCGGCTTCCGCACCTATTTCGGTATGGGCAGTGTGGAAGCCTGGCGGTATTCCCAGCGCATCGGCGGTTTTGTGTACATCATTCTGGGCGGTGTGATGACCCTGGGGGCGCTGATAGCCTTCATTATTCTGCTGGGTGACAGCATCCCCACGGTACTTACCGGCTGTGCAGCCTGCGTAGTGGTGGAAATGATTTTTGTAGCGCTAACCACCCTGACGCTGAACATCGTTATTTCCGTCCGTTACGACCGTGACGGCTACCGCAGAGGAAAAAGATAACCAAAAAGGACAAGTCTTTTCGGACTTGTCCTTTTTTAATGCTGAATGCGAAATGCAGAATGCATAATTGCTGTGTCTGCGTTGCCGATGGATTTGTAGGGGCGATGCCTCGTCAACAGAAATCGTAGGGGTCGGCGCCTACGACGACCCAAAATAAAATCGATGCTCGATGCGTCGATTTTATTCTAATGCAGCATTGGTGGTGCGGTAAGCGGGACGTCGAGGGCGCCGTCCCCTACAAGGGAGAGGAAATTGTCAATTGTCAATTGTCAATTGTCAACTCTCAATTTTCAATTACTTTGCGCCCATCAGGATTTTTGCTAGCTCGGAATCCTTATCCAAAATGACGGTCTTATCCTCGCCTGTCAGACTCTTTGCCAGGGCATCCAGCGCAAGGGTAAACTCATAAAATTCCCGCTTATCCTTGGTGTTGTAGGCCTGACCCAAAAGCCGCATATATTCCGCTTCGCCCTCTGCTTCCAGCTGGGCTGCCTGGGCCTTTGCGTCGGAAACGATAATATTTACCTTCTTATCCACCTCATTGCGGATAATGGATGCTTCGTAATTGCCGTCAGCGGTGAATTTTTCCGCCATCTGATTCCGTTCGGAAATCATACGGTTATAAACGGCGTTGAGGTTGGATTCCGGCAGGTCAAACTGCTTGATCTTCACATCCAAAACCCGGATACCATAGCCGGCGGCGTCCTTATCTACGGTGGTGGCAATGCCTTCATAAATCTCGTTGCGCTCTGCGCCGGGATCCAAATTGATAATATCGGCCTGGGCAAGCTGACCCATTGCCCGCTTCAGGGCGCTGTAGGTGCTGGCATCCAGACGGACTTCCGCCTCGGAGACGGTTCCAACAGAACGGTAAAACTGCTGGGGATCGGAAATCTGCCATAAAATATAGCAGTCAACGGTCATATTCTGCTTATCCAAGGTAATGACCTCGGAAGGCGGGATGTCGTAGAGCATTGTGGCCTTGGTGTAGTACTTGACCTCATCGATAAAGGGAATTTTTACATTCAGGCCTGGCTTTGCCTTCGTCTGTACGATTTCCTGGAAGCGGAAAACGCAGGCGTACTGGTTCTCTTCCACCACATATAATGCATCGGCAGCCACAATAATCAGCGCCAATACTACAATTAATAAAACAATATAGCCTTTTTTCATAGCTTTATTTACCTCCTAATAAGGATTCCAGGGGCAGCAGCATCTCTACGGAATTGCCGTTGCCGGTGTTGATATAAACCTTCACACCGGGCAGAATTTCGGCAATGGCCTCATAATACATACGGCTGCGGGTAATATCCGGGTTTTTGGCAAATTCTTCATAGCGGGCAACAAACATCGCCACCTGCTCCTTTGCCTCGTTGATTCGCTTCTGCTTCAGGTATTCTGCATTCTGAATAAGCTGGTCAGCTTCTGCCTGGGCAGAGGGGATTTTCGCGTTTTGATAGGCTTTGGCGTTGTTGACAACGGCTTCCGCCTGCTGTTTTGCGGTTTCCACCGCCTTAAAGGCCTCGATAACGGCCTGCGTAGGCGGCTCGGAGTCCTGAATACGCACGTCTACAAGAGAAAGGCCGATGTCGTACTCCGCAAGGATTTCCGTTACAAGCTCCCGTACCTGCATTTGGATATTCTCCTTGCCGTCGGTCAGCACCGCGTCCACCTCAGAAGAGCCGACCACGTTCCGAACCTGGCTTTGAATCAGGTTTTTCAGCACCATTTCCGGCTCAACGGAAGAATAAAGATAAGATACCGGGTCTGTAATCTTATATTCTACAAAGAAATCCACGTTTACAATGTTATAATCACCGGTAATCATAGTGCTTTCTGAGGTTTTGGTCATATAGTCGTCCTTGCTGGTGGTGTAACCCAGCTCAATTTTTTGGTACACGTGGACGTCTACAGTCTTGACCTTCTGAATACCGAAGGGCAGCTTAAAGTGGACGCCTGCGTCGGTCACATCGGTAACTTTACCGAAAGTGGTCACCACCGCCTGCTGCTTGTCGTCAACCGTGTAAAAGCTGCCAAGGGCGCCAATCAACAAAACTGCCACCAGCGCGCCGATTGCCAGCTTCTTCGCAAGGCTTTTGGGATCAAAGGACTTTCCTCCGCCCCCACCGGAATAGCTCGAACCTGTAAATTTAATTTCCATAACTTTCACTCCTTAAAATATGTTTCTTTACTTGTAATTTCTTCATTTTCCGAACTTTTCTTACCTTCTTCTTCCAGTTCCGCAAGCATCAAATCGGCAGAAGAACGCATGCGCGCCGCCAGATAGGCAGTTAACATAACTTTCAAAGCATTGCCAACGCGTTCCTTCGCTCCCGGATACGGTTCGGTGTAATCCCGAAGCATTTCTGCGAGAATCCGCTCGCAGGCCTCCGGTCGGGTAAGCTGCTGAGCGCGGGAAGCCAGGGAAATGAACATAAAGTACAAATCCGCGTCCCCGATAATATCATCGGACCGATCGTTGAGCTGTCCGTTGATGTAGCCGAGCAGGCCGCAGGTTCGCTCTAAAGAGAATACGCCCCGCAGCATATTGATGTTAATGATGCGGCAAAGCTGGTCAATGGTATACCTTTTCCGCACCGGCGGCGTTAAAAAGCCCCTTTTCACCCAATTTTGGACTGTGTGCGCCTCCAGTCCGGTAATTCCGGCCACTTGAGCCAGCGTAATATCCCCTCCAAGGAACATTGCGCGGAGCATTTGCTCACCGTCGCCCTCCGTCTCACGACGGGCATACAGCACCGTTCCGGGTATATTCCACTGCATTATTGTCATCACTCCTTTTCTTGCGGTACTGTAATTATATTATATGGTCACTTGATTGTCAAGAGGGTAATGCTATATTTTTATAATTTTCCTCTTTGCACAAAAATTCCTGCCTGTTTTTGTTATTTTTGACTTTACGAAACAGGATTTATATTATATAATATATTAAGGTATCTATTGCCGCAGGACAGAGAGAGGAGGCAAATTTATGAGTTGCCTGAACTGTAACAGAGAGACCGTAGGCAAAGCCGTTTTTTGCGAACAATGCCAGCAGGAGATGGAAGGGTATCCTGTTCCCAAAGGAACGCCTGTTGTCATCCCGACGCAGCCCTCCCCTCCTTCTTCAAAAAAGCAAAGCAGCCATTTATTTGCTTCTATGGAGGACCAGTTCCTCTTATCCAAACGTACTGCCCGCAGACTGGCCTGCGCCTTTTCGATTACTTTGCTCCTTTTGCTTGTGGCTGTGGGCGCGCTTGTCTACCTTTGGATGTTCGGTATGCCGGAGAATATGCCCAACGCGCCTAAGTTGTGGTAAGTCCCGTTGTGTTTCACGTGAAACATTCTTGCTGCATTCTGCGTGTTTCACGTGAAACAATATGATAGAAAAGGAATGAACTATGGGTAAGATTATTGCAGTCGTCAATCAAAAAGGCGGTGTGGGAAAAACCACCACCGCAGTGAATCTGACAGCCGCGTTGCACGATGCAGGCAAAAAGGTCCTGCTGTGCGACTTTGACCCCCAGGCCAACGCCACCTCCGGTCTTGGTTTGGACAAGCGGAAGCTGAAAAAATCCGTATATGACGTGGTAATCAACGATGTGCCTGCAGCCGAAGCCATTGTGGAAACCAAATTTGGTGACGTTTTGCCGGCCAGCGCAGACCTTGCGGGCGCGGCAGTGGAGCTGATTGCTATGGAGTCGCCCAATTTGCGGCTCAAAACCGCCCTTTCCGCAGTAAAAGACAAATACGATGTCATTTTCATTGACTGTCCCCCATCTTTGGAGCTTCTGAGCATTAACGCACTGGCGGCAGCGGACAGTATATTAATTCCTGTGCAATGCGAATATTACGCATTGGAAGGCTTGGCAGACCTGATGAATACCCTGCGTCTGGTAAAAAAACGGGTAAATCCCCAGCTTGAGATATTTGGGGTTGCGCTGACGATGTTTGACGGCAGAACCAATTTCTCCACCCAGGTGGCGCAAGAGGTTCGGAAACATTTCCCCGGAAAGGTATTTGCGACCGTTGTTCCCCGCAATGTCCGCCTTGCAGAAGCGCCCAGTCACGGACTGCCCGTGAGCGCATATGATAAAGGAAGCCGCGGTGCGGTGGCATATCGGGCAATTGCCGAGGAAATACTTAAGAAATTATAAGAGGTGAAGATATGGCAACACCAAAAGGTATGGGCCGTGGTCTCGGGGCACTTATGATGGACGTGGTGGAAACACCCTCCGAAAACACCCCTTATCGGCTGCTCCCCATCCAAAAAGTTGAAAATAACCAAAATCAGCCCCGAAAAGACTTTGATGAGGTAGAATTGCAGGCGCTGGCAGATTCCATCGCCCTGCACGGCGTCTTACAGCCCCTGACCGTTCGGGAGCTGCCTACCGGCTATTTCCAAATCATTGCCGGTGAACGTCGTTGGCGTGCTGCCCGGATAGCCGGACTTTCCGAGATTCCAGCTGTAATCATTGAGGCAGACGACAAAAAGGCTATGGAATTGGCGCTTATCGAGAATTTACAGCGCCAAGACTTAAATCCCGTGGAAGAAGCCCTGGGTTATCAGTCCTTAATTGAAGATTTTGCATTAACTCAGGAGGAAGCGGCCGCAAGAGTGGGCAAATCCCGTCCTGCGGTGGCAAATGCGCTGCGGTTGCTGACCTTGGCGCCCAGTGTCCTGGAACGTGTCCGCAAAGGCGAGCTTTCTGCCGGCCACGCAAGGGCCGTTCTTTCCATCAAGGACCCGAAAAAGCAGGCAGAGGTCACGCAAAAGATTGCTGCTCTGGGACTTTCCGTCCGTCAGGCTGAGCTTTTATGTAAGAACCTGACCCGAGAGCCGGTAAAAGCCGAATATGTGCCCCTGCAGGTGGATTATATTTCCGAATGTGAGAAAGACCTGTCCAAAATCCTTGGGCGCGGCGTAAAAATTGTAAACGGCAAACGCAAAGGCCGGTTCGAGCTGGAATTCTACGGTCCTGAGGACCTGCAGCTTCTGCTGGATGCGCTGATGCAATTAAAGAAATAAGGAGAGAAAATGATGAAAAAACTGTGCAGATCCCGTGTAAACAAGAAAATCGCCGGTGTTTGCGGCGGTATCGCTGAATATTTTAATATCGATCCCAGCCTTGTGCGTGTCGGCTGGGTGCTGCTGAGCCTGTTTGCAGGCAGCGGTGTGCTTGCGTATATCATCTGTATGATCATTATGCCGGAAAATAGCGGCCTTATCGAGGACTAAGGAGAATTTAAATGCTGGATATTAAACGTATCAAAGAAAACCCGGATGCTGTAAAGGCCGGTCTCCGGGCAAAGGAAATGGACTGCGATGCAGTTGTTGACCGTATTTTGGAGCTGGATGTGCAGGTTCGCAGCCTGAAAACTGCAACCGAGACCAAAACTGCCGAGAAAAATAAGCTTTCCAAGGAAAACGGCAAGCTGTTCGGTCAGAAAAAGGGCGCAGAAAAGCGAGGCGAGGACGTTTCCGCCATCGACGCCCAAATCAGCGCCAATATGGCCGCTTCTGTTGCCATTGACGAAGCCATTGCCGACGACAAAGCAAAGCTGCGCGAAGCGGAGGAGCAGTACTATACCGCGATGCTGAGCCTGCCCAACCTGCCCGATCCCGACCTTCTCCCGGGAGGAAAGGAAAATAACGAGCCGCTGCGCTACATTGGCGAGAAGCACAGCTTTGATTTCGAACCTAAGCACCACGTGGATTTGTGTACCGATTTGGGTCTTATTGACTACGAACGGGGCGTAAAACTTGCCGGCGGCGGCAACTGGATGTACACCGGTATGGGCGCACGGCTGGAATGGGCGCCGCTGAACTATTTTATTGACACCCCCACTGCAGACGGCTACGATTTCATCCTGCCGCCCCATATGCTGGAGTACCAGTGCGGTCTGACAGCCGGCCAGTTCCCCAAGTTTGCCGATGAGGTCTTCAAAATTGCAAATCATCCCACCGAAGGCGGCACTTTCTATATGCTGCCCACCGCGGAAGCGGCTCTCGCCTCTGTTTACCGGGATGAGATACTGACAGAAGCCGATCTTCCCAAGAAGTTCTTTGCCTATACGCCCTGTTTCCGTCGGGAAGCCGGTTCTCACCGAGCTGACGAGCGTGGTATGGTTCGCGGTCACCAATTTAATAAGGTAGAAATGTTCCAGTTCACCACCCCCGAAGGCTCTGACGAAGCATTTGAGGAGCTGGTCACCAAGGCAGAAAAATTGGTTGCCGGTCTTGGACTGCATTTCCGCACTGTAAAGCTGGCGGCAGGGGACTGCTCCGCATCCATGGCAAGAACCTATGATATTGAGATTCTGATTCCCTCTATGAACGGCTATAAAGAGGTCTCCTCCGTATCCAACGCCCGGGATTATCAGGCGCGCCGTGGCAACATCCGCTACCGTCGTGCTGACGGCAAGATCGACTTTGTTCACACTCTCAACGGCTCCGGCCTTGCCACCTCCCGTATTTTCCCCGCCATCGTAGAACAAAACCAGAGAGCAGACGGCTCTGTGGTGGTTCCCGAATGCCTGCGGAAATATCTGGGCGGTATCGAAGTCATCGAAGCCAAGTAACTTTAGCAGAGGATATATTATGTAAACCACAAATGTATATCCACAAAATGTTTACTGTAAGTAACTTAGGGGTTTCTACGCCCTCTAAGTGAAATAAATCTAAGTTTTATGTAAACAATAAGGAGGACAAC
This sequence comes from Faecousia sp., assembly GCA_045631285.1. Classification (GTDB taxonomy): domain Bacteria; phylum Bacillota; class Clostridia; order Oscillospirales; family Oscillospiraceae; genus Faecousia. The sequence continues at coordinate 677 of JAZQUL010000187.1, read as the reverse complement.
TATTATGAAGAAAATCACATCTGTAATCGCAATCGTTCTGCTGGCTGCCCTGCTTCTGACAGGCTGCGACTTCATCCCCCTGAAGAAGGATTTCTCTCAGTACGGCTTTAAGTTCACCATCGCCGGTGAGGTCACCGAAAAAGAAGAAAACAAGGCTGGCTATGCCGTTCTTTACACCAAGTTTGGCAAGATGACATTTACAAAGCACAATGCAGCATCTGCATTGGTTGCTGAAGGTCTGCTTTTCGGTGCAGGTTCTAAGGAAACCTTAGAAAACGGAGCAAAGTTCTACACATACAATGCAAAAGAAGACAGCGCAGGCAGCCGTGTTATCGAAACCCATTACTTCGTGGGCGCAACTGACGGTTCCACTTGGGAAATTACCTGCGTGACCCCGGAGAGCGACTATGACAAAGACGCACTGCTCAAGGTCTACAGCACCGTAGAATTCGTTGTAACGACTGAGTAAAGCCCACACTTTAGGAGTAAATATGTTCAAAAAAGAGAAAAGAAAGGCTTTTTGGGATGAATTTCGTGCATTTGCCGTAAAGGGCAATGCGCTGGCGCTGGCCGTTGGTACTATCATCGGCGGCGCATTCTCCACCATTACAAAAAGCGTAACCAACGACCTCATTATGCCCATCGTCAACATTTTCCTCGGTGGCGCAGATTTTTCC
>JAZQUL010000186.1:0-2163 GCA_045631285.1 Faecousia sp. | reverse complement strand
CTCCGACGAAACTGCGGCGCTGGTTGACCGGGAGGTACAAAAGCTCCTTGCCGCCTGCTATGCTTCCGCCAAGGAGACTCTCGAAAATAACCGCCGGTTATTAGACGATATTGCCGCATTACTGCTGGAAAAAGAGACCATTACCGGCGAGGAAATGATGGCGATCATCAACCCGCCGGTCTCTGAGGAAACTCCCACAGAGGAACCCCTTGCCGAAGGCGAATTGACAGTTGACAATTGACAGTTGACAATTCTCTAAAAACGCACAAAGGACCGTCCATCGGACGGTCCTTATTTCATTCGTCCGCAAAGCGGACACCTTAATTGTCAATTGATAATTGTCAATTGTCCATTTTAATGATCTCTACCAGCATATCAACGCACTTTTCCATATCCTCTACGGGGATATACTCAAAGCGGCCGTGGAAATTCTCGCCGCCGGTGCATAAGTTAGGGCAAGGCAGACCCATATAGGAAAGTCTTGCGCCATCCGTACCGCCCCGGATAGGGACAGCCCGGGGGTTCATTCCCACCTTCCGCATTGCGGCTTCCGCCCGGTCAATGATATACATACAGGGCGCAATCTTATTTTTCATATTGTAGTAGCTGTCCCGGAGCGCCACCTGCACCGTGCCCTTGCCATACTTTTCGTCAATACGGCAGGCCGCCGCCACCATCAGGTCCTTCTTCTCCTCGAATTTTTCCATATCGTGGTCGCGGATGATGTAGCGAAGAACCGTCTCCTCTACCTGTCCCTTCATATCGGTCAGGTGGATAAAACCCTCATAGCCTTCTGTATGTTCCGGGCGCTGGTCGGCAGGCAGGAGCGCATTATACTCCATCGCCACCAACTGGGAATTGACCATCTTATCCTTGGCGCCGCCCGGGTGGATGCTCAGACCCCGAACAGTCACTTTCGCGCCGGCGGCATTAAAGTTCTCATACTCAATTTCGCCGATAGCGCCGCCGTCTACGGTATAGGCATATTCCGCATCAAAGCCCGCAACATCAAACAAATCTGCGCCCCGGCCAATCTCCTCGTCAGGAGTAAAGCCGATTTTCAGGGTGGCGTGTCTCTTCACCTTCATCAGTCTTTCCGCAGCGGTCATAATCTCCGCCACACCGGCCTTATTGTCTGCGCCCAAAAGGGTTGTGCCGTCGGTGACTATGAGATGCTTGCCCACGTGGTTTTTAAGGCTGCCGTAACTCTCTTCCCGCAGCCAAATATCCTTTTCCTCGTTGAGGCACACATCGCCGCCCTTATACTCTACAATTCTGGCCTTTACATCCTTGCCGGATGCATCGGGCGACGTATCCATATGGGCGATAAGACCAATGACCGGCAATTCCGGGTCACCGGGCACCGTGCCGTACACATAGCCGTGCTCATCGAGGCAGGCATCGGTGATGCCAAGGGCTTGCATTTCCTCCACAATGGCCGCGCCCAGGGCCTTCTGTCCCTCGGTGGAAGGACAAGTGTCAGAAAATTCATCAGATGTGGTCTCAAAGGAAACGTATTTTAAAAACCGTTCAGTAACAGATGCCATATTCGCACTCCTAATTCATCCTTGGAGGTTATGCCGTTCAATCCCTTCCCCCCGGGGTAAGCGAAGCGCAGTCGCGGTAGTGAATGACAGTCCGGTGGACTGTCGGAGCCGCGACCGGCCGCCCGCAGGCGGAGGTGGCTGAACGTAAGTAAAGCCGGAAGAGGAATGCGGGCACAAATCCTCTATAAAATACAACTGTACAGACTTTTCTGCACGCCGTTCCTCACCCGTCTTTTGCTTCGCAAAATCCACCCTCTCCCCGGGAGAGGGGTTATCTGCTGTGCCTTGATGTAAGAGCCGCCACAACAGCGGCGGCTCCACAATCGTCAATTATTTTGCGGCGTTTACCAGATCGGCAGTATCCTGCGCGATCATCAGCTCTTCGTTGGTGGGAACTACCCAAACCTCGACCTTGGAGTCGGGAGTGGAGATCTTCACTTCCTTGCCGCGGGCCTTGTTCAGCTCGTGGTCGATCTTCACACCCAGGAAGCTCAGGTACTCACAGACAGCAGCACGAACTGCACCGTCATTTTCGCCAACACCTGCGGTGAAGGTCAGAACATCAATGCCGTTCAGAGCAGCTGCATAAGCGCCAACATACTTAGCAACTTCGTAG
>JAZQUL010000185.1:0-5301 GCA_045631285.1 Faecousia sp. | reverse complement strand
CCCGTGGTGAGGAATGCGTATTTCTTTCCAAATACGTCGATGCCTATTATTCCGGCAGCTACGAGTGGGATGGTATGTCCAAGGTCTCCGGAGGCACTACCCAATCCAATGCCCATAACAGCGCACTGTATAAGCAGCTGCAGAACCTGATGGCCGGCACACACACTTTTTATACCTATTATGATGGCAGCAAGAATGTTCGGGACTTTTATAAGTATACCGATTGCGTCAGCAGCGATACCTCTAGGGTCGCGCTTCTGTACCGTGGCGGCCTTGTCTCTAGCACTTGGGACGGCGGCAATACCTGGAATCAGGAGCACGTCTGGCCCAAGAGTAAGCTCAGCACAGACAAGCAGATTGGCGACATTATGCACCTGCGGCCTGCAAACCCCAGCGAAAACTCCTCCCGTGGCAACACTGCTTATGGCGCATCCTCCGGCTATAATCCCGGCATTTCCGTACAGGGTGACTGCGCCAGAATGGTGCTTTATATGTACGTCCGCTGGGGCGCAACCGGCACTATGTGGGGCAGCGGCGGTGTAATGGAAAATCTGTCTACCCTCCTCGCCTGGATGGAAGCCGACCCCGTAGATACCTGGGAAATGGGCAGAAACGACGCCGTACAGTCTGTTACCGGCGTTCGCAACGTATTCGTGGATTATCCCGAATACGCTTGGCTGCTTTTTGGCAGGGATGTTCCCGATGATATGACCACCCCCTCCGGTAATGCAAGCAGCGGCAGTACATCTGACCCTGTCGATCCGCCCGTGGATCCCGTTGACCCGCCTGTAGATCCTGTGGATCCTCCCGTTACCATTCCTGATAACACGGACGGCTTTGTGGCTGCTGTCAAAAAGTTGCAGGCGGCGACAACCGGCCCTGATAAGTTTAATGCCATCCGCGATGCCCTTATCATTTATAACGGACTTTCTCAGTCCGGAAAGGCGCAGGTAGCAGAAAGCTATCAGACCCTGCAAGCTGCCGTTACCGCTTACAATCAGACGGTCACGCAGGTGCAGTCTGACGTAGAAAGAGAGCATAACGCCATTTTCTCACAGTCTGCAATTTTGGTCACTTCCCTTTCCTATGCGGCTTACCAGCTTCTGAGCAAAAAATATTTTTAATGGAGGTAAATTATGAAAAGAAGTATTATTGCGCTGACTTTGATTGCCCTCCTCATACTCTGCCTCTCTGCCTGTGATTCCGCAGCCGACAACGGCCGGATTTTTGAGACTCTCAATGGCTATGCCCAGGCTGACACCCAAAATTACACCATTGAAATGACAGTCTCCGCCCCTGATGGCACCAAAACCACAGAAAAATACACCGTTACCACCGCTGACGGTGTGAGAACTGTGGAATACGAAATCACAACGCTGAACAGTTTTACGGTAAACGGCAACACAATCACCGCCCCCGATGCCTTCTCCACCGTCACCAAGGGAACGCTGGATGCGGAGGAAAGCGCTAAGGAAGCCTACGACCTTCCTAAGTTCAATTTCTCCAACGAGACGCTCCGGAATTTCGTTCATAAAGACGGTATTCCTCCCTTTACGTTCTCCGGTGAGGTAATTTCTACCGGCGAATTTATGGGTAAATTAATTAGTGGTACAGAGATTACCATGGAAGGAAGCTATACCATCGGCGCGCTGGAGGCCATTACCCTGTCCTATAAGGTTCTCTCCGGCAATACCGTTACCGTGACTTACACCTACGGCTAAGCAAGTATACCAAAAAGACCGCCTGCGGGCGGTCTTTTTAATTAGAAATAATTCAAGGTGACATTTCGGTTGCGGTAAGTGGGATGGGAAACCCAGCCCTTACGAGAGCACCGCCATAAATCTTGTAGGGGCGGATACCATCCGCCCGCGGGTCGTTGTGGGCATCGACCCCTACGGAGGGGGACGAGTGGAAAAAAAGAGGGTTTTTTCGGAGAGGGGCGGAAAGTGTAGACGGGCAGCGGGTTTTCGCCACTTTTACAAAAATGAAAATGGGAAAAAAGTGGGAAGACTTTTTCGGGAAAGTGTGGTATAATAGCAGTGTGGTAGACCGGAAGTTGACCACGCTATTTTTATACCTGAAGGAGAATTACTTATGAGAAGAAAGCAATTTACATTTTACGAATCCTTTTATCAAAGCATCGACAGTCTGCCAACGAAAAAAGAAAAACTGCAAGCTTACATAACAATATGCGATTATGCCTTAAACGGTCAGCTGCCAAATCCGGAGGTCACAAAGCCTTCTGTTTTGGCGGTTTTTTCTGTCTGCCAGCCGATTTTGGATACCGCCAGAAAGCGGGCTATGAAACGCCTGACTGACAACAACTTGTCGCAACTAGAATAAGTATAAGAGTAAGTATAAGACTAAGAGTAAGTATAAGGATAAGTGTAAGATAGAGACATAGAAAAAGAAATATATATAGAATAATCGTTTACGATAGGAGATTTGGTTCATAAGGTATGTTTGCTTGTGGAAAACTCTGTGGAAAAGTCGCCATTTCCTGTGGATAATCCTGTGGAAAACTTGCAGCAGAGATTATCTCTTCGCTGTGTTCCTCGCAATGGAGCGATAATTGTCCATTGTCAATTGACGTGGGTGCAGATGTGTCTGCTGTCTGCGCTTCCAAAGGAAAAACTTTACAAATTACCTTGCCTGTGGTATACTTGCCTCATTGTATCCACGATAACGAAAGAAAGGGAGGTTGTCCACGATGGATTTATCCTTTGCATATTTTTGGTCGCAGATGACCCAAAATCCCCTGCTGTTTATCGCTGTTGCGCTGACGCTGGGTGTTATTTTGGTTAACGGCTGGACCGATGCGCCAAACGCCATTGCCACCTGCGTGGTTACCCGCTGTATGTCTGCCCGGGCCGCGATTATTATGGCTGCAATCTTTAATTTCCTTGGCGTCTATGTAATGACCCTGCTCAGCCCCAAGGTCGCCCAGACCATCACGAAGATGGTAGATTTCGGCAATGACCCCAAAACCGCGATTATCGCCCTCAGCGCGGCTATGTTCGCCATCGTCACCTGGGCTTCTGCTGCTTTTGTATTTGGCATTCCCACCAGCGAAAGCCACGCCCTCATCGCAGGCCTTACCGGCTCTGCCATCGCCCTGCATGGCAGTTTTGGCGCTGTCAATGGCGCTGAATGGGTCAAGGTGCTTTATGGCATCGTGATTTCCGTGACGTTGGGCTTCGGACTTGGCTGGGTTATCTGCAAGCTGGTGACAAAGATTTTCTATAACGTAGAGAGGAGAAAGACCGAACCGGTCTTTAAATACGCCCAGATTGCCGGCGCAGCCTATTCCGCCTTTATGCACGGCGCCCAGGACGGTCAGAAATTTATGGGCATCATCATTTTGTGTCTGTTTATGTCCCAGGGCAAGGATATTCCCGACGGTCTGGCCCCTGCCACCTGGATTATGATTCTTTGCGCGGTGATTATGGGGCTTGGCACTGCCATTGGCGGCAAGAAGATTATTAAATCCGTGGGTATGGATATGGTAAAGCTGGAAAAGTATCAGGGCTTTTCCGCAGACGTAGCTGCATCCTCTTCCCTGCTGCTGTGTTCCCTATTCTCCCTGCCCGTTTCCACCACCCACGCAAAAACCACCGCCATTATGGGCGTTGGCGCTGTTCGCAGCGTAAAGGCCATCAATTTCGGTGTGGTCAAGGAGATGTGCCTGACTTGGGCGCTGACCTTCCCCGGCTGCGGACTGATCAGCTTTTTGATGACCAAGCTCTTTATGTTTATCTTCTTATAAAGAAAGGATGAAATAGTATGGCAAAGAATGACCGTATGTATTTTGATAATCTGATTCTCGCTGCGGATTACGCCTGCAAGGCCGCCGCTTATCTTGTGGAGGTTATGGAAAATTACGAGGGCCGTAACTGGAACGACACTCTGGATACTATGCACAGCTATGAGCATGCCGCGGACGGTGTCAAGCACGAAATGACCGCTTCCCTCGCCCGGGCCTTTGTCACCCCCGTTGACCGGGAGGACTTAGCTGCCGTCAGCCATAACATTGACGAGGTGGCCGACGCCATTGAGGAGGTGCTTCAGTACTTCTATATGTATAACATCCCCTCTGTCACCCCGGAGGCGGTGGAGTTTGCCGGCCGAGTGTGGGACTGCTGTGAAAAGATGAAGATTATGCTGGGCGAATTTGTGAATTTCAAGAAGCCGGAGAAGCTCAAGAATCAGGTCATCGAGCTGAGTCATTTGGAGGAGGAATGCGACGCCCTGTACATCCGGGCAAACCGGGCGCTGAGCGAGCAATTTACAGACCCCCTTACCGTCATCTCCTGGCGGGAGATTTACAACCGCTTTGAAGCCTGCGCGGATGCCTGCGAGCACGTTGGCGACGGTGTGGATATGGTGGTAATGAAAAATTCCTGATACGCAAAAATGGCGTGTACCAAAGGGTACGCGCCATTTATATGCCTAGATTTTGTCCGGCAGGTTGGTAATCATATCCTGCAGGTGGGCGGTGATGCCGATTTCAAGAGGTGTATAAACACCGTCCTTATATTCTACCTTAGTGATGGACGCATTGGGAACCCAGGCAGTCTTGTCAATCTCCTCTACGCCTCCGGTGAGCCAGAAACTGAGCATCACGCGAATGGGCACGGCGTGGGTGGCGATGACCACCGTTTCCTCCGGATGGGCTTTGGCGATGGCATCCACCGCTTCTGTAGTCCGCTTGCAGATTTCCCGGATGGATTCGCCGCCGGTGGGGCGGGCATTTGCCAAATCATAGCGCCAGCGGGCGTAATCCTCGGGATAGAGGTCGGTCAGCTCCGCGAACTTTTGGTATTCCCATTTGCCGCCGTTAATCTCCCGGAACGCCGCGTTTTTCTCGATGGGTACTCTGCTTATCTTTGATAGCGGAAGGGCGGTCTCGTAGGCGCGGGAGAGGTCAGAGGCATAAATCCGGTCTATGTGAATGCCTAAAAAGTACCGGCTGATAGCGTCTGCCTGTTTATGGCCCAGTTCCGTCAGCTTCGCATTTTGCTGACCGGTAAAGGTCTTATCTACGTTGGAAAAGCTCTCCCCGTGACGTATTAAATAAAGTATCATAGCTTTCCTCGCAATGGTTTTTCTCTCATTATAGCACGGCAAATCCAAAATGGACACCCTTTTCATAAAATTATTTATTTCTCACATACTGCCTGTATGGAGGCGATTTTATGTGTACAGCAGTTTCTTACACCGCCGGGAGTCACTATTTCGGGCGGAATTTGGATTTAGACCGGAATTATGGTGAGCAAGTGACGGTGGCTGGCCGCCATTTTC
>JAZQUL010000184.1:0-3672 GCA_045631285.1 Faecousia sp. | reverse complement strand
CCCCTACAAGTGCACCATCAAATGAGATTGTAGGGGCGGATGCCTACATCCGTCCGCGGGTCGATGTGGGCATCGACCCCTACGGCTTCAAACGATGATGTGATAAACCCCGTAGCCCAAGACTCAGGCGGCGGGGCGACTGTTTAGGGCGTATAGTAGACCACAACGCTGTTATTTGTGAGCGCTTTCACATCCTTGACCTTGGTGCCGTAGACACTGACCATCACAAGCCGGGGACATTTGCTTAAGTTAGAAATGTTTTTCAGGCTCCCGTTGTAATCCAGCGTAACGCTGTTAAGATTCTTAAGACCTGCCAAACTCTCAATGCTGGTAATCGCGCACTTCGTGCCAACAACGGTGGTCAGCGCGCAATCCTTGGGGAAAGAGGGGATGGAAGAAATCTTATTGTAGGAGAAATTCAGCACTTCCAGCGCGGTGAGCTGATTAAAGGTATAGATGCTGGAAATGGTGTTGTTGGAGATATCCAGTTCGGTGAGCTTCTTGCAGGCAGACAGATAAGTGGCAGAGGAAATCTTATTGTAGGACAGATTCAAATGGGTCAGTTCCGTTAATTTGCTGAGGGTTTGCACATCTTTTATCTGATTATTGCTCAAATTCAGGCTTTGCAGACCGGTTAAACCTTGAAGCTTGGAAACATTTGTGATAGAATTATAAGAAAGATTCAGTTCCCGTAGGGCTTTCAGGCTGCCAAGGGCAGTAAGCTCTGTGACTGCGTTGTTATCCAAAAGTAAAACCTGCAAGCTGGTCAAGGAGGCAAGCGGTGTCAAATCCCGCAGAACATTCTCGCCCAAATCCAGCGCAGTCAGTTGTGTCAGCGCTTCAATGCCGGCAACAGAGGAGAGGCTGCAGCCCCGGAGAGTCAAAGCTTCCAGCTTGGAAAGGCCGAAGATGGCGGCAAGACCCTCTGCTTCCACGATAGACCGCTTTACAGAGAGGGTTTTCAGTTCTGTTAAGTTGCCCAGCGGCGTTAGGGGCGCTTGACAGTTCGCAATTATAAGGGATTCCAAATAGGGCAGGTATTTCAGGTCCTCAAGGCTGATAGCGCCTGCGGGGATGGTAAATTCCTTAATCTCCCACAGATCGTTTGTGTAGATGGTCGTACCTTCCAGGAAACCGGCAGCCTCCCGAATGGCGGCGCCCATTGCCGGGTCGGTAAATACCACCTGCTCCACAACGCCCTTTACCGTGTAGCGGTGCTCGGTGAGAGGACTTACCAAGCCGTTTTCGCCTACCGTCAGGGCGTAAAACACGTTTTCACCTGCATTTAAGGTCACAGCCGCTGTATGTAAATCCCGGCCGGTAGAGGGAAAATCACCGGAGGAGATATAGACTTTGCCGCTTTCCGCAAGGAATTGCAGGGACAGATAAGTGTCATAATGACCGGCAGGGAAGTCAGGGGCGGGAGCAGCCGGCCGCAGCAGATTCAGTTTTTCCTTGATTGCCGCAGGGGCGTTTTCCACAAGCTGATGGGCATCCAAAAGCTTATCCTGCTGTATAAAGGCGCGGCTGAGCGCAATGTAGACATTGACACCGCCGCCATCCCGGATGGCGCGCAGCAAGGTTTCTTCTACCTTTGCGTAATTTCCCACAGATTCATAATAATCTGCCAGTTCCAGAGAAATCTCTTCAATGCTCTGACCGTACTTATAGGCCCGGTCATACATCCAGGTGGAAATGGCAGGGTATCCCTGATCCTCAAAGAACTGGGCACCCCGAACCAACATATCGTGGGTAAAATCCGGGTCATATTCTAAAAAATACCACACAGTGCCCAGCACGATGGCTGCGGCAAGGAGGATCACTGTAAGCGCTTTAATAAACCGTTTCATAATACACTCCATTTTGGAATTTGTGTCTAAATTATACGAAATATACAGGTCGCTGTCAACCCTTGCGATAAATCTTTACGATGTAACTTAGTCCTTTCGACTACACGCGGACAAGCAGACCGTTACAATAAAAGCGGGAGGGATCACTATGAAAAATAAGGAACTTCATATCGCGCTGATACTGGGCGTACTGCTGCCGTGCCTGACGATGCTGCTTGCCTGCCGCCCTAATTGGGAACTACTGCCTATTTTTCCCACAGAAGCAGCCCCATCCACGGGAGATTTTCAGGTCTTGATGGCAGACGGCGGCGTAAAGGAAATGGATTTGGAGGACTACATATGGGGCGTTGTGCTGGCGGAAATGCCTGCCAGCTATGAAAATGAAGCGCTGAAGGCCCAGGCTGTGGCGGCGCGCACCTATGCGCTGCGGACAAAACGCCACGAAAATGCCGATATTTGCACGTATTACGGCTGCTGTCAGGCCTATGTAGCGCCGGAGGATTATACCGGCAGTGCCAAAATGCGTGAAAAGGTGCGCCAAGCGGTGCTATCTACTGCCGGACAGGTAGTGACCTATGAGGGAGAACTGATTGAAGCCACCTATTTCTCCTGTTCCGGTGGCAGAACGGAGGACGCGGCTGCCGTTTGGGGCGCAGACGTGCCGTATTTGCAGTCTGTGGTAAGTCCCGGTGAGGAAAAATCCTCCGATTATATGAAAACCGTCTCTATGTCTGCCGGGGAATTTGCGGCTGCTTTTGACGGCCTATCCGGCACCCCCGGCTCTTGGATTGGAAAAATCACCTATACAAAGGGCGGCGGTGTTGCCACCATCGAAATTGGAGGAACGCAGTACAAAGGCACAACCGTCCGACAGAAACTAAAACTGCGCTCTACCGCCTTTATCATCACCGTTGTGGGAAGCTCGGTATCCATTACAACCAAAGGCTTTGGCCACCGGGTGGGACTAAGCCAGGATGGCGCGGAGGCTATGGCGGTAAGCGGCAGTGATTATGCCGAAATACTTGCCCATTACTACCCGGGCACCAAATTGCAGGGAATTGACAACATTGGCGATTTGGGATAAAATGATGAAATAGATAAAAGTAGCAAGGAGGGCGACCCTATGCCCATTCAAATCCCCAATGACCTGCCGGCAGCGGAGGCGCTGCAGCAGGAGAATATATTCGTGATGAAAGAGGGCAGAGCCAGCACCCAGGACATCCGTCCGCTGGAAATCGTGGTGCTGAATTTGATGCCCACAAAAATCGTCACCGAGACCCAGCTCAGCCGCCTTTTGGGCAACACGCCCCTGCAAGTGCGGCTGGAGCTGATGAAAACCAGCACTTATGTATCCAAAAATACATCGCAGGATCATATTCTGACCTTTTACAAAACTTTCGACGAGCTGAAGCACCGGAAATTTGACGGTATGGTCATCACCGGCGCGCCGGTGGAAAATATGGCCTTTGAGGACGTGGACTACTGGCAGGAGCTGTGCGAAATTATGGAGTGGACAAAAACCAATGTCCATAGCACGCTGCACATCTGCTGGGGCGCGCAGGCCGGTCTTTACTACCATTACGGTGTCCAAAAGAAACCCCTTGATAAGAAGCTGTTTGGCGTATTTCGCCATCAGGCGGATTATAAGCGTTCCATATTGCTCCGTGGCTTTGACGATGTGTTTTGGGCACCTCACTCCCGGCATACGACGGTAGAGCGAGAGGATATTGAGAAAACAGACCTGAAAATTCTCGCATCCTCTGAGGAAGCCGGCGTGTACGCGGCAATGAGCAAAAAGGGGCGGCAGATTTTCATCACCGGC
>JAZQUL010000183.1:0-6206 GCA_045631285.1 Faecousia sp. | reverse complement strand
AATAAAAATAGGCTTGCCCCACTGGATACCCATTGTACCCCAACCGATGGTCATCGTATCTACCTGACCGTCTGCCAAGTCGGAGGCCAAGCGGTCTAGGAAGACAAGACCTGATAACAACTCCTTGGCTCACAGCACGACATGGCTACGATCCGACTTCAATAAAAATAGGCTTGCCCCACTGGATACCCATTGTACCCCAACCGATGGTCATCGTATCTACCTGACCGTCTGCCTTCGTGGTCATCAGTACGCCCTTACCCACAGCCTGCAAGATTTCATTGGCATAAGAAAACGCGTCAATCTTTCGCTTCATAATATCCCTCCAAATTAAGATAGCACCATCATACCGCAAAATCCTTTCATTTGCAAGCAGGAATTGCCGGTACTCCACATCACATTTCTATGCCTTATGTCCCAATAATATTTTCTCCCGTGAGAAACGGACTGCCCATATGGGCAGTCCGCAATACGTTACGACACTCTATGTTCCTTTTTTATCGCGCTGCGGAGACCAATCTCCGTGCCGTTATAAATTTTCACATAATTTTCTCTGTGATTCCAAATCACCGTGCCCGTGGCAATACACGCCGCCACCAGCGCAATCCATCCGGCAAAGAAAACGCTCAGATACACCGGCAGTGACAGTACAGTAATGGTTGTACCAATGGTTAAGTAGTTAAAAATCACCGTCACCAGCACAACAACCGCAAGGATTGCCAGTGTAACCCGCCAATCCACAACCAGCCACATTCCGATATAGGCAGCAAAGCCTTTGCCGCCTTTGAATTTCATAAACACAGGGTAAATATGCCCGATGACACAGGCAGCGCCGGCAACCACAGCAATACCCTCAAACTGAGGAAAAAGCGTCTTTGCAATCAGCGTGGCAAGAACACCCTTCGATATATCGTGGAGTCCCACGATAATGCCCGGGATCCAGCCTAAAACCAGCACTGTATTTGCCGTGCCGGGATTTTTGCCTCCTAAAGCGCGAATATCTACCTTTTTGTACCTGGAAATATAAATTGCCATATTGGAGCAGCCCAGCAAATAGCCAATCACCGCAGCAAGCACATAAGCCAAAGAAAGCACCTCCACTAAAACATATTTGCATTCATTCACCGCTTATTTGTTCATTCTACAAGGAAAATATTAAATAATCAACCTATTGTTTCTTCCTGTTTCTTAATGAAATCTTAATAAAATAAACGCAGCGCCCGGGGATTATCCGGGCGCTGAAACTATTTACATTTACCAAATAATGTCGATACCGTCGTCGCGGTCCATAAGCGGAGAGTCAGGATCGTCTACGTTGTCACCGGAGCCGCCAGCAGGACCGGAGGGGTTGCTCGGACCGTCAGCAGAGCCGGAAGGGTTGGTCGGACCGTCGGTAGGACCAGCAGGGGGTTCGGTGGTATCAGGGGTATTATTGCCACAGGCGCTGAGCACGCCTAAAATCATTACTGCAACACAAATAAGGCACAGCAGACGCAGAAATAAATTTTGCTTTTTCATAATTTTCCTCCAAAAAATCTATTTTTAAGCCGGCTGCAACCTCTTACCAGCAGGAAAATCCATTTCCGCACCGGAAAAAGCCCCATCCAGACCCATTTGTACAGTCGATACCCCTTAGAAGTAACGCTGTATAATTTACCTTTTCGCTCAAAATCCGTGACGACCGCCAGCACCCAATCGTTTTTTATGATCTCCTTTTCGCACTGGTTATCACCACAGCAGATACTGCTTTCCTTTTCCTTCTTAACAATTCGGTGCAGCACATACTGCCCGCTTTCCCGCTGATAGAGGATAATATCACCCTTCTCACAGGCTGCAGGCGGTGCGAGCAGCACCCGATCCCGCATATGGCAAAACAGAGGCCACATACTATTCCCGGTCACCACCAAGCTGGCAGTGCCGCGCTCCTCCAGTTGGAGCTGTACCATACCAATGAGCTGCTCCATAGGCAGCAGAACCGTTTTCTTATTCGCTTCCATTTTTCATTGCCTCACAGGATACCCTTGCCGCCTCATCATCGTTCCGGCAGTAAAGCTGCCAAATCGGTGTTTCCCGCAGCAAAAGATCCACAAGCTCCAATTGTCTTGCCGCGCAGCCCTTGTGCGAAAAACGCATACACTCCTCTAAAATAGCAGGAACAGCCTTTATAGGCATCATTGGGAATATCTCATTGACTTCCCCCCGGTTTAAAAAGGCAATGCCCCCAAGAGGAACGCCTACCGGGCTGGACAGATCGTTCTTTCCCGACCAAGGTGTACCGTAAACTGTCCACTTTCCTTCTATCCGTCGGAGAACGGGCTTATCGTCGTTAATAATCTGCGCCCCAAACAAGCGGCACCATTTTTCTGTATGGGTGGATTTTCCCGTGCCCGAGGGCGCGGAAAAAAGATAGGCCTTTCCGTCCAGCATCACCGCCGAGGCGTGGAGCTGAAAACCGTCAAACCGCAGCATCTCTACTGCAAACAGGGAGCCAGTAGTCATATACTCCGCCATATCCAAATCTCCAAAATGGGGATATGTTTGGAGTACCTTTTCGCAGTCACAGGAAAGGGTGATATCTGCCTCCCCTGCTTCCTCAGTAAGATAAGGTAGCGCCTGCTGACTTGTCCGACCGGAAAGCAACATATCCACGATCAGGTCTGCGATCCGATACCGAGCCATTACGATCCTCCCAGTTATATCATTATTTTACCGCGCCTACTGTTTCCAGATTTTTCAGAAATTTTTCCACATCAGCCATTGCTTGTGCTTCGGACACATCATAGCGTGCGGTCAGCACTTTTACAAGGCTTTCCACCGTCTGCTCTGTCTCCAGCGCATTCCACATCTGAACACCCACAGCGTTGAGGGTTACAATACCGGCGAATTCCCGGGTTGCTGCGCCTACCGGCACAAGCACCTGACTGCCGGCCACTTCCCGCAGCAGAAAATCTCCATTTCTAATCATCGTTTTTCTCCGTTTATTGCCTGATTTCAGCCATTTATCGTACAAATAAAGTATACCATAGGTATAAAGGTAGTGTCAAGGGCAATCCCGCATCACAGCTCCCCTGATTTCCGGGAATGGAATCATCGCCCTGTTTTCTGCGCTGCGCGGGGCAATGTGCTTTTCCATCCACAAAAGATGATACCAAGCCCCGAACTTATAGCCGCAGTCGCTCATTTTACCTACCGTTTTGTACCCCATTTTTGTATGGAAGCGGATGGAACTGTCGGTAAGGTACTTGTCCTCCCGGTCACAAGCTGCTACGCAGGCTTCCAGGGTGCAGATATTTTGCCGCAGCAGTATCTTTTCAAGGGCTTCATAAAGGGATCTGCCGATTCCCTTCCCCCGGGCATCCCGGTGAATGTAGATGCTGACTTCCACTGCCCAATCGCAGGCTTTTCTGCGAATCAGCGGATGGGCATAGGCATAGCCAAGGAGCCGACCATCTTCTTCATAAACCAAAAAAGGATGGGTCTTCAGTATCTCCCGGATGCGCCCGGCAAAGTCAGCGACTGTGGGTGCTTCATATTCAAAGGATACCGCCGTATTTTCCACATACCAGCCATAGATCTCTACAAGCTGGTTGCTGTCTTCCTTCCTTGCAATTCGGATCATATTACATATTTGCCTTGATGGCGGTAATCAAAATGTCACCTGCCACCACCCGGTCCTCGGGGGCAAAGCCTTCCTCAAAATTGTCAGAATAGAGCACCTGTGCAGAGGGCGGGAACTCGTCATCTCCCGCCCAAACCAGCAGACGAATCTTATAGTCCCCGATAAGAGAAAATTCAAAACCTGCATCACCATGGGGCACTGCTTCTGCGCCCATTTTTTCCGCTGCCTTACGGAAAGCCTCCACTCTCGTACCGAAGGTGAATGCCGCCCGGGTCAGTACGCGACCTGTGTAGGGTTTAATGTACAGCTCGCCCCAAGGCATCTCCCGGAAGGTTTTCCAATAGCCCAAGGCAGGAATGTTTTTGCCCTCCAGCAAATACCGCAGCAAAAAGGTTTGCATCGGCAGCGCCGGGGAATTCCCCTGCCCGTCGGTAATTTCCGCTGTCTCCGTAACGGTATAGGTTTTTCCCATCAAGGTCACGGAAAATACACCATTTTCCGCAGGAATCCCTAAACGGCTTGCGATTTCCGCCTTATCCGCCTTGCCATACAGCTCTGCATAATAGGAAAAAGGTACTTCTTCTTTATTGTTCTGAATTTCCATTTTTTATTCCTCCATTGCACTGGGGAAAAGAGAGCTGTTGGTATGGGGCAGGAAGCAGGCCGCCACGAAAGAATCCATATAGCCGGGATAGGTAGACAGCTCTAAGTAGGTCATATTCGCGCCTACCTCGCTGCACTTCCGGTTTGCCTGATCGCTCATTACCATCGCATAAGCGCCGGTAAGAGAGGAGTTACCGATATACTGGAATTTACTAAGCTCCACATCCGGCAGCATACCGATGCGGATGGAGTTTTTCATATCGATACCGGAGCCGATACCGCCGGCGACATACACTTTATCGATGACCTCCACCGGCATATCCACACTCTGCAGCATCGTATCGATAGCGGAGAAGATGGCACCCTTGGCGCGGATAAAGTTGTCGATGTCCACCTCGTTGATGGCGATCTCACGCCCGGTCTCGCTCTCATTCTCAAAGGCAAGAACATAGCGACCCATATCGTGCTCGTCCCGTTTGACACGGTCACCCTCGCGGATAAAGAGACCCTTCGCGTTAATAATACCACAGCGGAACAGCTCCGCAATAATGTCGATAATGCCGGAGCCGCAGATGCCCACGGGCTTCTGTCCGGGATCGCCAACAATGGTAAGGGTGGGGATCATTGTATCTTTATCGATGACGCAGGCTTCCACCGCGCCGTCAGTTGCCCGCATACCGCAGGAAATGTCACCGCCCTCAAAGGCAGGACCGGCAGAGCAAGCGCAACTCATCAGGAAATCCCGATTGCCGAAAACGATCTCGCCGTTGGTGCCAAGGTCAATAAAGAGGCTCATTTCGTCCTTGTCCCAAATCATAGAAGCCAGCGTACCGGCAGTAATATCACCGCCCACATAAGAGCCGATATTGGGCGCGATCTGCACATCTGCAAGGGGGTTAGCAGGCAGCTTAAGGTCGCCCGCTTTTAAGCCTTCCCAACCGAAGAAGCTGGGAATATAAGGCTCCATGCGCACCGGCTCTGCATCCACACCCACAAAAAGGTGGTTCATAGTGGTATTTGCCGCTACACACAGCCGCAGGATGGCATTAGCAGAAATACCTGCGGACTTGCAGAGGTTCGCAATAATGGGATTAAGGGTTTCTTTAATGATGGCATCCTGCAAGTTTTTCTTACCGCCGGGGCGACCCTGCTGAATAATGCGGTTAATCACATCCGCACCATAGCGAATTTGACCGTTGCCGGAAGAACCCTTTGCCAAAATTTTTCCGTCTGTCAAATCCACCAGCACCATCGTTACCGTGGTAGTGCCAATATCGATGGCGCAGCCAACGATTGCCGTATCTGTCGGGGCGCACACATCCATACAGAGGAAAGCATCGCCCTTTTTCTCACCCTTCACGCAGACAGCAAAGCGATTCTCACGAAGAACGGAAGCCAACTTCTTCATCACAAAGAAAGGCACATCCACCTTTTCTACACCCAGCTGTGCCTGCACCGCCCAAGTGAAGCGCTCCACATCGGGCATCGTATCATCAAGGGTCGGCTCTGCCATCTCTACGATCGCAGAAAGGAAGTTATTCTCAAAAGCGATGCCACCGGCGACCATATTCGCCTTGGCATCCTCAAAAATCGCGATCTCTTGGGGACTGCTCAGATCGGCAGTCTTCATTCGAGACTGGTAGGCGCTGGCAATGTCCGGCACAAAAACCGTGCAGTCAGAAATCACCGTGCAGTTGCAGGACAGCCGCCAACCGGCTTCATATTCTTCATCAGAAGTATGTCGGGATGGGAAAGTTTCCACTTCGCCAGAAAGGAGCTTCACGCGGCACTTGCCGCAGGAGCCGTTACCGGAGCAAGGGGCATCGATGGCTACATTGGCCCGTCTTGCCAGCTCCAAAATATTATCGCCACTTTGGCAGGCAATGGTGACCTCGCTGCCGCCTTCAATTTGAAAAATCACATTGGGCATACAAAAAACCTCGCATTTCCATACTTTTCTGCATAACATTATAGCATAGCTTTC
>JAZQUL010000182.1:0-8651 GCA_045631285.1 Faecousia sp. | reverse complement strand
TGTCTGATTCGCTCAGTCTTCATTTTATTCATTGATGGGCGTCAGCCCATCTGCTTCATAAATTCTTGCCTGACCAAATCATCCTTCCCCCCTTGGGTCATAGATTTCTAAGCTTTGAAGCCGCTTCAGAGCAAGGCAGAGCTTTGCAGGTGGGCTTTGTGCCCTCCAAAAAGTGATAACGAAGCTCCGGAGTGGTTTCGTGGCTCAGAAACGGGTTTGGGCTATATTGCTCAGGCTAAATATTTAGATTTCCATAATCACCGGCAGAATCATAGGATTGCGCTTGGTGGTCTTATAGAGATAGCCGCTGAGGTCGTTTTTAATGGCAGATTTGACGGTAGCCCAGTCGCGGCTTCTGCGTCTGCCGCAGCGCTCAATGGCTTCGAGGGCAACCTCCCGGAGATCATCAATAAGCTGCTCGGATTCCTTGACATAGATAAAGCCCCGGGTGATAATGTCCGGCCCGGAGATGATGCCGCCGTCCTGACTGCTTAAATTTACGCAGACCACAATCATACCGTCCTGCGCCAGATGCTTTCTGTCCCGCAGAACAACACTGCCTACATCGCCAACACCGGTGCCATCCACAAGAACCATACCGGCCTGCACAGCGCCGTTTACCTTACAGCTCCGGCTGCTCAGTTCGATGACATCGCCAAGCTCGCTGATGACAACATTCTTTTCCTTCATACCCATCTGCACAGCCAGTCTGCCGTGGAGCCGGAGATGGCGCTGCTCACCGTGGACGGGGATAAAGAACTTGGGCTTTACCAGTGCGTGGATGATCTTCAGCTCCTCCTGACAAGCATGGCCGGAGACGTGCAGTCCTTCGCTCTTTTCGTAAACCACATCTGCGCCCTTACGGTACAGCTCGTTGATAATCCGGGAGACGGCCTTTTCGTTGCCGGGAATGGCAGAGGCGGAGATGATGATTCGGTCGCCGCTCATAATATCCACCTGCTTGTGGGTGGAGAATGCCATCCGGTAGAGGGCGGACATATTTTCACCCTGAGAGCCGGTGGAGACGATGACCACCTTGTTTTTCGGCAAACTCTTGATAGCGGCAAGGTCTACGATGGTGCCGGCCGGCACTTTAATATAGCCAAGCTCCTGAGCAACTTTAATCATATTTTCCATACTGCGGCCTGTGACAGCAACCTTTCTGCCATAGCGGGTCGCGGTTTCCAATACAGCCTGAATGCGGTGCATATTGGAGGCGAAGGTGGTAACCACAATTCGCTGGTCGCAGTTTTTAAACTGCCGGTCGAGACCTTCCGCCACAATGTTTTCGCTGGGGGTATAACCCTGGCGTTCCACGTTGGTGGAGTCTGCCATCAGCGCCAAAACACCGTTATTGCCAAGCTCACCCAACCGGGCAAGGTCGATCATACCGTCCTTGGCGGTGGGGTCAATCTTAAAGTCGCCGGTCATAATCACCGTGCCGACAGGCGTGTGGATGGCGAAACAGACTGCGTCGGCAATGGAGTGGTTCACGTGGATAAATTCCACCGTAAAACAGCCCGCCTTTACTACATCACCGGGCTTATGGGTGATGAGCTTTACCTTGTCTGCGATGCGGTGTTCTTCCAGTTTGAGTTTAATAAGACCGCAGGTCATTGCCGTGCCGTGAATGGGGCAATTTACCTGCTGCATACAGTACGGGATAGAACCGATGTGGTCCTCGTGACCGTGGGTAATAAACATACCCCGCAGCTTCTTGGCATTTTGCACCAAGTAGGAAAAATCCGGAATCACAAGGTCAACGCCGTACATCTCTTCATCCGGGAAGCCGACGCCGCAGTCCACGACAATCATATCCTTGCCGTATTCAAGTACGGTGATGTTTTTACCAATCTCATCCAGACCGCCTAAGGGGATAATCTTCAGTTTTTCAGCCAATTTAAATCAAATCTCCTTCCAAATGGCATAACAAGCAAGCAGCCAATTCGCGCGGTTTAAGGCCCTGAGTCGCCCTGCCGTCTGTAAATTGCCTGCAATTTATGTTTACTTTCGAGGCGTAGGAACTGACGGTCCAATGCCTTGACAAGTATAGTATAGCACAATTATATGGAATTGTACACATAAAATTTTTGCGAATCTTCGACAAGGCGGATATTTCCGCAAAAAAGTGTGAAAAGCGGTTGCAGGATTGGGAATAATTTGATATAATAATCAAATAAAGCATAAACTGGATTTCGTATAGCCATTTTTAAGGAGGCGGTGGATTTGAATAAGAAGCTGAAGCGGCATCTGCATCAAAATACCGGGTATTTTTATATCATTCTTCTGCTCTTTGCCATTGGGGCGGCAGTGATGCAAAACTATATCCTGGCGCTGACAGAAGGCGTTGTTACCTTGATTTTATTGATTGCATACCTGGTGGCGCGAAACCGGAGACAAAAGGATCTGCAGCTCTATTTGCAGACCGTTACAGATAGTATGAATACCATTGAGGGAGCGACTTCGCCCCTCCCTGTGGTCGTTATCCGGCTGGAGGATTCCGGCATTGTTTTTGCCAATGAGCTATTTACGGAAATCAGCGGCTACAAGGAGGGCTTCCGTCAGCATCTGCTTCAGGAGCTGCTGCCGGAGTTTCCCACAGATTGGCTCAGCGCGGGTAAGTCCGAATATCCCTACGATGTGACTTTGGGTAAAAGACGCTACCGTGTGTACGGCACTGCAATTATTGCCGACGACAGCAGAAATACCCGCCTTGGCTTTTTGTACTTTGTGGACTTAAATGAGCTGTATCAGGTTCGGGATGAGTATATCCGTACCCGCCCGGTTGTATCCATCATTCTCGTGGATAACTATGAGGAGCTGACGAAAAACCTGACGGAAAGCGCTATCTCTCTTCTTAACGCAGATATCCACAATGCCATTACAAAATGGACAGACAGTTTCCACGGTCTCCTTCGCAGACTGGAAAAGAACCGCTATATGCTGATTTTTGAAAAGCGGTATCTGCAGACAGCCATCGACGGCAAATTCTCCATTTTGGAGGATATTCACGAAATTACCAGTCCTTCCGGTTTGCCTGCATCCATTTCGTTCGGTTTGGGCGTGGATGGCGCCAATTTCTCGGAATGTTATGATTTTGCTTCCCTTGCCATCGAGATGGCCCTTGGCCGCGGTGGTGACCAGGCGGTTATTAAGAACCGACTGAACTTTGATTTCTTTGGCGGCCGCAGTAAGGAAAACGAGGCCCACAGCCGTGTTCGCTCCCGCATCAATGCCAATTCTCTTATGGAATTGATCAGCCAGAGCAACCGTGTCTTTGTGATGGGTCACAGAAATGCGGATTTGGATGCCATTGGCGCAGCGCTTGGCGTGTGCTGTATGTGCCGCAAGAAGGGAAAACCTGCCCATATTGTTATGGACCTTGAAAACAATGCGGTGGGTAAGCTTCTTGAGGAAATTCGCAAAGTTCCCGAGTATCAGGAAGCTTTTATCTCCGGTGAGGATGCGCTGCTGCAATGTGATAACAGGAGTCTGCTGGTTGTTGTGGATACAAACCGTCCCGATCAGGTAGAGCACCTGCCCCTTCTGGATGCGGCAACCAAGATTTGCCTCATTGACCATCACCGGCGTGCAGCCGATTATATCAAGGAGGTTGTTGTGACCTGTCACGAGGTGGGCGCCTCCTCCGCAAGTGAGCTGACGACCGAGCTGATGGAGTACGTTCTGGAGAAAAAGGACATTCTGCCCATTGAAGCAAAGGCGCTGATGGCCGGTATTTTCCTGGATACCAAGAGTTTTAACGTCCGTACCGGCGAGCGTACTTTTGAAGCTGCCGCTTATCTCAAGCAGATTGGCGCAGACACTACGGAGGTCAAGCAGCTTCTGCAAAACAACTTCCAGGACACCATCGCAAAGTACCAGATTATCAAGACCGCCAAGCTGTATCGGCAGGAGATTGCAATTGCGGCGCTTAACGGCGCCACCACCCGGGCGCTCGCTGCCCAGGCTGCTGACGAGCTGCTGAACATCTCCGGTATTACCGCTTCTTTTGTCCTGTATCAGGACGAAAACCAAGTCTATATTTCCGCCCGTTCGATTGGTAATGTGAACGTACAGATGATTCTGGAGCCTTTAGGCGGCGGTGGCAACGGCGCCACAGCCGGCGCGCAGATTAAGGACAGTACTGTAGATCAGACACTGGAGAATCTGGTGGGATCGATTGATAAATATTTTGAAGAGTAACCATAAGGAGCATAACTATGAAAGTCATTTTATTACAGGATGTTAAGGGCAAGGGCAAGAAGGGCCAGATGCTGGAGGTTTCCGACGGCTACGCCAGAAACTATATGCTGCCCAAGAAGCTGGCCATTGAGGCAACTGCCGATGCTATGAACACAAAGAAGATGAACGATAAGGCGGCCGCTGAGAAGGCAGCCAAGGAGCGCGCTGAAGCTTTGGATACCTCCCGGAAGCTGCGGGAACTGACCGTGGTTGTGAAAGCAAAGGGCGGCGGCGCAGGCCGGCTCTTTGGCTCTGTCACTACCCAGGAAATTGCCGATTCTTTAAAGGCAGCTACCGGTATTACGGTGGATAAGCGGAAGCTCGTCTTAGCTGACCCCATCAAAAGTGTTGGAACTTATACCGTCCAGTGTAAGCTGGGCTATGAGATTACCGCGCCTCTGACGGTGAAAATTGAGGAAATTTAATTCTGCAGCCTGAGCAATATAACCCAAACCCGTTTCTGAGCCGCGAAACCACTCCAGTGCATCGTTATCGCTTTTCAGAAATCTACGACCCAAGGGGGATGGATGATTGGGTCAGGCAAGAATTTATGAAACAGATGGGCTGGCGCCCATCAATGAATAAAATGAAGTCTGAGCGAATCAGACGCCCTCTTGGGCGGATTCGGGTTATGCTGCTCAGACTGGAAAGGAGAGACCCTCGTGGATACAGAATTGACGTCCCGACAGATGCCCCACTCACTTGAGGCAGAGCAGGCTGTACTGGGCAGCATACTTATCGACAGCAGCTGCGTACCGGAAATTATTGGCATCGTAAAGCCCGAGGATTTCTATTTACAGCAAAACAGGGAGATTTTTGAGACGGTCTATACCATGTTCAATTTCTCCCAGACCATTGACCCGGTTACGGTCTTGGATAAGATGCGTGAGCTGGGCTACTATAATGATAATTCCCGGGCGTACATCATTCAGCTTATGGAAATTACGCCCACTGCCCATAACGCCCAGCGCTATGCACGGATTGTCCGGGAAAAGGCGATGCTTCGCAATTTGGGTACTGCTGCCGGCAATATTACGGAGATGGTCTACTCTCAGGTTGGCGCAGCGGACGATATTTTGGAGAGCGCCGAAAAGCAGATTTATGCCGTGCGTAAGGACCAAAGCTCCGATTCGATGGAGCATATCGGCGTAACCCTCCACCGGGTATTTGACAACCTGACGGTGCTGAGCCAGTCTGATTCTGCCATTCCCGGCCTTTCTACCGGTATGCGTGACCTTGACCATAAGCTTAACGGTCTTAATAAATCCGACCTTGTGCTGCTGGCTGCTCGTCCTGCGATGGGTAAGACTGCCTTTGCGCTGAACGTGTGCCTGAATGTGGCGAAAAAGTACAATAAAACCGTGGCTTTCTTCTCTTTGGAAATGAACCGGGAGCAGCTTGCGATGCGTCTGCTGTCCATCGAGAGTTTTGTGGACGGTCAGAAAATGGCCACCGGCAAACTGACCGACGACGAATGGCAGAAAATCTCCATGGCGGCTTCCGCTCTGAGCCAAACGGATATTCGGGTTGATGACAATCCCTCCCTGACCGTTGCGGATATGAACGCCAAGTGCCGCCGTTTGGATAATCTGGGCCTTGTAATTGTGGACTACCTGCAGCTGATGAATGGCTCAGGAAACGGCAAAAGCAGCGACAACCGCGTCAATGTAGTGAGCGACATTTCCCGTTCTATGAAGATTATGGCAAAAGAGCTGAATGTGCCGGTTCTTTGCCTCAGTCAGCTTTCCCGTGGCCCGGAGGGCCGTCAGGACAAGCGCCCGCTGCTTTCTGACCTCCGTGAATCCGGCGCTATCGAGCAGGACGCAGACGAGGTTATGTTCCTTTACCGTGACGAGTATTATAATGAAAACTCTGAGGATAAGGGCATTGCGGAATGTATCGTGGCGAAAAACCGTCACGGTGAGCCGGGTACGGTCAAGCTCCAATGGGTGCCCCAATATCAGACCTTTGCCGATCGGGAGTGGAAGCGTGCTGAATAAAATTCTTGCCTTTAACCGAGAATATGTTTTGTTTTCCCCCGGTGATAAAGTGATTTGCGCTGTCTCCGGCGGCGCAGATTCTATGGCGCTGCTTTGGGGTATGTATATGCTACGGGAGAAATTGGGTATTATTTTGGAATGTGCCCATTTTAACCATCAGCTTCGGGGCGAAGAATCTGACCGGGATGCTGCCTTTGTCCGGCAGTTTTGCGAGGATTACCACATCCCTTTTCATTATGGCAAGGCGAAGGTTGTAGCAGGGGAGAAGGGCTTGGAAGCCGCTGCCCGGGAGGCGAGATATGCCTTTTTACGGAGCCTGCCCGGCGTTGTG
Source organism: Faecousia sp. (assembly GCA_045631285.1). Lineage (GTDB taxonomy): Bacteria > Bacillota > Clostridia > Oscillospirales > Oscillospiraceae > Faecousia. Next base: position 2,078 of record JAZQUL010000182.1, on the reverse strand, counting down.
GCAACTGCTCACACCGCCGATGATAATGCAGAGACGGTGCTGATGCATCTTCTGCGTGGTACAGGCCTGAAAGGACTGGGCGGCATTGCGCCCAAAAGCGGAAATGTAATCCGCCCGATGCTGTCTGTCACCCGGGAGGAGGTACTTGCCTTTTTGGTGGAGTACAGCCTGCCCTATGTGGAGGACAGTTCCAATCATACCGATGACTTTCTCCGCAATCGTCTGCGGCACAATGTAGTGCCTTTGCTACAGAAAGAAAATCCGAAATTTTCACCGAACCTTTCCCAAATGGCGTTGCGGCTGCGGCAGGATGAAGCCTGTTTACAGGAACAGACACCCAAAACAGCTGAGGTACCGAAACTGCTTGCAATGCACCCGGCTATCCGCGCCCGGTCCATTGCGGCCTTTTTGGAGGATGCTGGTATGAAAGAGCCGAGCGCCCAGCAAATTGGTTCGGTTGAGGCGTTGCTTCATTCTAAGAAGCCCTCTGCGTCTGTGTGCTTTCCCAATGGGATTACGGTGCGGAGAAATTATGACTGTTTGGAACGGGGAGAAAACATCCCAACGCCCGAGACCGTACAGCTTCCTTGTCCCGGAGTTGTCATCTTTGGACCTTGGCGGATTACTGCCAAGCCGGCAGGGGGAGAATGCAATACAAAAAACCGCTTTACGGTCTGCGCTTCCGGCGATATGCTTGTTCGCTCCCGGCAGGCAGGGGACACGATAACCTTTGCATTCGGTACGAAATCCCTGAAGAAGCTCTTTATTGACCATAAGATTCCGGCAAAGGAGCGCCTGCTGATTCCGGTCATTGCCGACAGTAAGGGCGTTTTGGGCGTGGGCGGCTATGGCGCAGATATGCAGCGAGTGAAGGATGGCAGCTTGATTGAGATTTCTATCGAGATGCTTTGAGAGATACACACAACGGAGGTAATACACTATGCACGAGCAAATTGACCACATTCTTTTGACAGAGGAACAGATTAAAACCCGGGTAAAGGAGCTGGCTGCCCAGCTAAGCCGGGACTACGAAGGGAAAAACCCCATTTTCGTAGGCGTTCTTAAGGGCGTTGTTTTGTTCTTTTCGGACATCGTCCGGGAGTTTACATCTCATTGTCAGCTTGATTTTTTACGGATTTCCTCTTATGACGGATGTGAATCCACAGGCGTGGTTAAGATGGTACAGGGGCTGTCTCAGGATATGACCGGAAGGCACATTGTGATTTTGGAGGACATCTTTGATACAGGCGCATCCCTAGACTTTACTTATCATTACCTCCAGTCCCTTGGCGCGGCCTCTGTGGAGGTTTGTACGTTCCTGGATAAGCCGGAACGCCGCAATCCCAACGTTACCCTGAAACCTAAATATGTGGGCTATGTAATCCCTAACGAGTTTGTTGTGGGTTACGGTCTTGACTATAACGAATACTTCCGCAACCTGCCCTATATTGGCGTATTAAAGCCGGAAGTCTATCAGAATTAAGGTGATAAAATTGAAAAAACGCAAAACACTCGTACTGATTATTTATATCGCTGTCCTTGTTTTGGCTTTTTCCTGGATGATGGGACTGTTTTCTCTCGGCGGAACCAATCTTACCTATTCTGAAATCGTAACACTCTTTCAGAATAAACAGGTAAAAAGCTTTACTGTAATGGGTGAAGAGATTGAACTGGAACTTCACCAGCCCGTTGATGGGAAAGATACCCTTGTAAGCACCCTTGCCAATCCCGAACTGTTCCGTGAGGAACTGTGGGAGACCATCCAGCAGCAGCACGCAGAGGGAGTTATCCTTTCCTATGATTTTCTTCCCGGTGACAAGCTGGAACCCTTCGATTTCGTACTTCCGCTGATTGTGGCAGGCTTGGTGCTTCTGCTTGTGTGGGGCTTCCTTGCAAGCCGCGCCAACGGCCAAAACCAGATGAATACCTTTGGAAAGGCGCGGTTTGGCCTTCATAAGGACGTAAAGGTCACGTTTGCAGACGTTGCCGGCGCAGATGAAGAAAAGCTGGAGCTGCAGGAAGTGGTGGATTTCCTGAAGGACCCGGAAAAGTACCGCAAGATGGGCGCAAAGATTCCC
>JAZQUL010000181.1:0-3280 GCA_045631285.1 Faecousia sp. | reverse complement strand
GCCATCGGCTGCGAGGTTTATTCTGTGTCCACCGATACCCATTTTGTCCACAAGGCCTGGCACGACGCATCCGAGCGAATCAAAAAGATCAATTATCCTATGCTGGCTGACCCCACCCACAGCATTTCCAAAGACTTTGAGATGCTGCTTGACGCAGACGGCCTTGCCGAGCGCGGTACTTTCATTATCAATCCCGAGGGTAAGATCGTGGGTTATGAAGTAACTGCCGGCAATGTGGGCAGAAACGCAGAGGAACTGCTTCGTAAGGTACAGGCCTGCCAGTTTGTCCACGCCCATGGCGATCAGGTTTGTCCTGCCAACTGGAAGCCCGGCGCTGAAACGTTGAAGCCCAGTCTGGATCTGGTTGGTCAGCTGTAATGGAGAATTTGTACGATGTTGTCATTGTCGGCGGTGGCCCTGCGGGGCTGACCGCCGCACTGTACCTTGCCCGGGCAAAATATCGGGTGCTGGTGTTGGAAAAGGAACAATTTGGCGGTCAAATTTCCATTACCCACGAAGTGGTGAACTATCCCGGCATTGCCAAAACCAGCGGCAAAGCTTTGACGGAAACCATACAGCAGCAAGCAGAGAACTTTGGCGCGGAGTTTCTGCTGGCGGAAGCTACAGGCTTTGACCTTAGCGGGGATATAAAGACGGTACGCACCAATAAGGGCGATTACCGCTGCTTTGGCATCCTGCTGGCAACCGGCGCCCATCCGAGAATGGTTGGCTTCAAAGGCGAGGAAGAACACAAGGGGCGGGGTGTTGCCTACTGCGCCACCTGCGATGGAGAGTTCTTTACAGGAAAAGAAATTTTCGTGGTCGGCGGCGGCTATGCCGCAGCGGAGGAAAGTGTGTTTCTGACGAAATTTGCCAGTCATGTGACGATCCTTGTTCGGAAAGACGATTTCTCCTGCGCTGCATCCGTGGCAGACCAAGCGAAGAATCACGAAAAGATCACCGTACTGTATAACACAGTGATGGAGGAAGTATCCGGGGAGAACGGACTGACCTACGCCCGGTATAAAAATACCGCCACCGGTGAGGTGACGGAGTATAAAAGCGAAGAATCTTTTGGTGTCTTTGTGTTTGCCGGGTATGCACCGGCTACGGAAGCTGTGAAAGGTATCGTAGAGCTGAACGAGCAGGGATATATTGTCACCGATGCATCCCGGAAGACAAGCGCAGAGGGTGTTTATGCGGCAGGCGATGTATGCATTAAACCCTTGCGGCAGGTGGTAACAGCCACCAGTGACGGTGCGCTAGCTGCAACGGAACTGGAGAAGTATGTGGCTGCAGTACACCGAAAGACAGGACTGCGTGCCGATAGCCCCGCGCCAAAGCAGAGCGAAGCAACGATTACTGTTGATGTGCACGACACTGCAAAGTCTGGCGAGCTTTTCACCGAAGAAATGCGGCGGCAATTAGATGCCGTTTTCGCCCGAATGGAAAAAACGCTTCTGCTGAAGCTGTATCTGGACAACCGTCCGGTTTCTGAAGAATTGGATCAGTTTATCACAGCCCTTACCGCGCTATCTGATAAGCTGGCAATGGATGTGGTTGACAGACAAGCGGATGCAGCCTTTGCTCCTTGCGTGGAAGTGTGCCGGGCAGATGGCACGCCCACAGGGCTTGCTTTTTATGGTGTACCCAGCGGTCATGAGTTTACTTCCTTTGTATTGGGACTATACAATGCGGCAGGCCCCGGACAGACTTTGGATGAAGCCACCCGGGAACAGATCGCAGCCATTACGAACAAAACCGATATGAAGATACTGGTCACACTTTCCTGCACTATGTGTCCGGAACTGGTGGTAGCGGCACAGCGAATCGCTGCTGTGAGTCCCAATGTAACAGCCAATGTATATGATATCCGCCATTTTGAAAATCTAAAAAATCAATACAAGGTAATGAGTGTGCCGTGTATGGTTATAAACGATGATAAGGTATTATTCGGTAAAAAGAATATGACACAGCTCCTAACAGAGTTGTTAGGATAAGGCGTGTTCGGACCAATAGGAGTAATTTGCACTATTGATCCACAAAATTAAAAGCAGCGGTCCGGCTTAGCCAGGTCGCTGCTTAAACCTTGTTGCATTGGCTTATTTCTCAGTAGTTTCACTATTTCCATACACCTTTTTGGCATTGAGATGCATGGAGATATATGAAGATCCATTTTTGTCAGGATCCCGAAAGTCCTTGTGCCATAGGAGATTATCGGGATTTTATGAGTTTATAATGTTTTCTGTAAGTAATTGTTATTAAGAGATTCCAGGCTTAATTCGGCTGCCAGCTTAAAAAGGGCATCGGACAGCACTTTTTCCAGCGGCAGTTCCGCAGCTGCGGCAACCTTAGAATAAAACAGAGCCACGGACGGCTCTAACAAAATCGTTACTTGGGTCATATAATGCCTCCCGCAGGCCCATAAATGTTTATTTCATACTATGCAAGCCCTTGACAGGTGTGCTAAAATAGATAAATAGAATAAAGCGAAAAAGAGGTTACAATTATGGCAAAAGATAAGAAGGTTGAACAGATCACCGATATGGAGGTAGACTTTGCCCAATGGTTTACCGACGTGTGCAAGAAAGCCCAGCTGATTGATTATTCTTCCATTAAGGGCGTGTTCATTTATCGCCCCTATGGCTATGCAATTTGGGAGAACATTCAGCGGATTATGGACGCAGAGTTCAAGAAGCAGGGCGTTGAGAACGTCTATATGCCGCTCCTGATTCCCGAAAGCCTTTTGCAGAAGGAAAAGGACCACGTGGAAGGCTTCGCGCCCGAGTGTGCTTGGGTCACGATGGGCGGCAGCGAGCCATTGGAGGAGCGCTACTGCATTCGTCCTACGTCCGAGACCGTATTCTGCGAGCATTTTGCAAATGTGTTACAGTCTCACCGGGATTTGCCGATGAAATATAACCAGTGGTGCAGTGTTCTTCGTTGGGAAAAGACGAGCCGTCCGTTCCTGCGCCACAGAGAGTTTTTGTGGCAGGAGGGTCACACCATTCACGCCACCGCAGAGGAGGCAAAAGCATTTACCGAAACCATGCTGAACGTCTATGCCGATTTCTGCGAGAAAGTGCTGGCAATGCCCGTTACCCGCGGTCAGAAGACCGATAAGGAAAAGTTTAACGGCGCAGAAGCTACTTACACCATCGAGTGTATGATGCACGACCGTAAGGCTTTGCAGGCAGGTACCTCTCACTACTTTGGTGATGGCTTTGCCAAGGCGTTCGGTATTGAGTTTACCGACAAGACCAATCAGAAGACCAACCCC
>JAZQUL010000180.1:0-6207 GCA_045631285.1 Faecousia sp. | reverse complement strand
AGCAACCCTGGAAAAGGATGGTAAGCTGATCGTAGATCCGGCTATGGCAGATAACGGCAAGCTCTATCCCATTTTCGATATGGAATATGCCCGGGAAATGGGCAGACTTTGCGGGGTCGCCGATTATATTTTGCCCAATATCACTGAAGCTTGCTTCCTGACCGATACAGAGTATAAGGAAAGCTATGATGAGGGCTATATCCAAGAGCTGATTGGCAAGCTGCAGGCAATGGGCTGTAAAAACGTGGTGCTCACCGGTGTTTCCTACCGGGAGGGCTTTACCGGTGTTTTGGTAGCGGAAGGGGATAAGTGGAACTATTATGAACACGAAAAGCTTCCCAACTCCTGCCACGGCACAGGCGATATTTATGCTTCGGCCTTTGTGGGTGCTTATGTCCGGGGCAAAACTGCGCCGGAAGCAGCTAAAATTGCAGCCGATTATACGGTGGAATGCATCCGCTATACGGCTACATTGGATAATCACTGGTACGGCGCAGCATTTGAGCCGGTCCTTGGCAAGCTGATAGAAGCAGTTGATAATTGATAGTTGATAGTTATCCACAGCACCTGTCATCCTGAGCAAGCGTGGTGCTCCGCGCAGCGAATCAAAATCTAAATGATTGCCGGTGGCAATCATACCTTAATTCCACGCGCGTCGAAGGATCCGTTCCCCCAAAAAAGAGGACGGATTCTTCGACTACGGCTACGCCTCCGCTCAGAATGACACCCGCTTTTGAAGGTGCATTTTATTTTGCATAATTTATTCGCAAAATGGGGAAAATAGAACCGCTTGCGGATTTTACTTGACTTTTTCCAAAAAATCGTTATACTGAATATCACATAAGGGAGTAATTCCGGGCGGTGTGCCGCCTGAAGCATTTCGTCAATACAGCCTTTTGGCTCGGAGTGTTTATGTAAGAATGAGACTTATGCACCGCGTAAACTGCCGTGCATAAGTCTTTTTTATTTTAAAATTAAGAGGAGTGTTGTTCGATGGAGAAAACCTACACCTTGTCCACTCAGCAGGTTTTAGACAAGCTGGGCGTGACCACCCAAGGCCTTTCCTCCGCAGAGGCGGAAAAGCGGCTTTCTCAGTATGGCCCCAACAAGCTGAAGGAGGCACAGAAGCCCTCGCTTATCCAGCGCTTCCTGAATCAGTTGAAAGACCCGATGCTCATTATTTTGATGATTGCTGCAGCCGTATCTGCCCTGACAGGTATGCTCTCCGGCGAAAGCGAGTGGGCAGAGGTTATTATCATCATCGCGGTGGTGCTGCTTAACGCCATTTTGGGCGTGGTGCAGGAAAGCAAGGCAGAAGCTGCTATTGAAGCTCTGCAGACGATGACGGCCGCAACCTGTAAAGTGATACGGGACGGCAAGCAGATCTCTCTTCCTTCCTCCGAGTTGGTTCCCGGTGACATTGTAGTGCTGGAAGCCGGCGATGCCGTTCCTGCTGATGGTCGTATCATCGAAAACGCAAGTCTTAAAATTGAGGAAGCAGCGTTGACTGGTGAGAGTGTGCCTGTTAACAAGCTGATCGATGCCCTGAACCTCACTGCCGGGCAGGAGGACGTACCTCTGGGCGACCGGAAGAATATGTGCTATATGGGTTCTACCGTGGTTTATGGACGTGGCAAGGCGGTTATTACCGAAACCGGTATGGATACCGAAATGGGCAAAATTGCCGGCGCGCTGGCGGCCGCAAGTGACGAAGAGACGCCCTTGCAGAAGAAGCTGGACAGCTTGGGAAAGACCCTTTCTTTTATTGTGCTGGGCATCTGTGTCTTTATTTTCGCTTTCAACCTGCTGATGCACGGGGATTTCCATTTAAATGCCATTTTGGAGACCTTTATGGTGGCTGTTTCTTTGGCAGTTGCCGCGATTCCTGAGGGTCTTGCCACTGTTGTGACGGTGGTTCTGTCCATCGGTGTCACTAAGATGAGTAAGCGCAACGCCGTTATTCGTCGTCTGACTGCCGTGGAGACTTTGGGCTGCACCCAGGTGATCTGCTCCGATAAGACCGGCACCCTGACACAGAATAAGATGACCGTTGTGGAGTGCTTCGGTGACGAAAAGCTGGTAGCGACTGCAATGGCACTTTGCTCCGATGCGAATTTGAACGATGCAGATGAAGCGGAAGGTGAGCCTACCGAGTGCGCGCTGGTGAACTTTGCCTGCAAGCTTGGACTTAAGAAGCAGGATTTGGAAGGGAAGACCCCCCGCGTGGATGAAGCGCCCTTCGATTCCGGTCGTAAGATGATGTCTACCATCCACGATTTTGACGGCAAGTTTGTCCAGTATACCAAGGGCGGTCCTGATGTGGTACTGGCTCGCTGCAAGTACTATTTGGACGGCGGCGAAATGAAGCCTATGACCGAGGCGAAAATTGCTGAAATTATGGCTGCCAATAAGGCGATGGCTGATAAGGCGCTCCGCGTGCTGGCCGCTGCCCAGCGGCTGTGGGATAAGAAGCCTGCTGACAACAGCCCTGAAAATTTGGAGCAGGAGCTTATTTTCTTAGGCCTTACCGGTATGATTGACCCTGTTCGTCCAGAGGTCAAGGCCGCTATCGAGGAATGCCGCCGGGCAGGCATCCGTCCTGTGATGATTACCGGTGACCATAAGGACACCGCTGTGGCGATTGCGAAAGAGCTTGGCATCATCACCGATGCTTCCGAGGCCATCACCGGCGCAGAGCTGGATGCCATCTCTGATGAGGAGATTTGTGAGTTCGTGAAGAAATTCGGTGTCTACGCTCGTGTACAGCCGGAGCATAAGACCCGGATTGTCAAGGCTTGGAAAGCCAACGGTTGCATCACTGCTATGACCGGTGACGGTGTTAATGACGCGCCCTCCATCAAGTCCGCGGACATCGGCGTAGGTATGGGCATTACCGGTACTGACGTCACTAAGAACGTTGCCGATATGGTGCTGGCTGACGATAACTTTGCTACTATTGTTTCTGCGGTAGGTGAGGGCAGACGGATTTATGACAATATCCGCAAGGCCATCCAGTTCCTGCTGGCCTCCAATATGAGTGAGGTGCTGGGCGTATTTGGCGCAACGCTGATGGGTTTTGTCCTTTTAAACCCCGTGCATCTGCTGTTTATCAACCTTGTTACCGACTGCTTCCCTGCATTGGCGCTGGGTATGGAAGAGGCAGAGCCGGATACTATGAACCGTCCTCCCAGAAATTCTAAGGACGGCATCTTCTCCGGTGGTTTGGGCGTAGATGTGGTCTATCAGGGCATTCTGGTTACAATCATCACCATTGCTGCCTACCTTGTTGGCGCTTCTATCGAGTTCGGCGCAGGCTGGTTTGATACCTTGCGGGCTGCCGGTGAGTCTGGTCACGGTATGACGATGGCATTCCTTGCTATGAGTATGTGCGAGATATTCCACTCCTTTAACCTCCGTTCTCAGAGAAAGAGCGTGTTCTCCCTACACACCCACAATAAGATTCTGTGGGCGGCTATGCTGGGAAGTCTCCTGCTAACCACCTTGGTTATTGAAGTGCCCTTTATTGCAAATGCCTTCGGCTTTACAACCATCGGCCTTCTGGAATACGGCATTGCCATCGGCCTTGCTATTTTGGTTATTCCCGTTGTAGAGCTTGTAAAACTCATTCAGCGGACTGTGGCAAAATAATAAATAAGAAGATGCAGTACACAAATGAAGCGGTGTACTGCATCTTTTTTAATTTAGTTCGTTCAAACTTTCCACAAAGGCCTGCATAGCAGGGGAGTGGTATTTGTTTTTCTTGTAAGACGCGTAAATACCGCGTTTTGCGTATTTGGAATTTATGGGATAGAAATAGATATGATCCGGGTTAGCGGTGTGGACATTTCTCACCAGTGTGTCACTGACAATGGAGGCAGCAGCGCCCAATTCAATGTAAGAATAGAGGGTGGTCAGCCGGTCCAACTCAAAAAGGACGGTAGGAGAAAAGGCGGCCTCCTGAAAAATATGATCGGTGACTTTTCGAGTGTCGTTGTCACGATTCATCAGGATAAACGGTACATTTTGCAGCATTTCCAAGGGAAAAGCATGGGAAATACCAATATGCTGGCCAGCAAGGACATCCTCATACCGGAGCCGATAGGGGGTCAGCGCTTCGTTTTCCGGGAAGGAGGAAGGAACGGCAAGAAGGAGGTGCTCTGTTGCAATCTGCTCCTGCTCAAAAAGGTCGGCAGGCAGAATGTGATTATCGATGACCATATCCAGTTCACCGGAGGTAAGGGCATTTTGCAAGGTGGTTGAGTTTGCATCCATCAGAGAGAGCTGGATTTTGGGGCACTTGCGGTTGAACTCTGCAATATATTTTGGGAGGACCAAGGAGGAGAGAAGCTGGTTGCTGCCAATGCCCAATGCGCCGGCTTCTAGCGCGCGGGCAGATTGGAGATAATTCATAAAATCTGATTCTGTCTGCCGGATACTTTCTACGGCGCGAATATATTCTTTTCCGGCCTCTGTTAACCGAATGGGCTTGCAGCTTCTGTCAAAAAGGGGAACGCCAAGCTGCGTTTCCAGCTTCTTTACCAATAAACTGAGGGACGGTTGCGCCATAAACAGCTTCTGCGCTGCTTTGGAAAAGCTTTGCTCTTTATAAATCGTGTAGATGATCTCCCGATGGCTAAACATTTTAGACATACGCGCACCTCCTTTTTCCTTATGTTAACACCCTTTTATAGGAATGTCAATTATTACATATAAGTTATATGGCGGATATTTCTATAACAGGAGAATTATAGTAGGAAAAATATTTATGAAAATTTATAAAACTGGCAGTTGACAAATAAAAGTAAAACGATATAATGGTATCGATAATATAAGAATGAATAAGGAGGATATTCTTATGAGTAAAATCAGTGTAATCGGCGCAGGCAGTGTAGGCGCTACGGTAGCCAATGACTTAATGATTCAGGGCGTGGCCTCTGAAATCGTCTTGGTGGATATTAACCGGAAAAAGGCGGTTGGTGAAGCGCTGGATATTTATCAGGCAGCGCCTTTTGTATCGCCTGCCATCGTACGCCCCGGTGAATATTCCGACGTGGTCGGTTCTGATATCGTGGTTATTACCTGCGGCATTGCCCGTAAACCCGGTATGAGCCGTCTCGACCTTGCACAGACCAATGTGAATATCCTCAAGGACGTTGCGAAAAATGTAGTTCCTGCTGCACCCAATGCCATTTACGTCATTGTTTCCAACCCTGTGGACATCTTGACTTACGTATTCACCAAAATCTCTGGTTTGCCGGAGCGGCAGATTATTGGCAGCGGTACGATTTTGGATACCAGCCGGTTGCAGTCTGAACTTGCCCGCCGTTTTTGCATCAGCCCCAAGAATGTTCACGCCCACGTTTACGGTGAGCACGGTGACAGCCAGTTTGTGCCGTGGTCTCTTGTGCACATTGCCAATAACCACGTCGATGCTTACAAGGAAAGTTCTCCCGATAAGGATCGGATTCAGTGGGAAGGGGACTACGAGCAGATAGAGGAATTTGTCAAAAAGTCCGGCGCAATGATCATCGAAAATAAGGGCGCGACCTTCTATGCGGTGGCAATGTCTGTGTGCCATATCTGTAAGGCTATCTTTGCAGATGCGGGTACTGCGCTGACTGTCTCTACGATGATGCACGGTGAGTACGGCATTGAGGATGTCTGTATCTCCACCCTCCATTTGGTGGACCGCAGCGGTGTCCGCGGCAGAATTATGAATAAGTTGACACCAGAGGAAAATGAAAAGCTGAAAGCGAGCGCTGATAAGCTTAAAGCCGTTATCGCACAAATTGAAATCTAAGAAAAAAGCCGCCCATCGGGCGGCTTTTTTAGTTGACAGTTGACAATTTTCCTCTGTCATTGCGAGGACGGCTTGCCGTCCGTGGCAATCTCCCGGTACAATCTTTCGTATAGAATAAAACCGTCGCATCGAGCGCCGGTTTTATTTCGGGTCGTCGGGGACATTTAATCAATGTATGATTGCCACTGGCAATCATTTAGATTTTGATTCGCTGCGCGGAGCACCACGACCCCTACGATATTTGTCGTAGGGGCGGATATCATCCGCCCGCCAAACCTTGCCCAAAGGGGAGGGTTAGGTAACCTTCTCGATGGTGCATCGTAGGGGCTTACCTGCGTTTGCCCGCCAAAAGCCATCAATTGACATTCCCGATCATTGGGAGTATAATTCAGTTAGATAAACTTGAA
>JAZQUL010000179.1:0-7575 GCA_045631285.1 Faecousia sp. | reverse complement strand
CCCCTGAAATTGGTAAAAGTAAAGTGCTCCCGATAAATTGACAAACAAAGAAAATAGGAGTAAAATATTTTTAAGACTTTTTTAGAAATATGTAGGTGTATTATGAATAAAAAAATTAGATGGATCACAGAAACAGCGGTCATGCTGGCCCTGCTCGTAACGCTGCAGGCGCTGACCAAACCGGCAGGACAGCTTGTTACCGGCTCCTGCGTCAATGCGGTGCTGGCGGTAACGGCATTGGTAGCGGGACTTTATAGCGGTATCACCGTAGCACTGATTTCTCCGGTGCTGGCGTATCTTTTGGGCATCGCGCCCCAAATTCTTACCGTGCCTGCCATTATGGTGGGAAATACAGTCTTTGTGGTACTGTTGCATTTTGTTGCAGGAATGGACAGCCGCAAGATTGTAAGACAGATTACCGCGTGGCTTACCGCAGCGGTGGCAAAATTTGCGGTGCTGTATGCCATTGTCAATTTTGTCATTTGCGGTGTGCTGGCGGATGGGCTTCTGTCTGCGGGACTGCTCAAAGCGCCGATGCTGAAAGCGCTGCCTGCCACCTTCTCTTTGTCCCAGCTCTTTACCGCCCTTATCGGTGGCGGTGTGGCGCTGCTCATTACCCCTGTTTTAAGAAAAGCACTTAAGAAATAAAGTAACGACCGCCGTACCGACACCCGGTACGGCGGTAAATGATTTGCTGAATTGGAATTTGGCTGCTGTACCACTTGGCTCTCCCTTTGGGAGAGCTGTCACTGCCATAGGCGGTGACTGAGAGGGTATTTTCCCCTCTCCGACCTCGCTTTGCTCGGCCACCTCTCCCGTAAGGAGAGGCAAGTTGGGGAGGCGTTTCGCCTCTCGTGTGCAACGCAGGTTTAGTTTAGCTTCAAAATGCGGCGGAGGTGGTTCACGGCTTCGTCGTAGCTGTTAAAGTCTATCACATAGTCGCAAAGATTTGCGTTTTGCTCCTCGTAGTCAATGGCGGTCAGGCGGTTGACTTTGTCCTCAACAGAGGAGTTCTTTCGTAGGATGCTTGCCATCAGCGCTTTTTTGTCCCGCTTAATATAGACGGTGGTCACGTTCTTAAAGTAGGTCTTTAGCGACATTGCACCGCAGATGTCCATGGTCGTCAGCACCCGCTTGCCACGGGCGAGAATCTTTTCAATATCGCCCCGCTTAGAGCCATAGCCGTGACCGGCGTACATGGTGGACTGGAGCATCTCACCGCTGTCGCACATATCCCGGAAATCCTCCAAGGGGACATAATTATACCACTGGTTTTCCTCCACAGCGGTGGGGTCTTTGGTGGTGTAGCTGACCAGCTTTTCAAATTCGTCAGTTTTGCCAAGTAAGCGGGTGGCAATCTTGGATTTGCCGGAGCCGGAGGGGCCTACCAGTACCACAATATCCGGGTCCTCCGGGGCGAGTGTGCCGCTTTTTGCGGAGTAGCTTTCTGCAATGACCTCCACCAGCTTCAAAAACTCGTCATAATTATTGACCGCCAGCATACCGGTGGCTTCCTGATTCCAGGGACGGCGCATTAAGATGGGGTACTTGGCGCCGGAGTTTAAGATGTTGTGCATTGCATCGTCAAAGAGAATATCCGTGTAGATATTGTCTTTCCGCGCGCCCATATAGATGTGGTCTTGGGGGATTTCGGGAAATTCCTCCATAATCCGCTGGGCGCGGATGCCCATAAACTGGGGCGGCACAGCCGTACAGATATAAACCTCCGTCATTTGGGAGAGCTTGCGGACAAATTCCTTTGCGCCCTCATAGACCGGCTGGGTGCGGTAAAAATCTGCATCGTTAAAATAAGGGTAGATGGAGTCTGCCCGGGTACCCATTTTTCCCCAGCTATATTTTTCGTAAATGGTCATCGGGGGATCGAATTTGTATTTTTCATTGGCAAGCCGGATGGCGTAAGCCGTACATTCCATCAAAAGATCATCCACATCAAGAGCTGTGGACAGTCTGTACTTTCTGCTCATTAGGTTACTCGCTTTCATTTAGAATATTGGGTCAAAAAAACAGCCTGCCGTGTTTGATACAGAAACACGGAAAGCTGCCTGCAGAGGAATTATATACCAAAATTTTGAAAAAATCAAGTATCTTTTGTGAGAAAAGGAAAAAACGCACAAAAAATAAGCTAAAAATACCTTGATTTTTTGTGCAGGATATGGTATTATACCCTGACCAAAAACATAGTATTCAGGGCGGGTGTGTAATACGGTTGCCCCAATTTACAAACCGCTGTAAATGTTTGTCTGCCGGTCTGTAAACGGTGGGCAGCTTTTCTTTTTCGCGCCTGAGAGAAACGAGGAACTTATGAAATACCCGGAAGAAAATAACCTCTATACAAAGGAAGCCTTGGAGGCACCGGCACAGCCTGCTGCTGAAGAAGAACAGGAGCGTCAGTTTTGGCTGGATGCCAAGTATGCTGACGCGCCCTACGATTCGGAACGCTGATATTTGTTTTGACGGAAAGGAGCGCTGAATATGGAATTAAGAGAAATTACATATCTGTCCATTGCCCTGCGGATTGTAGCAGCCTTTTTGATGGGCGGCATCCTTGGCTGGGAACGGGAGAGAAGAAGCCGGGCGGCAGGTTTGCGTACTTATATGCTGGTCTGCGTGGGCGCATGTATTATTATGCTCACCAATCAGTATATTTATCAGGTATTTAAGACCGGTGACCCGGTGCGTATGGGCGCGCAGGTAGTCAGCGGTATCGGCTTTCTTGGCGCAGGTACCATCGTGGTCACAAAGCGCAATCAAATCAAGGGCCTGACTACGGCAGCCGGTCTCTGGGCTGCGGCAGCGGTAGGTTTGGCGCTGGGCATCGGTTTTTACGAGGGCGCTGTTGTTGGCGGCCTGCTGATCCTCCTGACACTGACAGCGGTACACTCTCTGGATAGCTTGATTCGCAAAAACGCCCAGCGCGTGGAGCTGTACGCAGAGGTGGATAACAAGATCAACGTGGGTCAACTGGCAAGAAGCATCCGGGCGTTGGGCGTGGTAATCAGCAGTATCCAACTGGATGACGAGTATGCCCCCAGCGCAGGTATCCGGGCGCTGGTGATTACGATGCGGAAGAATAAGAAGCTAAAGCGGGAAGAGCTGCTAAACGATATTCAGGATATCGAAGGCGTCATTTACATAGAAGAACTGTAATAAAAAGGCTTCCTGCGGGAAGCCTTTTTGATGCAGAATGCAGAATGCTTAATGCGGAATGCTTAATGCAAAAATTCCTATTGACAAATAAGGGAGGGTGTGCTACAATACCCGAGTAATAAAGAAGGCTGTCAGTCCGCCTCACCTCCAGCATAAGCGACGAGGTCAATATTCCATAGCTCCTCTTGAGGGGTAGTGTGAGTATGCGCGGATGATTAGTCATCTGCGTTTTTTAGTTTTTGTTTTGGAGGTGCTTACCATAGCAAAGTTAGAACATCAGCTCAATGAGGAGATCCGCGATAAGGAAATTCGCGTCATTGGCGCGGAGGGCGGCCAGCTGGGCATTATGTCCGCAGAGGAAGCAAACCGTATCGCAGAGGAGCAGGGTCTGGATCTTGTAAAGATTTCTCCCAATGCCGTACCCCCTGTCTGTAAGATTATGGACTATTCCAAGTTCTGCTTCGACCAGAAGAAGAAGGAGAAGGAAGCCAAAAAGAACCAGCGGGTAGTGGAAATTAAGGAGATCCGTATGAGTCCCAGCATTGATACCAACGATCTCAACACCAAGGTAAAAAGCGCCCTGAAGTTCCTGGGCGATGGCAACCGGGTTAAGGTAAGCGTTCGCTTCCGCGGCCGGGAAATGGCACATACCAACATTGGCGAAAAGCTGCTGATGGACTTTGCCGAGGCCTGCGCCGAGGTAGCAACTATGGAAAAGAACCCCAAGCTGGAAGGTCGCTTTATGGCGATGTTCCTGACCCCTAAAAACAGTAAGTAATTTATACCTAAGATACGGAAGGAGAACCTATTATGCCCAAGCTGAAAACCCATAGCGGTGCTAAGAAGCGCTTTAGCCTCACCAAGAGCGGCAAGGTAAAGAGAGCACACGCCTACAAGAGCCACATCCTCACCAAGAAGACCACCAAGCGGACCCGTCATCTTCGCTCCACTGCTTACGCAGACGTAACCAACGTGGATGCAATCAAGAAGATGATTCCCTACAAGTAAGCGGATAGGAGGATACAGAAATGGCAAGAGTAAAAGGCGCAATGATGACGCGCAAGAGAAGAAATGCTACCCTGAAGCTGGCTAAGGGCTACTGGGGTTCCAAGTCCAAGCACTTTAAGATGGCCAAGCAGGCCGTTATGAAGTCCGGCAACTATGCATACGTAGGCCGCAAGCTGAAGAAGCGTGATTACCGCAGACTGTGGATCACCCGTATCAGCGCTGCTGTCAAGCCCTACGGCCTGAACTACTCCACCTTTATGAACGGTGTGAAGAAGGCTGGCATCGAGATGAACCGCAAGAGCCTGTCCGAGATGGCAATTCAGGATGCTGGTGCATTCGCTGCCCTCGTAGAGAAGGCAAAGGCTGCTCTCTAAGAAAGTATATAAATCGCAGACGCGAATTGCGTCTGCGATTTTTTTGTCTTGAAATACACAGAACGGGGGACTATAATGAAAAAGGTGTTTATCACCAAAGAAAAGAGAGAAAAAGCGGTGTTGGCCGCGAAAAAGAGAGAGAATGAGGTGAAGTCTCTTGAATCCGCAGCTTTTTGGTCCTGAACATATCCTGTATATCCTTATTTCTACCGTCCTCTGCAGCGGCGCGCTGCTGCTGGGGAAAAAGTATGCCAAAACGGAAAAGTCCCAAAGCCTTTTCCTGAAAGGCTTGGCCACACTGCTATTTGTGGCGATTATGACAAACCGGCTGTCTCAAGTCTTTCGCTATGAAGAGGTACGGTGGTATGCCATCATCCCGGACAGCTTCTGCGGTATGACCAGTTTGTCGCTGGCGCTGGCGGTGCTGTTTGGAAAGAAAGACAACTGCGCGTACCATTTCCTATGGTTATTGGGCCTTTTCGGGGGGATATCCACGGTTATTTACGCCACTTTTGTTGGTCAAGGTCCTACCATTTTTTACCTGCCTACCATTTCCGGCTTGGCGCACCACAGCTTGTCTGCTGCTTTGGTCGTTGCGCTTTTGATGCTGGGGCAGATCCACATCACCTATAAAAAGTGGTATTGCACCTTCTTCGGCTTTACTGCCTATATGACGCTGGGCGCGTTTTTAATGGCGACTTTCCCCATAACCGATGCGTTCCATATTGTCGAGCCGCTTCTGTCCGACACACCGCTGACCGCCTGGGTGATGGCGCCGATGTATGCCGTTGCTTATGGACTGATATTGTTGGGCATAGAGCTTGGCAGAAAGCACCGCAAAGGAAATGCTGCTGACGCATAAATAAATGCGACCCCGGATTCCGGGGTCTCATTTCAGTCTGTCAAAAATTCATTTTTGACAGACTGACAGAGGGCAAAGGAGCCGTCAAGACAAGTAACGCGCTCTCGTCGGCGTACAGGTGGTACGGTAGAGGGCGCGTTACGCGGTAAGTCAAAATGCCTTGCAAAGCAAGCTTTTTTCTTGAATTTAATGGTAAGGACGGGTCGTCGTAGGCGCCGACCCCTACAAACGCCGTCGTGAATGCTCAAATGCTTCTTAATTGCATTTTGACGGTTGGCGGCTTTTTTCGACACTCTGAAATGCGACCCCGGATTCCGGGGTCGCATATTATATTAGGGCTGTTTTTCCTGCGAAGAAAGAAGTTTTTTGGACTTTTTGGTGACGGAAAGATTCCTAAAGAAATCCCGGATCAGTCGGTAGAGACCACGGAAGAAATGACCGTTTACTAAGAATACCATATCGTCTGCCATTTTACCGGATACAAGACCCATAGACAGCTTGGAAAGCGCCCGGAAAGGCATATTGTAGACAAACATAATGTTCAGGTCCGGTGTTCCTTTTTTGTCTGCTTTGTCTTTGAGACTTTGGAGCAGCTTGCCAAGCAAGCGGGCGGGCAGGCTTTTTGCCCGGGTCAAATCGCAGAAGGTATCGGTTTTGGCAATCTGATTTCCGCTGCGTTCTGCGGGGATTTCCCGGCCTAAAAGCTGACGGAAATCTTCGTCGGAGACCTTTTGCACATCTGCGCTGCGGTAGCAGGCGGGCGCGTTGTCAGTGGCCTTAACGCCGGAAACGTGGTAGCTTGCCTGCAGGCGAACGGTATTTACATCGGAGCAGATGAGGATTTCGTAATCACCGTCTTCGGTTTCCCAAGCGTTGTTTGCACAGCTGAAATAACGGAAGGTGTAGTCATCAAAGGGGATAGTGACGACTGCGCTTTCACCCGGTGCTAAAAAGACCTTACGGAAGCCTTTCAGCTCCTTTTTCGGGCGGTAAATGCCGCTTTTTGGGAGAGAAATGTAAAGCTGGGCGACTTCACCTCCAGCGAAATTACCGCTGTTGGTAACGGTAAAGGTTGCGCCCTTTTCGGTAACCGTCAGGCCACTATATGTAAATTCTGTGTAGCTAAGACCGTAGCCGAAGGGATAACGAACAGGAACACCGGCTGTATCATAATACCGGTAGCCCACAAAGAGACCTTCCCGATATTCGCAGTTGCGCTTTTGACCGGGGAAATAGTGGTGGCAGGGCGTGTCCTCTAAGGAGAGCGGCCAAGTTTCGTTCAGGCGGCCGCTGGGGCAGATTTTGCCCAAAAGGGTGTCCACCATTGCTGCAGCGCCTGCCTGACCGGAGAGGTAGCCGTGAATGGCGGCCCGGTAAAGACGGCGGTCGGGCATTTCAAAGGGCGCGCCGCCGGAGAGAACGAGAATGACATTCTTATTTGCCTGACAGACTGCGTGAATCAGCGTTTGCTGGCTGTTGCTAAGAGACATATGGAGGCGGTCCATACCCTCGGATTCCAGAATTTCCTCCAGACCCACGCACAGCAGCACGATTTCTGCGTTTTGCGCCACGGTGACGGCCTCAGAAATCAGGTCGTCCTTGGGCGCGGGAGATTTGCGGTCATAGCCTTGGGCATAGCCCACGCTCTGCATACCGGCAGCCACCGCGCAGTCATAGAGGTTATCCAGTTGGGTGGGGTTGACCTGAGAAGAGCCTGCGCCCTGATACCGGGGAGATTTGGCAAAGTCACCGATGATGGCGACCTTTTTATCGGGGGAGAGGGGGAGAACGCCGTCATTGTCCAGCAGTACAATGCTCTCCTCAGCGCATTTCCGTGCGATTCGGTGGTGAGCTTCGTAATCTACCGTCTTATCCGCGTTTTTTACATTTTCGGAGAGGGGAAGGATGACATTGAGCAGCTCTGTCAGCCGGGCATCCAGGACGCTTTCCGCAATTCTGCCATTTCGCACATCGGAAATAAGCCGGATGGCGCAGTCTGCGCCGGGGAAGGGCATCACTAAGTT
The DNA here is from genome assembly GCA_045631285.1 of Faecousia sp. Taxonomy (GTDB): domain Bacteria; phylum Bacillota; class Clostridia; order Oscillospirales; family Oscillospiraceae; genus Faecousia. Next base: position 139 of record JAZQUL010000179.1, on the reverse strand, counting down.
AGAGCCTGCCCGAACGCCCTCGGTGTGGTCGTTGTCTGCGCCCCAGTCGGTGACGACAAAGCCTTCGAAGCCCCACGTGCCTCTGAGAATGTCTGTGATGAGATGGGTGTTTTCATTAGCGTATGTACCGTTTACCATA
>JAZQUL010000178.1:0-4272 GCA_045631285.1 Faecousia sp. | reverse complement strand
ATCCTGCAGTTCCATCCCGATGTGGTTCTTGTCTGTGACGAAGCCGCTTATCCCTTCTAAAACAAAAGTCCGACAGAGATTTCTGTCGGACTTTTTGACAATAGGCGAGAGGGAGGGTTGACCTCATCCGTCGGCCCTTCGGGCTGCCACCTTCCCCATAGGGGAAGGTTTTTTATCGTGCCGTCTCATAATAATCACAGGGGAGCATCGCATTGTTTGCCTTAATAAAGGCTTCGGCTTTTTGCTGCATTTTCCTTAAGTATTCCTCAGTAATCGGGATGCCGTCCTTATTTGCAAGAATGTCGTAAGTGGCAGTGCTGCTATTGCGGAAGGCAATGACACCGTCGGTAATCCAGCTTCCGTCGGGGAAGTACACGCAGCCATCGTATGCAGGGTCAAAGGCATCGTGACCTAAGTAATTGTAGGGCGAGTCAATACCAAGAAGATTTAGCATTGTGGGTACCAAATCAGCCGTAAAAAGGGGTTTATCTACCGATATTTGGGGCTTATCTGCCGACCAAATAAAGCAGGGGGTTTTCTCTAAGAGTAGTTCGTGGTCCACACCGGACAGCGCTTTGAGTTCTTCCTGGTTGTTGTAGCCGTAGGCGTAATGGTCGGCAACCGCAACAATGACGGTGTCCTCCAAAAGGCCGCGCTTTTCCAGTTCGGAAAGCAGCATTGCGAACATATCATTCACAAGCTGCGCCTTTACCCGGATGCAATCCTCTTCCTCGCTGCCATATTTGCCCCGATACTCCGGGTATTTGGAGAGAGCATATTTGGTCAGCGGTTCTTCATAATCGTAGCTTAAATGGGCAGAGCGGGTAATAATCGTGTTGAAAGTCTTGCCGTCCCGGAAGAAGATCTCACTCAGCTCTGGCACGGTAAAGAGGGTACACTCATCAAAGAGCAGATTTTCGTCGCTTGTATATTCCACATAGCCATTATAGTCCCGGTAGCCCCACAGCGGCTCAAAGGTGCCGCGGCTGTAAAAAGCCGGGTCGTTGTAGTGGAAAACCTCAGCGCTGTAACCGTTTTGGGTGGCCTGATTGGCAATGGACTGGGGGAAATGGTTTTCGTCATAGTCAAATAGACTGCCAATACTGGTAGGCAGGTAGATGCCGGTGTTGATACACAGCTCTGAACTAAGTGTCCGGGCGCTGCCAAAGCCGGGGGAGTAGAAGTTATCAAAGGAAATACCCTCGTTCAGTAGCCGGTACAATGTGGGCGTATCTTCGGGTGTGATGAGCCAGTCGTCGATGGCTTCCATCAGCACATAGACCACATTTTTATCCTTGTAAATGCCTGTCATATCGTTGGGACTGTGGGAATTTCTGTCTACAAGAAATGCATCAACTTGCGTAGCTTGTTCGGGAAGCTGATCTTTATAATCTGCTGTGCCGGGGTAAATAACATTGCACCATAAATCCCGGACAGTCATATGGTAGAAGCCGGTAATGGAGTAGACCGCCTCTGCATCATACATAGCGGTGTAGGTGGTCTCCCAAGGGGAGAGACTGTCTTCGTCATCCATAATAAAAAATTGGGGAAGAAGCACCAAAAGCAAAACACAGACCAAAGCGGTAACGGCAGTAATGATGGAATAACGCCATTTTTTAGGCCGTTTTGGGAAGAATAAAGCGCCTAAAACGAGAATAGCGATTACCGTAATCACACAAGGCCACCATAAAAGGGGGAAGGAGCGAAGAATATCCAGCCAAAATTTTGCGCCCTCGCCTACATAAAAAACAGAGGTGAAAAAGGTCAATTTGCGAAACATATCGAAATGGGCAGCTTGCACAAGCGCGTAAACGCTGGAAAGGAAAAAGGTCGCAAGGAAAAAAATGCGCCCGATTTTCCGGGGCAGCAGCATGGAAATGGCGGCAAGGAGCAACGACCATAAAAAGCCGAATGCATAGGGAAGCAATGATTTTGTTTCCACAAACAGCGCAACAATCAGCTCGGCGGAAAAATAGGCAAGGGTCAAAAGAAGTAGCTGTAAAACAAATCGCAAGGTTTGACGTTGTTTCATATTTTTCGCCGCCTTTCTGAAAAGATAAAAAATATTATAGCAGATTTTCTTACAAAAAACAACCCGGTAAGAATTACAAATAAAAAATTCTAAATGATCAATTGCAGGAGAGGGAGTTATTCATCTATAAAAAGCTAAATATATAAAAAGACCAACACCGAATGATGCTGGCCTTTTTATTATAATAAGGCTAATTGTTTCCTTTGATAATAGGCTTTTGATCGTTATCTGACTAAAATGAATCGGTTATATAGCTTATGTATTTTGCACTTCCAGCAAAGTATCATTCCGACGATCGCACCGGTTACTGCCTGCAATATCTGGTATGGCAATTTAAGAATTGCGTATTCCGGTGTGCTGTATATAAATGCTCTTCCCAGTGAATAGCCGGTTACCATAATTACCGCGCCAATGGTCACGCCTATACCGGAGGAGATCACCGGATGCTTTTTCATAACATAGTGAGAAAAAAGCGATATTACCACTGCCTGCAGACCGTGTGTTATAAGGGATACAAACATTGGGACCGGATAGAAAAACAGATCTCCGAGAAATGCGCCCACGCCGCCTACTATAAAAGCCGCAAGCGGGTCGAGAATGATGGATGCTGTGCATATGATGATATCATTCATATACAAATGGCCGCCGGGAACGGGAATCCCAAAGGAACTCATTGCTATGTTCAGCGCCATAAACAACGCTGTCGTACACAACCAAAGCGTTGTCCGTTTGCCCGATTTTTCTTTTCTCATTTCATAAGTCTCCTATTGCTTGATGAATAAGAACAGTATATAATAAGTCTGGATATATTAAAATAATCAGAAAGAGAGAAAATTATATAACCAGATGAAATATGTTATCAAAAAATATGAAAATGTACCGGCTTATTTACAGCTTTATAAAATGGTGCGGGAGGACATTGTAAATCAAATATATCCATATAATACAAAATTGCCTTCCAAACGGATAATGGCAGAAGAGATCGGCGTTAGCACGGTAACGGTTGGACATGCATATGCCTTGCTTTGTGACGAGGGCTACATAGAGGCACATGAGAGAAGCGGATTTGTTGTGATTTTCCGCGCGGACGATGGCTTTGCATCTCCGGAAAAGACAGAACAGCATCCGATGATTTCGAAAGAGCATCATAAGGCGGCAACAGAATTTCCTTTTTCTGTGCTTACCAAGGCAATGCGTTTTGTTATAAGCAATATGGGTAAGTCTATTCTCGATCGTTCACCCAATTTGGGCACGGTGGAACTCAGGACATCCATTCAAAAGTATCTTGCCAGAAGCCGTGGGATCACTGTCGATATAGAGCAGATCGTTATCGGTTCCGGCTCTGAGTACCTATACAGTCTGATCGTGGAACTGCTGGGCAGAAACAAGATTTATGCAATTGAGGCGCCTTCGTATAAGAAGATCAAGCAGGTCTATCTTGCTGCGGATGTTCGATTGGAAAAGCTTCCTCTCGGCCATGATGGCATTGACAGCACCTCGCTTCGTATCTGTAAAGCGGATGTTTTACATATTTCTCCCTACAGAAGCTATCCCAGTGGGGTTACAGCTTCGGCTTCCAAACGCCATGAGTACCTGCGCTGGGCAAAGCAGGGAGACCGGTTTATCATAGAAGATGATTTTGAATCGGAATTTTCCCTTTCTCAAAAAGCGGAGGAAACATTATTCTCTCACACGCCTGACGGCAATGTGATTTATATGAACACTTTTTCGATGACCGTATCTCCGTCTTTCCGTGTGGGATATATGGTCTTGCCTGAATGCTTGGTAAATATATTTAATGAGCGGCTTGGCTTTTATGCCTGCACTGTTCCGACATATATTCAGTATGTGTTAGCTGAACTTATCACCAACGGCGATTTTGAAAGACATATCAACCGTGTCAGACGGGCGAAGCGAAAAGAGATGCAGAGGTGAAGTGTTCGATTTGCAATACCTATTCACTATTACTTTCCAAAAGGCTTGAATGCGATCTTAGTGAAAAGTGAAGAGTGAAGAAGTAAAAATCGCCAATCTTCGATAGAAGATCGGCAATTTTTGGTGGGGGAGGACGGATTTGCTCGCCTGCGGAAAAGGTTGAGGCATCGAACAAGGGAGGACGGATTCGCTTCGCTGCGGCGAAGCCACGGCGGTTGCGAGTGTCCACCGGACACTCGCTAAGAGCCGCCTTTCGAATCCGCCCTCAATACAAAAAGTCCAACACCGAATGGTGTTGGACTATT
>JAZQUL010000177.1:0-9154 GCA_045631285.1 Faecousia sp. | reverse complement strand
AAAGCCTTTTTCCTCCCAGGGGACATTATCTCTCACAAAAGGCAGTTCCGGCGCGTCCCCTTTCATTGGGTTAAATCTTAGCGCCACCGCCCGCGGCCGCTCCAAGCTCTGCAAATACGCCGGGTACGCCTCCCCCAGCATATCTTTCATTCTAATCAAAAATGCTTCAGGCAGCATAGCTTTCCTCCCGAATAAATTGACTGTTGATAGTTATCTCCTCAAAGGGATTCCCAAATACCGCACCAAAACACTTTACCATCTTCCGGCGAGGCGGGCCTGGAGGGGTACATAGGGGAGGTGGCTTTGTTTGCGGGAGCAAACAACTCAAATCCTCCCCTATGCCGCATTCTTTGGGTACTTTCTTGGCGGAGCAAGAAAGTACCATATCTATTGTATCACATATTTCCATAAAATACTATATAAAAAGCGGTGCAGCCGAAGCTGCACCCCATATTTTATAGAATTATTCCTCGTCCTTCTTGGCGTCGTCAATAATCTTCTGCTGATTTGCCTTAGGCACTCCCTCATAGCGAACGAACTCCAGGGTAAAGGAGCCGCGTGCCTGGGTCATCGCCCGCAGGTCGATGGCATAGCTGCCCATCTCAGCCATAGGTACTTCCGCCTCAACAACGGTGTTGCCGTCAGCATCGGGATTCATACCCATAGGACGGCCGCGGCGCTTGCTCAGGTCACCCATTACGTCGCCAACGTAGGCTTCGGGAACGGTGACAGCCAGAGAGCCGATAGGCTCCAGCAGCGTGGGCGCAGCATTGGGCATTGCTTCCTTGAACGCAAGGATAGCCGCCAGCTTAAAGGCCATTTCGTTGGAGTCAACGGGGTGATAAGAGCCATCGTACAGAACTGCCTTCAGGCCGACCATAGGATAGCCAGCCAACGGGCCTTTCTGAACCGCTTCCTGAATACCCTTTTCAACAGCGGGATAGAAATTCTTGGGAACAGAGCCGCCAAAGACCTCTTCTGCAAAGATCATCTCGTCCTGCTCTTCCTGCGGCTCAAAGCGAACCCAAACGTCACCGAACTGGCCGGAACCACCGGTCTGCTTCTTGTGACGGCCGTGGGCCTGAACGGTCTTCTTAATCTTTTCACGGTAAGCCACCTTGGCAGTATCCAAAACAGCATCCACACCGAAGCGGCTCTTCAGCTTTGCCACCAGAACGTCCAGATGCTGGTCGCCTGCGCCGGAGATAACCACCTGCTTGGTCTCTGCGTTGTTGTATACGCTGAAGGAGGGGTCTTCTTCATTGAGTCTGTGCAGACCTGCGGCAACCTTATCTTCCTGGCCCTTGGCCTTGGGAGAGATGGCCATAGAGTAGCAAGCGGGGGCATAGGGCAGGCCCTTGAGGGAAACGACCTTACGGGCATCGCACAGGGTATCGCCGGTCTTTACCTTATCCATCTTACCGATGGCGCCAATGTCACCGCAACCCAGCTCCTTGACCTCAGTGGCCTTCTTGCCGCACATAGAGTAGAGGCGTCCCAGCTTCTCGGTCTCGCCGGTACGGGCATTGACCAAAGCGGTATCGGAGGTAATGCTGCCGGAGAGAACCTTAACAAAGGAGTACTTGCCGTACTGGTCGGAAACGGTCTTCCAAACAAAAGCAGAGGGAACGCCGCCGGGAGAAACAACGAATTCCTCGGTGGTGCCGTCAGCCAGAGTCGCCTTATGGTAGTTGCCCTCGACGGGGTTGGGCAGCAGGTCGATGATGTGGTCCATCAGCATCAGGCTGCCGAGGCAGGTAACGCCGGAGCCGCACAGCACGGGGAACAGGCTCAGGTCCTTAACGCCCTGATGCATACCCTTAATCATTTCGGCATATGTAAAAGGCTCTTCGTTGAAGAACTTATCCATCAGCTCTTCGTCGGTTTCCGCAACGGCTTCCATCAGCGCATAGTTAAAGTCAGCGATGACATCTTCCTTGCCGTCGGGAACAGCGATTTCCACCCGCTTCAGGTTCTGCATCTCGTAGGCGCGCTTGTTGGGCACGTCGATGATGCCGGTGACCTTGCGATTGCCATCCCAAATGGGAACAACCACGGGCGCGATCTTATTGCCATACTTTTCACGCAGGGCGTCAAAAGTAGCGTTATAGTCAGAGTTATCCTCGTCTACCTTGGAGATGTAGATGAAGCGGGGCATATTGCGCTCCTGACAGTACTTCCAGGCCTTCTCAAAACCGACAGTAATGCCGTCCTTGGCAGAGATGACCAAAATGGCCGCATCCGCTGCCCGAAGGGCTTCCACGGTCGCGCCGGCAAAGTCAAATGCACCAGGGGTGTCCAGCACGTTGATACGCACGTTCTTATAGTCCAGAGGAACTACAGAAGTAGAGATAGAAATATTGCGGCGAATCTCCTCGGGATCAAAATCACAAACCGTATTGCCGTCAGCATTCTTACCAATGCGGTCGATGGCGCCGGTCATATAAAGTAAGCTCTCCGCCAGAGCGGTCTTGCCGCTGCCGCTATGGCCCAGCAAGCAGATGTTGCGAATGGAATTTGCAGTGTGCATAATGTTCAATCTCCTTTAGCTTCCTTTGTGGCCAAAACCACATTAAGGTAATTATACACGAAAGTGCTGCGTATTTCAATGATTATTTTGGTAAAAATGCAAATTTTCTCTAACTTGCGAAAAAGCGCCCCTTTTTTGTGTAAAATCAACGAAAAACATCTGTTTTTCTCCCAAAAACACCCTTCCCCTCCATCCAACGCTGCGCGGGGCACCACGCTCAGAATGGCAGGATTTTCTCAACTAAGTGACACCGCCGCCCCGACACGGTGTACATTTTAGCAAGGAATATCCAAAATCATTTTATTACCTTTCCGTTAATATCTAAATACGGACGCTCTCCAATATATTTATGCATATCTAATGCTTTGTCGTGAAAATATTCGTAGTATTTGTTAGGTAAATTATCAAATTCATCTTCGTCTACAAAGGTATAGTTTATATGCTCATAATAAAAAGGATTGGTAATGTTGTCGATTTTGAATGTTTTATCTTGTTCGTTAACAACGCATATTTTGTGATACTCGTTGTAGTAATTACAGTAGTCAAAGAAAACGAAAACAGCGGTTCCATCTTCGTTATAAAAGGGGGGAACGACAGATTTTCTGGTATTTTGAAGCTGATGATTATCGTACTTAAGAGAAGCTATCATGCTATAGCATTCATATTCCTTTTCCTCCTCATAATCATCAAAGGAATGACCGTCAAAGCCGTACGATATTTCATTATATAACAAATATCTTTTTGAATTTTCTTTGAATTTGTGCGATGCCATCGCCCAAGAAACTAAAATCAGCCAATCTTTATAATATTTTCTTGAAATTTCACCACGCAAAAACCTGTGTATGACAGAAATAAATGCGTCAAAATCATAGTAATCTGCTTTTTCGAGTTTCACCTGAACTATTTTGTCGAGCGCTTCCTCGGAAAGTTCTCCTCTAATACCTTTGCATACAATTTCTTTGGGTACTTTCTTTGCTTTAGGTTTATTTAATGATATATCGATTTCGTCATCTTCCCATTCACAGAAAAAGCCTTCGGTGTATCCGCCGCGTCTGAATAATTTATTGAAAATAATTTCAAACAGTTCTCTGCTTATTTTTGCCGAAGAGTAGGGATTGCCGTAACTATCAACGCCACTACAGTATTCTTCTCCAACATCTTCTTCAAAATACAATTCTTTTGTAAGAGGGTTGTAAATCATAATATCGTATATGTCCTCTTGATTGCATTGCGTGCAAATAAAGTCCCAGTCTTGTGCCTTAAATTCCATAAATATATTCTCCTTTTTGTTTTTGTATTTGTCAGAAACAAGCTTGTACTGCTGACATCAGTTGGAATAAATTTCATAGTTTTTGAAGGCGAGATCTCCTTTGCACTTATTTTTTACTAAATTCTAACACACTTTTTGATAAAGTCAATGTATTTACGTACAATATGCTTACCTACGTATATGTGCTTGTGCAGCACCTTCATTTTCGCAAATATTGCATATTGTCTTATTTCATTATGGGTGTTGTACTTGATCGTATACTTCACCCACACGCTAAAAAGCCTTCCCTGTCGGGAAGGCTTTTTCTTATAAAGCTCTTGTCCATTCTGTGATCAGGTAGCCGGGAATCAGCCAAACGGCCTGATAGAGCAGGATGTTCAGCGGGGTCAAAAGGTCAGTACGACCGAGGAGCGCCAGTGCCAGCATAGCGCCAAGTCCCAAAACACCGCCCAAAATATGAATGACCATACCAAGGGTCACCGCGTGATAGTAGGCTCTGCCGCCGGAGATGGCGTAGCCGTAGGCCGGCAGCGAGGGACGGACGCACAGCGCCAGCACCCCATCCTCCTGCTCTACCGTAACTGCCCGCAGGCGCTCCCGCTCCTCGGGGGCAGGCCGCAGCAGCTTCTTGGGATGGATGCCGAATTTCTTCTGGAGGAATGGGCCGCTGAGTACAAAATCCTCCGTCACCAGCACCGGTTTCACACGGCTGCTGGAAGTCAGCACCCGCAGGCCGTGGGCCACCAGCCGGTTTTTCTCATAATTGACTGCCAGCAGGCAGGAGAACTTTCCATCCAGCGCAATGCCGATACCGCCGGCAAGGCGAATATCCCCGGGAATCTCTACATTAAAAGCCTTCAGCATAGGCAGTGTGCCGATAAGCACCACCGTACCCTCTACGCCGCCGCCAATACCGCCGGTATAGGCCTTGTAGCTTTCCACCTCGCAGGTATCCACGTTGTAGCTGTCCTTCAGTTCTGCAAGCAGAGGCGCAAGACTGCCGCCCTCTTTGGCCGCCACCGCAGCGGCATAGCCGATGACCTTGGCAGGCACTTGCTCCCCGTAGAACTTCACACCGTTTAATTTCACGGTATCTGCCGGGAACAAATCCTTTCCGGTAATGGGAAAACGGGCCTTGCGGCCAAGGCCTTTCGCCCCTTTCCAGCCGCAAATCACCACGCCCAGCTTACAGAGCTTCTTTTCCAAAAGCAGCGCAGGTCTTGCCACCGAAATAAACATTGTTGCAGGCATTGCCACCAACAGCGATGCAGCCGCCACCTGCAAGCCCAGAGATACCGTATGCAGCGCCACCGTAACACCACCGATAACCAGCGCCCCCACAAAAGCCCCAAGGCAGTACCAACCCAACACCTTTTCCGGAACGCCCCGTTCACCGTAGGTATCCATAAAATCGTCCACATCGCCGTCGCAGCGAACAAAGCCGGTCACATCGTCGTCAAAACCGGGCTTTTCGCCAATGCCGGAGAGCATTTTCGCGCCCCGCATCGTATCGGTGCGGGAGGTGTCGGTTTTCCGCTGCATCGCAGCGCCCCAAAGGGACATAAAGACCTGAATACAAAATACCGCTGTGCAGGGTACCCGCACTTCCCCCAAACAAATCACACAGTCTGCAAGACAGACGAGGAAGGTCAGCGCCAGCAGGGTGTTCGGTGTAAAGCGAAGCCGTCCCAAATCGAACAGGCCGTCCACCATCTGAAAAGCGCCCAAAAAGGCGGAAAACAGCAAAAGAAGCAGCTGGCTGAAAATCATCAGCCGCATCCGATCCTCCGGCACATAGCCCATAGCATACAGCACCGTCGTACCGATGGCCACCAATGCCACCAGAAAACTGAGTACCATCACCGTCTGAATACCGGCAATTCCCTTTTCCCGGAGGGCATAATACTGCCGCTCAGGCCCTTCTACGATTTTACGCCGCATAATCTGGAAAGGCGTACGCAGAACCTTTGGCTCATTACGCTCTTTGTCCGGGATAGTGGTCGTATCCTCTGCCGTCATCCGGCGGGTGTCCTCTTCCACAGGGGTAAACCGGCGTGTCTCCTGGGCTTCCTGAGGGGGCACAAACCGCTTGGTATCTTCTTCCGCAGAGACAGGCGTAAACTGCTTGGTATCTTCATTGGCAGCAGGCGGAGTAAATCGCTTCGTATCCTCCTCGGCGGTCGCCGTTTGCTCCCGGCTTGCCTGCACCACATCCTCCAAGGGGATGGTATCTTTCATTTTACTGCCATCGCCGGACAGCTTCTCCTTCATAGGCTTTTCACTGAATTCCCGGATAATGTCGTCTATATCCAGTTCCAGCTTATCGTTGTCTGTCATAGCTTACCTCCTTTGCCGCACTGCCTCATACAGCAGGATAGATGCGGCCACAGACGCGTTGAGGGATGTGATTTTCCCCTTCATAGGAATGTGGACAGTCACATCGCAATTCTTCTGCACCAAACGGCTCATTCCCTCACCCTCCGAGCCTACCACAATGGCCGTCGGGCCGGTCAGGTCTGCTTCGTACATAGGGATAGAGCCTTCTGCCGCCGTGCCAAAGACCCAAACACCCTTTTCTTTCAGTTCCTCGATGGTGGCGTTCAGGTTGGTCACCCGGGCCACCTTCATATGCTCAACAGCGCCGGCAGATGCCTTTGCCACCACCGCCGTCAGGCCTACGCTGCGGCGCTTGGGAATAATCACGCCGTGGGCGCCGGCACATTCTGCCGTACGGATGATCGCGCCCAAATTATGGGGGTCGGTCAGCTCATCGCAGAGAATGATAAGGGCGTTTTCCCCCCGGTCTGCGGCCTCCTGCAAAATATCGTCCACAGAGAAGTATTCTCTTGCCGCCGCCAAGGCAATCACACCCTGATGGGCGTGGGTGGTACTCATCGTATCCAGCTTCCGACGGTCTACCGGCACTACCACCGCGCCGGCCTCCTTGGCATCTGCCGCCAGCTTTTGGAGCGCCCGGTCAGTTTCCCCGGAAGCGATAAAGACCTTATCGATGGTTCTGCCGCTGCGGAGCGCCTCCTGAAGCGCGTTACGACCCTCCAACTGTCCCTCGTTTTCTTCTGTCTCTACAGGCACAGGCGCAAACTGTCTTTTAGGTGGAAAGTGCTTTTTATTTCTATCATTTCTGTCGTTTCTCATAATTCTTCTCCTTAAGCATAAGCATCGTTACTTAACGCTGTAGGGGGCGGCGCCCTCGACGCCCCGGCGGTAAAACACTGCGATTAATCGCCATTTCCGGTAAATTCGTAACATTTTTTGGTGGGCCGTCGTAGGCGCCGGCCCCTACAAATAGGTTCATTGACAGTCTCCGGAATACATAAATGCATTCCCTACTCTCTGCCGGAACTTATATTTCTTATATTGTAACAGAATTTCCATCCCGGGACAACAGAAATTTTCCCGGAAATACAATTTTTTTCATACTGGCGCAGCGTTCACAGAAAATTTACCCAAAATCGACCCAATTTCGTTGCATAGACCGCTTTTTTGTGGTAAAATAACTAAAAATACGATTTCCCAAGGAGGAATCCATATATGGATCAAAATAACGGGCGGAAGCCGGATCAAAACGGCAAGCCGCCAAAAAGCAAACTGCCGCTGCTCCTTCTTTCTGTGGTGGTGATTTTGGCCATCAGCCTGATTGCCGGTATGATTTCCGACGGGCAGTACACCAAAACCACCTTCTCCGAATTTATGAGTGATGTGGAAAAGGGCAATATCGACGAGGTAGAGCTGCACTATGACCGCATCTACTATATGACCAAGGAAGAGGCCGCCAAGCCTGCCAAGCAGCAAAAGGCCTGCTTTACAGGCCTGCCCAACGGCAATATTTTGGAACTGGCAGAGACCCTGAATGCAAAGGGCATCAAAGTCAATCAGGTCATTCTGGAGGACAATTCCACCATCCTGATGATTCTGGGTTATGCCGTCAGCATCGGTCTTATGTTCTTTTTGATGAACAGTCTCACCAAACGGATGGGCGGTGGAGGCGTAGGCGCCATCGGCGCCAGCAAGGCAAAGGTCTATATGGAGAAAAAGACCGGTGTCACCTTCAAGGATGTGGCCGGTCAGGACGAAGCCAAGGAAAGCCTGCAGGAAATCATCGATTTCCTGCACAATCCCACCAAATACACGGAGATTGGTGCCAAGCTGCCCAAAGGCGCGCTGCTGGTTGGCTCTCCCGGTACAGGTAAGACGCTGCTTGCCAAAGCCGTGGCAGGCGAAGCCAATGTGCCGTTCTTCTCCATCTCCGGCTCCGACTTTGTGGAAATGTTTGTTGGCGTAGGTGCCAGCCGTGTCCGAGACCTGTTCCAGCAGGCCGCAAAAGTCGCCCCCTGTATTATCTTTATTGACGAAATTGACGCGGTTGGCCGCAGCCGTGACTCCCGCTACGGCGGCAATTCCGAACACGAACAGACCCTGAACCAGCTTCTGGGCGAAATTGACGGCTTCGATTCCTCCAAGGGTATCGTCTGTCTTGCCGCCACCAACCGCCCCGAAATTCTGGACAAGGCGCTGCTGCGTCCCGGCCGTTTCGACCGTCGGATCGTGGTAGACACCCCCAACCTGCAAGGCAGATTGGACACCCTAAAAGTCCACACCCGAAAGATTAAGCTTGCCGAAGACGTAGACCTGCATAAGATTGCCCAGGCAACTGCCGGCGCTGTGGGCGCTGACCTTGCAAACTTGGTGAACGAAGCCGCCCTGCGGGCTGTCCGTAAGGGCCGCAAGACGGTTACCCAGGAAGACCTGCTGACCTCCTTTGAGACCGTCATTGCCGGCGCGGAAAAGAAAAACACCGTGCTCAGCGACAAGGAAAAGAAACTGGTGGCATACCACGAGGTTGGCCACGCCTTGATTTCTGCCCTTGATAAAGAGGAAACCCCCGTTACAAAAATTACCATCGTTCCCCATACCGACGGCGCGCTGGGCTATACCCTGTATCTGCCCGAGGAGGAGAAATTCCTCTCCACAAAAGACGAGCTACTGGTGCAGATTCGCTCCTTAGTAGGCGGCAGAGCCGCAGAGGATGTGGTCTTTAACACCCAGACCACCGGCGCCGCCAACGACCTGCAGCGGGCCACCGCCCTCGCCCGGAAGATGGTCTCTATGTTCGGTATGAACGAGACCTTGGGCCTTATGACCTCCGCAGCCATTGAGCATCAGTATTTGGAGGGCCGCAGCTATATGGACTGCTCCGACGAAACTGCGGCGCTGGTTGACCGGGAGGTACAAAAGCTCCTTGCCGCCTGCTATGCTTCCGCCAAGGAGACTCTCGAAAATAACCGCCGGTTATTAGACGATATTGCCGCATTACTGCTGGAAAAAGAGACCAT
>JAZQUL010000176.1:0-3141 GCA_045631285.1 Faecousia sp. | reverse complement strand
TAAGGAGAGAAAGATATGCAAGCAACTGAAAAAATGTACCATATTAACTGTTCTGCCGGTGATGTGGGCAGATATTGCTTCCTGCCCGGAGACCCCGGTCGCTGTGAAGCCATCGCATCTTATTTTGACAGTCCCGTCCATATCGGTATGAATCGGGAGTATAATATCTATACCGGCTACCTCTGCGGGGAAAAGGTCTCCGTCTGCTCCACCGGCATTGGCGGACCTTCTGCCGCCATCGCGATGGAGGAGCTGGCCGCCATCGGTGCGGATACCTTTATCCGGGTGGGTACCTGCGGTGGCATCCATATGGATGTTATGCCCGGTGACGTGATCGTTGCCACCGGCGCAGTCCGCTTTGAGCATACCTCCTTCGAATATGCCCCGGCAGAATTTCCCTCTGTGCCGGACTTTGATGTGACCCTTGCGCTGCGGGAGGCATCCCTCGCGCTGGGTTATCCCACCCATACGGGTGTTGTCCAGTGTAAGGACTCTTTTTACGGTCAGCACTCACCTGAAAAGTCTCCCGTTTCCTATGAGCTGCTCCAAAAGTGGGAGGCTTGGAAACGCTTGGGCGTAAAAGCCAGCGAAATGGAATCTGCGGCGCTGTTTGTTGTGGCGGCTGCCTTGGGTGTCCGCTGCGGCAGCTGTTTCCACGCCGTGTGGAATCAGGAGCGGGAAAAGGCAGGCCTCTTTATGCCCATGACCGAGGACACCAGCCGCGCCATCCGCGTAGGCATTGAAGCCATGAAGCTGCTCATTCAGGCAGATAAGAAATAAAAAAGCCTCCCCTTTAGGGGAGGTGGTAAAAATCTTTGATTTTTGGCGGAGGGGTTGTTGATCCCTCCGCTTTTTATACGCATTTCTTCTTTGGTGTCACCTGGGACAGAATCACCGCGATAAATACAAGCACGCAGCCGGAAATTTCCCAAGGTGTCATTGTTTCGTGGAGTATCAGCCAGCCGCACAGCACCGCGATCACGCTCTCAAGGCTCATAATAATGGAAGCGGTGTTGGATTCAATTTTTTGCTGACCCAAAACCTGCAGCGAGTAGGCAACACCGGAAGAGAGGATACCGGCATACAGCAGGGGAATGGTGCAATCCATAATCCCGGAAAGGCTTACATCCTCTGTCAGCATCATAAGACCTGAAAGTACACCGCAAACAAAGCATTGAATACAGTTGAGCCGCAGACCGTCCAGCCCGTTTCCCAGCCGCTCCACAAAGGTAATCTGAAAAGCAAAGGACAGGGCAGAGCCGAGAAGCAACAGATCGCTGGTGCGAATCACCGTCACACCCACGCAGCTAATTAAGTACAGTCCAATTACCGACAGCACGATGCTGATGATTACATTGACGGTAGGCTTCTTTCCAAAAAAGATACCGATCACCGGTACCAAAACCACATAAAGTGCGGTTAAAAAGCCCGCCTTGCCTGCATCGGTATCTACAAGCCCTACCTGCTGTAACCCAGCCGCTACAAAGAGGGAAATGCCGCAAAGTGTGCCGCCAAGCCAAAGCCGCCTGTTGCACCATTTGCGAAAGTAGTTTTTCGCATCCTTTGCTTCAAATACCGCAATCACCGGAACCAGAAAGGCGACTGCCAAAACGCTGCGGACAGCTAAAAAGGTAAATGGCCCTACAGAGTCCATACCTACGCTTTGGGCAATAAAGGTGCTGCCCCATATCAGTACTGCAACAATAAGATAAATGTTGCCGGTCAGTTTCTCTTTCATTTCTATCACCGCAGATAAATTTATCATAATTTCTGTCTAAAAACAAGATTGCATTTTATATAGTTGAGTGGTATAATGGGAGAAATCCACATTTTTGGAGGTAATTACTATGGATACTATGGAAAAACTACCCCAGCGCAGCGAAGTTTTAAAGGAAAACACTTGGGCAACAGAGGATATGTATGTATCAGACGAAGCTTGGGAGCAGGAGCTGGCAACTGTCAGTGCCGACAAGGATGCCCTTGCTGCCTTTGCTGGTAAACTGGGCGAAAGTGGTGAGACCCTGTGCGCTTACCTTACCCGGATGGAGCAGGCCAATGTAAAGCTTGAGCTTTTGGCAAACTACTGTATGCGTAAGTCTGATGAGGATACTCGCAATGCGTTCTATCAGGCAATGTCCGGCAAGTTTATGTCCGAGGTGGTGGCACTGAGCACTGCCATCAGCTTCGAGACCCCGGAAATTATGGCTATTGAGGACGATACCCTTGCGCAGTTCTACAAGGATTGTCCCGCCTTGGAGCGCTACCGCCGCTATCTTACCGATATGCGCCGGTTAAAAGCCCACACCCTTTCTGCTGCAGAAGAAAAGCTGCTGGCTGCTGCCGGCGATATGGCAGCCGCACCGGATAATATTTACGGTATGCTGGCAGATGCTGACCTGACATTTGCCGATGCCATCGATGGTGAGGGCAATGCCCATCCGCTGAGCCAAAGTACTTTTATTTCCTATCAGGGCAGCGAGGATCGGGAACTGCGTAAGAGCGCCTACGAAAACCTCTATGCCGGCTTCGGCGCATTCCGCAATACGGCTGCCGCAATCCTGAACGCCCAGAATAAGAAGCTGAAATTCTTTGCAGATGCCCGGCGCTATGGCTCTACCTTGGAGGCGTCTCTCTCCCGCACCAATGTACCCACTACGGTTTACACCAACCTGATCGATACTGTCCATAAAAATATGGACAAGATGCACCGCTACGTCCGCCTGCGGAAGAAATTGCTGGGCGTAGACGAGCTGCATTTCTACGATGTATATGCAAATCTTGTCTCCGGTGTGGACAAGAAGATCCCCTACGAGGAAGCAAAGCAGACAATCTACGATGCTCTTGCGCCTTTAGGTGACGAGTACCGCAAGATCCTGCTCGATGGCTTCAATAGCCGCTGGATCGATGTGTACCCCAATGAGGGCAAGCGCAGCGGCGCATATTCTGCTGGCGCATCCGTCCATCCCTATGTGCTGATGAACTATACGGGCACGCTGGACAGCCAGTTTACCCTTGCCCACGAAATGGGTCACGCACTTCACTCCTACCATTCCAACAAGTACCAAAATCCCATTGATGCGGATTATGTGATTTTTGTAGCAGAAGTGGCTTCCACCTGCAACGAAGCCTTGCTGATGGAGT
>JAZQUL010000175.1:0-2051 GCA_045631285.1 Faecousia sp. | reverse complement strand
GAAGCCGGCTGCAAAACCTTCGGGTTTGTAGGCGATTACCGGCATTGCCGCTCTTTCTATGAGCGGTTTACGGGCATGCGGGAAGCGCTGTTTCTTTCGGGCCTGCCTGTGGATCTGCAGTATTCCATTCTGGAGGATGATGCCTCAGGTTATACGCCGGAGAGGCTATCCGAAATGCTGGATCAGCTTCCCGGTCTGCCGGACTGTTTCGTAACCGCCAACGACTCCATTGCCATCAATCTGATCGCCGCGCTGAAAAGTAAAAAAATTCACATCCCCAAGGATGTGAAGGTAGTGGGCTTTGACAATAACCCAAAAGCAAAGAATCTGAATCCCCAGTTAACCTCTTTTAATGTAGATAAGGTTGCACTGGGCAAGAAAATTACAGCCCTTCTGCAGGAACGGGTATCCAACCCTGCTCAGGCAAATCAGGTGATCCATATCGCATCCAAGGTAATTGTACGTGCTTCTACATGAGTCCGGCTTTGGGAAAATCACTTCCATTCCTGCGTATGATCTCTCTGTATACAAAAACCGCCATCCGGATGGATGGCGGTTTATTTGGAAATAGGATATCTGCTTATCAGCCTTTACCGGTTTTCCACAAATCGCACCACATCATTCGGGGTGCAATCCAGGATGGTACAAATCTTTTCCAGCGTTAAAAGAGTGATATTGTTTCCTTTTTTAATAGAATCCAAGGTTTTATTATCAATTCCAGCTTTCAGAAGACCGTATTGCGATATCTTTTTGCGTTGCATAGTTTCCCACATAGGAGTATAATCCAACACCGTCTTCACCGCCTTTCTGTCTTTTCAATGACATTATAGACAAAAAATTCCGTTTACAGTATTGTGGGTATCCCCACAATATGGTATACTCGAATTCAAGAAAGGGTTGAGGGATATGGATGGTCAAGTAGCAAACCTATATAAGCTGCCAAATATTGACGAGTATCAGGATCTGGACTTGCTGACACTTAGTGAAAGCTGCGCTGCGTTGGAGGAGCAGGTCCATATGATCGCTCAGTGTTTGCCGGACAAAGAACGCCAAATTATTGAAGCATATATCAGCACCCGAAACGATTTAGAAGTGGAAACGGTGAAAACCGCACTGCGTTGGGGAAAGTGGCATTATAAATAGGGCGGCAAAATTGCCGCCCTTGTAAGATATATACCACTGCATACAAAAGAGAAAAATCAGCTTTTCCGTTTTTTCTCCAGCAGGTCAATTTTCTTTTGAAACAGTTGTTCCCGCCATTGCTCGGCGATTTTCAGATCCTCAAATAATTTCTGGACATCTCTGACTTTGGCAGGGCCACCGGTCTTCCGGTCAAAGGCCATTTCAAAATAACAGCAATGGCACCAGAAATTCCGTCTTTCGATGATTGCCCGTAGTTGATTGTACTCGTCTTCGGTAAAGATTTTGATTTTTTCTCTCTTTCCAGTTCTTTGATTTCTCGAACCACACCGCTAAGACTGTCTTTTTCCACTTCCTGCAGACCAATCACGAACGGTTTGTCGGAAACGGCGGCATAAATGCCTTCCAGATGGGCTTCGATGAACTGATAATGCTCGATCAGCGTGCTATGGAGGATACGAAACTCATTGAGAACCATACAGCAATTCTCCTTTTACCGGTTTTTTATATTATACCATTCGTAAGAAGCATTTGCAACCGATACAAAAATCCGCTCCCCACCCGAGGACCTGATTTTTTATTGAAAATTAGCCCTTAATAGCAGCCTGAGCGGCAGCCAGACGTGCGATGGGCACGCGGAAGGGGGAGCAGGAAACGTAATCCAGACCGATCTTGTGGCAGAACTCGACGGACATGGGGTCGCCGCCGTGCTCGCCGCAGATGCCGTAGTGCAGCTTCTTGCCGGTAGCCTTGGACTTGGAAACAGCCATCTGCATCAGCATGCCGACACCGTTCTGGTCCAGCTTTGCGAAGGGATCGTTCTCGTAGATCTTAGCCTCGTAGTAAGCGTTCAGGAACTTGCCTGCGTCGTCACGGCTGAAGCCGTAGGTCATCTGGGTCAGGTCGTTGGT
>JAZQUL010000174.1:0-6358 GCA_045631285.1 Faecousia sp. | reverse complement strand
AGCTGGTCAGGGTCGCCTACCAGAATTATTCGCGCATTTTGCGGAATGGCGGACAGCAGTTTGTGGAACAGTAAAATATCCACCATAGACATCTCGTCAATGATGACTGCATCGGCTTTTAGGGGGTTGTCTGCGTTTCTGTTAAAGCAAAGATTGCCGTTTTCCGGGTCAATACCAACTTCCAAAAGGCGGTGGATAGTGGAGGCTTCCTGACCGGTCACCTCGGAGAGCCGTTTTGCCGCGCGGCCGGTGGGAGCTGCCAACAGGCAGGTTAGACCAATGCGGTGGAATAGGGCGGCAATGGCGTTAACAATGGTGGTTTTGCCCGTGCCAGGTCCACCGGAGATCACAAGCAGCCTTGTACTCAGCGCGCGTTTGATAGCGGCAACCTGGTTTTCTGCATAAGTAATTTGGTTCTCTTCTTCCAATTCCCGGATGAGGGCGGAAAGACCGGCAGGTGGGTTAAAAGTGGAACGGGCGGCAGAGAGTAGCCGTGTTTTGCAGTCGGTTTCTGCCGCATATAGTTCGGGCAGGTAACAGACCGCTATTTCGGCCACTGTATCTTCTTTCAGCAGGTCTGCAGCAGAAAGACGTTCGATGCCCTCTGTAATGATTGTACTTTCAAGTCCCAGTAGCTGGGCGGTGGCAGGAATTAGCTTGTCCTTCGGTAGAAAAGCGTGTCCTGCGTTGGCGTTATACTGCAGCTCAAACCGAATGCCTGCCTCTACGCGACGATGGTCGTCCCCGGAAATCCCCATATCAATGGCAAATTTATCCACAATGGCAAAGGGCGCATTCAAGCCCTCCTCCAGCAAGAGATAAGGGTCATCGTACAGAAGATCCAAAATGCTGTCTCCATAGCGCTTGTAAGCGCGGACGGCTAACTCAGGAGGAAGCATATGGAGGGCAAAAAATTCCAAAATGTGACGGACACCGACTTGCAGACGGTAAGCTTCTCCGATGGCGATTGCCTTGGCGTGGGAAATGCCGGAGATTTCGGAGAGCAGTTCCGGAGACTTCTCCATTATGTTCAATGTATCCGCGCCAAAGCGGTTTACGATGGCGGCGGCGAGCTTTGGGCCAACGCCCTTGATTGCGCGTCCGGAAAGATAAGTGAGGATTTGCGCCGAGGTTTGGGGCAAAAGCCGCTCCAAAAACTCGGCTTCAAACTGACGGCCGTAGCTTGCGTGGTTGCCCCATTTGCCTGTGACCATTAACTGTTCGCCTAAAAAGGGCAGGGGAACGGTGCCGACAACGGTAACTGTCTGTCCATTATCGCAGGCCAAACGGAGAACGGCATAGCCGTTATCGTAATTCTGATATAATATTCCGGCGATGGTACCTTGCAGAATTTCTAATTCGTTCATACCGTCCCTCCTTTGCTTTTCTTATATCATACAATAAAAGCAAGCAATTGAAAAGATAAAATATGATATAAAAGTAAAAAAATCTTGCATTGGATTAAATTTAATGCTATGATAAAAGGGTAAAATGGGAGGGATTGGTAATTATGAGAAATTTAAGCCTCCTTATATGGTTCTCTCAGTTGGGGTTATCCGTTGCAGTGCCTCTTGTGGGCGCGGTAGGGCTTTCTGTTTGGCTCTATAATCGATGCGATACCGGCATTTGGGTTATTTTGTTAGGCGTGGCTGTCGGTCTTTACGGCGCTGTTGACGGTCTGCGTACAAGCCTGAAAGCGATGAAGCGGCTGGCAGAACAAGACGACAAGCAGAGCAAAAGGAATGGATAGTATGTTAGAATCCAGAAAAATAGTCATTCGTGAAACTTTATATATTTTACTTGGCGTTTCGGTATTGACCGGACTTATGTATGGCATCTATGGCTTGCTGGGGCTTTTTGACCTTAAGGTGCTGCTAGGCGGTATTGTAGGTGCTATTCTTGCTTGCGGAAACTTCTTCTTTATGGCTGTCGCGGCGTCTGTAGCAGCAGATAAGGCCGAGGAGCAGAACGTGACAGGAGGAACGCAGATCGTGCGGCTCTCTTACCCGTTGCGTCTTCTTGTACTGGCGGGCGTACTTCTTGCCTGCGGCTTCAGCGGTTTCTTCGACCCTATTGCGCTGGTATTGCCTCTTGCCTTTGTGCGGCCTGTACTAATGCTGAGCGCCTTTTTTAGAAAGGGGGGCGGGAAGTAAATGGATAGTGTAAACGTCACCGGCGCGTATATTTATTTTCGTATACCTATATTCGGTGGCATTAATGTGACCCAAA
Source organism: Faecousia sp. (assembly GCA_045631285.1). GTDB lineage: Bacteria > Bacillota > Clostridia > Oscillospirales > Oscillospiraceae > Faecousia. Next base: position 4,129 of record JAZQUL010000174.1, on the reverse strand, counting down.
CGATGTTGTCCCTGCTTGTTGTGACTGTGCTTCTTTGTGTTGCCGGTTGCTATTTGGGCAAGAATTTGCAAAAGCGTCCCGGGAAGCTGCAGGTGCTGACGGAGAAGGGTGTAACCATCCTTTATAATTTGGTTTGCAGTACAATGGGCAAGCATAATGCCCGCTGGGTGCCTTATATCGGTACAATCTTCCTGTCGTCTATTTGCGGAAGTCTCATCGGTATGACAGGCTTCCTGCGTTCGGCTACGGCAGACCTTAGCGTCCCGCTGACTTGGGGTATTATGACCAGCGTGATTATCTGGGCGCAGTCCATCAAGGCAAGCGGTGTGAAAGGGTGGCTGAAAGGCTTCACTGAGCCTATCGCTGTGATGCTGCCGATGAACATTATTTCGGAGATTGCCCAGCCCTGTGCTATGGCATTCCGTCATTTCGGCAACGTAGCCGGCGGCGGGGTGATCAACAGTATTTTGTATACGGCATTAGGACTTTTGTCTACTGCGCTCATCGGTGTGCTGTCCAAGACGGTAGTCGTACCGATTGTTTTGCTTGCGCTGGCTGCCTTGCTGTTTATGCGGGGTATCAAAAAAGGAAAGCTGCTTTTTAAGATACTCGGCATCGGTATGGGCGTCTTAAGCCTTGTGGGTTTACTGGAGTATACGGGGTTTATGAAAGACATTCCCATATTCCAGTACGGTATCCCCGCGGTATTATCCCTGTATTTTGATCTGTTCTCCGGCTTTGTGCAGGCCTTTGTATTTAGTCTGCTGAGTATGGTCTATATTGCTGCAGCCTGCCCACCGCCAGTAACAGAAGAAACAAACAAAAACTCGTAAAAACAATAAATGGAGGAATTTATTATGGAATACAATGCTTATTTTCTGAAGGCCTGCTGCGCGATCGCCGCTGGAATCTGTATGGGTATCGGTTCTATCGGCCCTGCTATCGGTGAAGGTCACGCTGTGGGTAAGGCGCTGGAGGGTATGGCCCGTCAGCCTGAGGCGGCTAATGACCTGCGTACCAATATGATCCTTGGCTGTGCGGTTACCGAGACCACCGGTATTTACGCCCTGCTGATTTCGTTTCTGCTCCTCTTTGCGGTCAACGTTTAATTTTCTGAGAAAAACCCAAAGAAAGGAGCCGGGAAATGGGATTTGAAGATTTTTTGGGTGTCAATCCCTGGACGGCGCTGTTTACCCTTGCCAATACGGTTACGCTGTTTATTGTTCTGAAAAAGAACTTATTTAAGCCGGTAATGAAGATGATCCAAGACCGGCAGAATGAAATTGACGAGATGTACCAAAAGGCAGATGATTCCAAGCGGCAGGCAGAAGCGCTGCAGGCCCAGTATGAGGAGAAGTTTGCTGCTGCATCTCAAGAGGCGGAACGGGTCGTCAAGGAAGCGGTTGTTCGCGGCCAAAACCGGGAGCTGGAAATCATCCGTCAGGCCAATGAAGAGGCATCTGCCATCCGGGAAAAGGCTTCTGCCGATATTGCCCAGGAGAAGAAGAAGGCAGTTGCGGAAGCGAAGGGAGAAATCTCCGGTTTGGCAATGGAAATTGCAGAGAAGGTAATCGGAAAATCTCTGGATGGTGACGACCAAAAGCGCCTTGTGGATGGCTTTATCAGCCAGTTAGGGGATGCGAAGTGATGGGTAATGCGGTCATTTACGCGAAAAGCCTGTATACGCTGGGGGAAGAAGAGAATATATCCAATGTGCTGCTTACGGAAATGGAGGCTGTCCGGGATATTTTCGCGGCAGAGCCGGACTTTGTGAGGCTCCTTGCGCTGTCCAGTCTCTCCAAAGAGGAACGAACTGGGATGCTCGATGCCTGCCTTCGTGGAAAGGTACATCCATACCTCCTGAATTTCCTGAAAATTCTGACGGAGCGCGGCCTTATCTCCCAGTACTGGCAATGCTGTGAAGCTTATCGTGAGATTTATCACGAGGCAAAGGGCATTATAACTGCCAATGTGGTATCTGCGGTGGAACTGACAGATATGCAGAAGGCGGCGCTGAAAGAAAAGCTGGACAAGCGAACAGGGAAGAATGTACAGCTTTGCTGCAAGGTAGACCCGAGTTGTATCGGCGGTATTCGGGTGGATTATCTGGAACAGCGGATCGACGGTACCGTTGCCGGACGGCTTGCCTCTATGGCAAAGCGGCTGGATAACACCACTTTTTGATAAAGAAAGCGGGAAAACTTGATATGGAATTGAAACCTGAAGAAATTACTAGGCTGATTCGCAGCCAAATTAAAAATTACGAAAATAAATTGGAAGTCAGTCAGACCGGTACGGTTATCCTGGTTGGCGACGGCATTGCCAAAGCCTCCGGTCTTAACAAATGTATGGCCGGTGAGCTGGTGGAGTTTCCAAACGGTGCGTTCGGTATGGCGCAGAACCTGGAGGAGGAAACGGTGTCTATCGTTATCCTCGGCAATGATAACGGCATTAAAGAGGGAGACCTTGTAAAGCGCACCGGTCAGGTCGTGTCTGTGCCTGTTGGCGAGGCGCTGATTGGCCGGGTTGTCAATGCCCTTGGTGAACCTATTGACGGAAAAGGCCCCATCTCTGCATCGGAACGGCGGCCCATTGAAGCGCCTGCGCCCGGTATTATGGACAGAGAGCCGGTTAATGAACCTCTCCAGACCGGTATTAAGGCAATCGACTCTATGATTCCCATCGGCAAAGGTCAGCGTGAGTTGATCATCGGAGACCGGCAGACCGGTAAGACCACCATCGCTACCGATACCATCCTGAACCAAAAAGGCAAGGATGTTATTTGTATCTATGTGGCCATCGGACAGAAGCGTTCTACCGTTGCCCAGATTGTGAATAATTTGAAGGCGGGCGGCGCGATGGATTACACCATTGTCCTGTCTGCCACTGCTTCCGAGCTGGCGCCTTTGCAGTATATTGCACCCTATGCCGGCTGTACGATGGGCGAGTACTTTATGCATCAGGGCAAGGATGTGCTGGTGATTTATGACGATCTCAGTAAGCACGCGGTGGCCTATCGCGCCATTTCTCTGCTTATTCGCCGGCCTCCCGGACGGGAAGCCTATCCGGGCGATGTCTTTTATCTCCACTCCCGTTTGCTGGAGCGGGCTGCCCATATGTCTCAGGAGAAGGGCGGCGGAAGCCTTACGGCTCTGCCCATTATTGAGACCCAGGCGGGCGACGTTTCTGCCTATATTCCCACCAACGTCATTTCCATCACGGACGGTCAGATTTTCCTGGAGGAAGAACTGTTCAACGCCGGTATTATGCCTGCGGTCAACCCCGGTATTTCTGTCTCCCGTGTTGGTGGCGCGGCCCAGATTAAGGCGATGAAGAAGGTTGCGGGTAGTTTAAAGCTCCTCTATTCCCAGTACCGGGAGCTGCAGAGCTTTGCCCAGTTTGGCTCGGACTTGGATAAGGATACTAAACAGCGGCTGGCGCTGGGTGAGCGGATTGTCGCGGTACTGAAGCAGAAAAATAATTCGCCTATGGACGTAGCCCATCAAACCTGCATTATTTATGCGGTGGTCGGCGGTTATTTAGGCGCTCTCCGCGTGGATCAGATTCCTGAGTTTGAGCGCAGACTGATCGAGCATATTGAACTGAAATTCCCAGATGTGACGGAGGCCATCCGTACCACCGGACAGATGGATAAGAATACGGAAACCCGCCTGCAGGAGGCAATCAAAACCCTGCTTGCGGATTATGAAATCGCAGTATAAAGGAGAAGATTATGGCTGGCGTATCTGCGAAATCCATTAAAAACAGAATACGCAGTATGGAGTCCACCCGGCAGATTACCCGGGCGATGGAGTTGGTTGCCGCCTCTAAGCTGCGGAAAGCGCAAAATCAGGCAATCACCACAAGACCCTACTATACCTGCCTTTATGAGACCATTAACCAAATCGCGTCTGCCAACGGAGGGTTATCTTCTCCGTTTATGACCCAGCAGGATGGGGGCAAGACGCTCTGCGTCGTCATTGCCGGCGACCGGGGACTTTCCGGTGGCTATAACAACAATGTGTTAAAGCCCCTCAATATGGAAAATGCAATATTACCTATCGGTAAAAAAGCGGTGGAGTATTGCACAGCCCGGTCTATGGATGTGGTGAGCGGGGAATATATTTCC
>JAZQUL010000173.1:0-7376 GCA_045631285.1 Faecousia sp. | reverse complement strand
CTGCTGATCGGTACTGTGGCTTTTTTAGCCATCTCCACCTTGGTGGTGTCCAAGCTGCCCCGGGTAGGTCAGAATATCGCGTTCTTTATGGCGGCGATCTACTGCGCCGGCGGTATTTTCTTCCGGTACGGAATGAACCTTTCCTTTGACGGTGAATTCACCTTTAAGACGCTGGCGACCCAGATGCTGCAGGTATGCAATTTCAATTTCATTCTTGTGATTTTGATGCTGATTCCCAAGTTTGAGCTGGCACGGCAATATTCCGTGTTCTTCTCTGCGGCGGCGGCCTGTACCACCTTTGTGTCCATTTCCAGCGCGTGGAAGACCCAAAACTGGTATGACCTGACGGTGATGAATTCCTGGTTTAACCATATTTTTGCGGTGGCGCTGCCCCTTTGGATGGTGGCTGCCCGGCGGTTAAAGCCCCAAAAGAAATATATTCCCTGGGTTTTATGTTTGGTATTTATCTACTTTACAGGGGGCTATATCATCAACAAAGCCCTCATTGACTACGGCATTCTGGCGCAAGGAACCAGCTTCTCTTTCCTGTTCGATGCCGGAAAGGTGGGCTTACTGGAAATGCTCCACGACCTGATCCCCTACCCCTATTTCTACTTACTGCCCCTGTTCCCGGCGCTGGCAGGCTTCTGCTGGGTATGGGCAAAGGTTTTCGAAAAGTACAAGGTGGAAAAGTTCCATTATTGATTTTTTCCGACCTCCCGCCCAGGAGGTCGGCTTTTTATCGGTGCATTTTACGAGCAGCGCCTGTCATCCCGAGCGTAGTCGAGGGATCCGTTCCTAAAAAGAATACGGATTCTTCGACTCCGAGCTTACGCCCTCCGCTTAGAATGACACAGAAAAATGCAATTGGATTTTGTTATGTAAACGGTTGCATTTTTCAGGAAGCCGTGGTATAGTAACCACAGTTACTTTGGTTTATTCCCGCTTTTTCCGGCATACTATTTACGAATGAAGAAAAGCGAGGTTCTTTTATGGGTCGGTTTTTGAAATTTCTGTTTTCCTCCATTGGCATCCTCCTTTTGCTGGCGCTTTTGGTGGTCGGCATTGCCTGCGCCCATTCCCTGACTTATCAGGTACCACCGCAGGATGCAAAAATTGAAAACACCACCGGCCTTGTACAGGCCAGCGGCCGCGCTCTTTACGATGCAAACGGCAATATTTTGCAGCTTTACGGTGTCAACGCAGGTCAAATTCTTCTGCAAGAGGGCTGGATGGGGCCTTTCGCTACCGAGGCGCTCCGAAATGAGGACGGCTCTTTTGTAAAGGACGATGGCGGTAACATTCAGTACCCCGAATTTACAGAGGCAGAACTACGCAGGGCGCTGAAGGAAAATCCCAATCTCCAAGGGTACGATATTGATGAACTGCTGCAGCTCTACTGGAACTCGTTTATGTCCGAGGAGGATTTCCGCATTATCAAAGAGGATTTGCAGCTCAATACCATCCGTTTCCCCATCTATTATTTGAACATTCTCAATGAAGACCTGACTCCCCGGGAGGATGCTTTCGAATACATCGACTGGTTTATCGGGCAGGCCGCCAAAAATGAGCTTTATATCATTTTAGATCTCCACGGCGCGCCCGGCAGTCAAAACGGCTATGAACACTCCGGTGAACCGGGTCACGTTGCCGGTCTTTGGACCAATCAAAGTTATTTGGATGCCACCGCGCTGATTTGGGATATGATTTCCAAGCACTATACAAACGAACGGCCGGATTTGGGCCGGTGGATTGCCACCTACGATTTGCTGAACGAACCCACTTACACGTATAAGGGTAACACCACCCGGGAGTGTTGGGATTTCTTTGACCGGCTGTACGATCTCATTCGCCAAAACGGCGACAAGCACGTAATTACTATGTCCGGCTGCTGGGATTTCATCCATCTGCCTGACCCCGCGGAATACGGCTGGAAGAATGTCCAGTACCAGTACCATTGGTACAACTGGACGCCGGAGACTATCCCCTTTAAAGTCTTTTATATCTTTAAGGATTTCTTTAACCTGCTTCGCAACTACGATGTGCCGGTACTGATTGGTGAGTTTACCTTCTTTGAGGACCGGGCTGCCTGGGCGGAGGGACTGAAGCTTTTCGATGACCGGTACTATTCCTGGACGATTTGGAACTACAAGACAGTGGTTACCGGCTGGTGGACCTCCTCTTGGGGCGTTTATACCTGCCAGTTAAAGTTCATCACGGAAAATGAGGACATTAAGTGTAATCCCGCCACCTGCACCTACGAAGAATATGTGGCGGTCTGCGAAAAGACCCGGACAGAGAACTGCGCCACCGGCACGCTGTACGAGGTTTTGCAGGAATATGCAAAGGATAAATAAGCAAAAAACCGACGCGCGATGCGTCGGTTTTTATTTCGGGTCGTCGAAGGCGCCGACCCCTACCCTTAGTCTTTCTTATAAGGCGGATCGGCAGGATAGACGCCCTCTAATTTCTGCATTGTCCGGGAGACCGCATCCTTGGAATTTTTCCAGTCGGCATTGGCGTTGCGGTAGTCAAATTTTGCCACGAACCAGTCCAGGTCTTCCTTGACGCGGGTAAGGTTTTCTTCCGTAACACGAAATACTGTCGGATAAAACCATTCTCTTTGGGCATTGGGCAGCTTCTCCTCTGCCTGACGGAGAAGCTGTGGAAAATGGCGCAGGCAGAAGCCTTTGCTGCTTTCTACCTTTTGGCGGAATTCTTCGTCCTTAATCATATGGAAAAAGGTGGTGTAGTACCGATTCATATGGTAGTCAATCCGCTGGCAAACAAGGCACTCCCCTGCCTGCTTCTCCAATCTCTGCCAGTAAGGCTGGGCGGCGAGCGCTTTGCTGCCGAAAAAGCTTTTCTTCGGCGGCATCACAAAATCCTCCATCTCTGCGCGGAAGGATTTCAGCATTTTGGCGTAATGGGTCTGCAAAATCAGGGCGTTTCCAAGGGCGTTGCCGTAATCGTAGAGTTTTTTCATATGTACCGGACAAAAGCCGGTTTCATCGGTCTCCGCCCGGGCATCCGGCTCCATATAGCTGGCGCTGTTGCCTGCGATATAACGGATGGTATTTTGTTCTGCCTTTCTCTCCAAGTAGCAAAAGGGACACTCGTCTCCGGCATCAAAGGCATCGTTAATGGGAATGGTATCGATCTGTTCGCGCATAATTTTCCCTCCTCTTCGCCATTAGTATAGCAAAAAACGGCAAAAAAGCAAGTATCCGACCCCGAAAACGGGGTCGGATTTGGTTACTTGCCGATACTGAGGAAATCTGCCGGGGAGATAGACTTATCATTCAGGGTCACGCTAAAGTGCAGGTGGTGGCCAATGGCCGATTCCATCAGGGCTGTCTGTCCTACCGCGCCGATGGCCTGCCCCATCGTAACTACATCACCGGGTTTCACCGCCACATCCTCTGCAAGGCAGGCATAGCTGCTGCTATAGCCGTCCTCGTGACGGATGACCACAGTCACACCCATCGTATCATCGTCATAGACTGTATACACCGTACCGTCTGCCGCCGCGCACACGATAGTTCCCGCATCTGCCGCAATGTCTACGCCGTCGTGGGTACGCCAGTCCCTTGTGGTAGGATTATAGGTCAGGCAGTCCATTGCGTACTCCACTACCTTTTCGCCTGTTACAGGGGACGCTGTGGCCGTCAGGCGCTTTTTCGGTTCGGTGGGAGATGTGGGGTCGTTGGGTGTATTGCCGTTGGGTAGTGTCGCGCCGGTGGTGGGATCGGTGGCAATGGCCGGCACGTCGCCGATTGCAGGTTCGTTTACATTCTGGTAGTACAAATAGCCGGAAATCCCGATGGCAACCGCACACAGGATCAGGGCTATGTAGTAGCCCTTACCGGAGAGAATGTTGCCAAATTTTTTATTTTGCATATTTCAGCACCTCCGAAGACCATTATCACCACATTTTCCATTTCTAAACCTCTTTTACAATTTTTATTATATGGATTTTTATTGACAAAACCTCTGTTGCAATGTATAGTCATAATTGTCGAAATACACACAAAAATATACTTTAGAAATGGGGGAGGATACATGTCCAAAGAGCTCATTCGACTCCAAGACCTCACGATGGAGTTCGACGGGGAACGGATACTTGATGGTATCAATCTCTATATTAACGACCACGAATTTCTCACGCTGCTGGGTCCTTCCGGCTGCGGCAAGACCACCACACTGCGCCTTATCGGTGGATTTTTGACACCCACCTCCGGCGACGTGCTTTTTGACGGTCAGCGCACCAATGAAGTACCCCCCTACAAAAGACAGGTCAATACGATTTTCCAGCGCTATGCCCTGTTCCCGCATCTGGATGTTTATGACAACATCGCTTTCGGTCTGCGGGTAGCTAAGCTCCCGAAGAGCGAAATTCAGGAGCGGGTTACGGAAATGCTGGCAATTGTCGGTCTTAAGGGTTACGAACACCGCCGTATCGATGCGCTCTCCGGCGGTCAGCAGCAGCGTGTTGCCATAGCCCGCGCGCTGGTTAACCGACCTAAGGTTCTGCTTCTTGACGAACCTCTGGCTGCTCTTGATCTGCGCCTGCGTAAGGATATGCAGAATGAATTAAAGCGTATCCAGCAGACAATGGGCATCACCTTTGTTTACGTCACCCACGATCAGGAAGAAGCCCTTTCTATGTCCGATACCGTTGTGGTTATGGATAAGGGCCGTATTCAGCAAATCGGCAAGCCCGAGGATATTTACAATGAACCGAAGAACGCCTTTGTGGCAGACTTTATCGGTGAGAGTAACATCCTGGACGGCGTAATGCTGGAGGATTACAAGGTTCGTTTCTTTGGCCGGACATTCAAGTGTCTGGACGCGGGCTTTGCGCCAAATGAGCCTGTAGATGTGGTTATCCGCCCTGAGGACATTGACTTTGTCCCTGTAGAGGAGGGCCACCTTGTGGGCACCGTAACCTCTGTGACCTTTAAAGGTCTTAATTACGATATTATCGTAGATTTCCGCGGCTTCAAATGGCTGATTCAGACGACCGATCATCAGCCGGTTGGCGCCAAGGTAGGCATTCGGCTGAACCCGGAAGATATTCACGTTATGAAAAAGAGTGAATACTCCGGTATGTTTGGTGACTACAGCTCGTATTCTGCCGAGTACGACGAGCTGACGGAGGATGCCGATGATGAAGAAGAATAAATCTATCCTCCTGAGTGTCCCTTACGCCCTGTGGATGCTGGTGTTTACCCTCATTCCCTTGGGCGTGGTGGCGTACTACGCCCTGACAGACCCCAGCACCGGTCAGTTTACACTGCAGAACATCCGGGACTTGGGAATGTATCTTCCCACCTTGGGTGTCTCTGCGGCTTACGCGCTGGTCTCTGCGCTGATCTGTCTGCTGCTGGGCTATCCTGTGGCTTACTACATTGCTCACCGCACGCCGGTGATACAGAAGATTCTATATATGCTGGTGATGCTCCCTATGTGTATGAGCTTTTTGCTCCGCACTCTGGCGTGGGTAGGACTACTGGAAAACAATGGCATTCTCAACTCTCTTTTGGGCGCGCTGCACTTAAAGCCCATTACGATGATTGGTACGCCCGGCGCGGTGATCCTCGGTATGGTATATAACTATCTTCCCTATATGATTCTGCCCCTTTACGCCATCATCGTAAAGATTGACCATCGGCTCATTGAAGCAGCAGAAGATTTGGGCTGCAGCAGCACACAGGTCTTTTCCAAGGTGATTTTGCCCCTTTCTATGCCCGGTATTCTCTCCGGCATTACGATGGTCTTTGTGCCCGCCGTCTCCACTTTCTACATTTCCCAGAAGCTGGGCGGCACCGACACGATGCTCATCGGCGATATTATCGAGCGGCTCTTTAAGTCTGCCGGTAACCCCAATCTGGGCGCTGCGCTGAGCTTGGTGCTGATGCTGCTGGTATTTATCTGTACCGGCGTGATGAACCGCTTTGGCGGTGATGAGGAAGGCGGTGTGGTGGTATGAAGAAAGCCAATAAGCTGATTACCGTACTGATCTTCGTTTTCCTCTATATCCCCATGGCAGTGCTGGTCATCGGCTCCTTCAATACAGGAAAAAGCCTCTCCCATTTTGAGGGTTTTACCCTAAAGCAGTACGCCGAGCTTTTTAACGATCAGGACCTTTTGGCGCTTTTGGGCAATTCCCTGCTGATTTCCATCCTTGCCACCGCAATTGCGACGGCTTTCGGTACGTTTGCGGCTGTGGGTATTCACAACCTGAAGCCCAAGATGCGCAAGGCGGTTATGAGCCTGACCAACATCCCTATGACGAACCCGGATATCGTCACCGGTATCTCCCTTTCGCTACTATTCGTCTTTGTAGGTACGGGTATGCTGGGGCAAAAGCAGAGCCTGAATTTCTGGACGCTGCTGATTGCCCACATCACATTCAGTCTCCCCTATGTGATTCTCAATGTAATGCCCAAGCTTCAGCAGATGAATCCTGCCCTGCAGGATGCGGCAATGGACTTAGGCTGTACGCCGCTGCACTCCTTCTTTAAAGTCACCATTCACGAGATTATGCCCGGTATCGTCTCCGGCGCAATTATGGCTTTTACTATGAGCCTTGACGATTTTGTGATTAGCTACTTTGTAACCGGCTCTGATTTTGTGACCCTGCCGGTCAAGATTTACTCCTTTACCAGAAAGCCGATTCATCCCAAGGTTTACGCAATGTTCACACTGCTGTTCACCTTAATCTTCGTGCTGATGGTAACGATGAATCTGCTGCAGCTCCACGGTGAAAAACGCAAACATATGCGCCAAGCAAAGGCTGAAAGCCGTACTATGCGGATTTTCAAGCGGGTCGGCGCTATTGCCTGCGTGGTGATTTTGCTGCTGGGCACCGTGCTTCTGGTGGTGACCACCCGAAACAACAAAATTACCCTAAATGTGATGAACTGGGGTCAAAACATTGCCGACGGCAGTGACGATACAATGGACATTATCGCGGCTTTTGAGGCAAAATACCCCAATATTCAGGTCAATTACTCCGAGTACGCCTCCAACGAGGAGCTGTATTCCAAACTCTCCAACGGCGGTCTTGTGGTAGACCTCATCATCCCGTCGGACTATATGATTGCCCGGATGATCAACGAGAATATGCTGCTGCCCCTGAATTTTGACAACATTCCCGACTACAAAAACGTGGCGGAAACTTACAAAAATCAGGCGTACGACCCGGAAAATAAATATTCCGTACCCTACACCTGGGGTACTGTCGGCATTATTTATAATTCTCAGTATGTCTCGGAAGAAGATGTGACTGGTTGGGAGCTTCTGTGGAATGAAAAGTACGCCAAGAAGATTTTGATGTTCGACAACTCCCGGGACGCATTCGGTGTAGCCGC
>JAZQUL010000172.1:0-4783 GCA_045631285.1 Faecousia sp. | reverse complement strand
TCAGGCGGCGGGGCGACTGTTTAGGGCGTATAGTAGACCACAACGCTGTTATTTGTGAGCGCTTTCACATCCTTGACCTTGGTGCCATAAACGCTGACCATAATAAGCCGGGGACATTTGCTCAGGTTTTTGATGTTCTTCAGGTTTGTGTTGTAGTCTAAGGTAACGCTGTTAAGATTCTTAAGACCTGCCAAACTCTCAATGCTGGTAATCGCGCACTTCGTGCCAACAACGGTGGTCAGCGCGCAATCCAAGTCGGAGGCCAAGCGGTCTTAGGAAGACAAGACCTGATAACAACTCCTTGGCTCACAGAACGACATGGCTACGATCCGACTTACATCAAAAACCTGAGCAAATGCCCCCGGCTTATTATGGTCAGCGTTTATGGCACCAAGGTCAAGGATGTGAAAGCGCTCACAAACAACAGCGTTGTGGTCTACTATACGCCCTAAACAGTCGCCCCGCCGCCCGAGTCTTGGGCGACGGGGTTTATCACATCATCGTTTGAAGCCGTAGGGGTCGATGCCCACATCGACCCGCGGACGGATGTAGGCATCCGCCCCTACAATCTCATTTGATGGTGCACTTGTAGGGGCGAGCATCTTTGATCGCCGCGGGCGAACACAGTTCGCCCCTACGGTGTTATACGAAAAGTTATACCGGGAGATTGCGAGGGCACAATGTGCCCTCGCAATGACAACGGAAATGTAGGGGGCGGCGCCCCCGACGCCCCGGCAGTAAAATGCTACAATTTTTCGCTATTTCCGGCAAATTCGTAACGTTTTGGAGCGGGCCGTCGTAGGCGCCGGCCCCTACAAATAGTTCTTTGACAGACTGTTAAACGCCCTGACGGAAGGTCAGGGCGTTTCGGTTTCTGCGTCCTCTTTTTCCATTTCCGCAAGGAGCTTTTTGTCCTGCTTGGAGGAGAGGTCTAATTTTTCATACATATCAGGTCTGCGCTCTCGGGTACGGCGAAGCGCCTGCTTTCTGCGCCACTGACCGACCTTTGCGTGGTTGCCTGAGAGGAGGATTGCCGGCACTTCCCTATCGTGCCATACAGCCGGGCGGGTGTACTGGGGGTATTCAAGCAGTCCGCTATAATGGCTCTCGTCCTCGAAGCACTCCGGGTCAGCCAAGACGCCCGGTACCATACGGCACACCGCATCGGTCACCGCCATTGCGGCGATCTCACCGCCGGTGAGTACGAAGTCACCCAGCGAAATTTCCTCATCCACGCACTCGTCAATAAACCGCTGGTCGATGCCCTCATAGTGGCCGCAGACCAGCACCAAATTTTCCATTTTGCTGAGCCGAATGGCATCGGCTTGGGTAAAGGTCTTACCGCAAGGAGACATATAGACGGTATGCACCTCTCCCCCGGTCTGCTGACGCACCGCGTCCCAGCAGCGATGCAGCGGGTCTGCCATCATAACTGCGCCACGACCGCCGCCGTAGGGGTAATCGTCTACCTGACATTGCTTATTGGTGGTATATTCCCGAATTTGGTGGGTCTCGATGCGGATAAAGCCCCGCTCCTGGGCGCGGCCCAAAATACTGTCGGAAAGCACATCGCCTACCGTCTCGGGAAACAAGGTAAGTATATCAATTCTCATCGTCTCGCATTCCCTTCAGGAGCTTTACGTTCATTCGGTTTTCTTCCAAATCTGTGCTGAGGATAAACTCCCGCACAGCCGGGATCATATAGCTATGCTCCCCCTTTACAACGTAAACCTTGTTGCCGGGGTAGTCCAGCACGTCAGCGATCTTGCCGATGCTTACGCCCTCTGCAAAAACCTCCATATCCACAAGCTCAGCAGCAAAAATAAGACCCTCCGGCACATCCTCACGGAACAGCTCTACGGTTTTGCCACGAAGGGCTTGGGCATCCTCTATGGTATCCACGCCCGAAAGCTTAATAAGGTTGCAGGTTTTTTGAATCCGGCAATCCTCAAGCTCATATATTTTTGTACCAATACGGACGCGGGTATAGTCTAATAAAAAATCAGGACCGTCGGTCCAAGGCAGCAGCTTCATCTCGCCACGGACACCATGGGTAGATACGATCTCGCCTGCCTGAATAAATGGGAGTTTCATTTTCTTTCCTCCTTCTAAAGGAAATGCGTGACGCACCCGCGTCACGCATAGCCGTTAATCCACGATTTCGACCGTGATCTTTTCGCCGGTGCGTTGCGCAACGGTTTTCACGATGGTGCGAATTTCTTTCGCGATCCGGCCTTGACGGCCAATGACTTTGCCCATATCGCCGGGGGCGACACGCAGTTCCAGTACCTTGCCGTCCTCTCCGGTGGTCTCCGTAACGGTTACCGCCTCGGGTTCATCCACCAGATTTTTTGCCATATACAGCAAAAGCTCTTTCATTGGAATTCTCCTTCGGGATAATTACAGAACACCGGCGTTTTTCAGCAGGCCACGGACAGTGTCGGTGGGCTGAGCGCCGTTCTTGATCCAAGCCTGTGCCTTCTCTGCGTCAACAGTGACGGTAGCGGGGTTGGTCAGGGGGTTGTAAGTGCCGATCTCCTCGATGCAGCGGCCATCACGGGGGCTGCGGGAATCAGCAACAACGATACGGTAGTAAGGAGCCTTCTTAGCGCCCATTCTTCTCAGTCTGATCTTTACCATGAGTTTCACCTCCAAAAATAATTCTTTTTCACTTTTTTATATCGCAAAGCATTTCTGCTTTTCGAGCCTTAAAACGGGAAGCCGCCAAAGCCACCCATACCGCGCATCCGCTTCATCTTCTTTCCCGCGCCGGGACCGGAGAACTGGCGGATCATTGCGCGCATCTGCTCAAAGGACTTGAGCAGCTTATTGACATCTTCTACCCGAACGCCTGCGCCGGCAGCAATACGCTTTTTGCGGCTTGCGCCGATGATATTCGGGTTTTCCCTTTCCTTGGGCGTCATAGAAAGGATGATAGCCTCGGTACGCGCCATTGCCTTTTCGTCCACCTGGATATTCTTCATCGCTCCGCTGCCGGGGAGCTGGGCGAGAATGTCCTGCATAGAGCCCATAGACTTCATCTGCACCATTTGGTCGTAGAAATCCTGCAGCGTAAATTTATTGGAACGGAGCTTTTCCTCCATCTCGGCGGCCTTTTTCTCATCATAGGCCTTTTCTGCCTTTTCGATGAGAGACAGCACATCGCCCATTCCCAAAATACGGGATGCCATACGGTCAGGGTGAAACGGCTCGATATCCTCTAATTTTTCTCCCATACCTACAAATTTAATGGGCTTTCCGGTAATGGCGCGAACAGACAGCGCCGCGCCGCCACGGGCATCGCCGTCCAGCTTGGAGAGCATCACAGAGTCGATCTCCAGCCATTCGTTGAAGCTTTGGGCTGCGTTGACTGCGTCCTGACCGGTCATTGCATCCACAACCAACAGAATTTCATCAGGCTTCACAGCCGCCTTTACATTCTGCAGCTCGGTCATCAGCGCGTCATCAATATGCAGGCGACCTGCGGTGTCCAAGAACACCATATCGTGACCCCGCTGCCGGGCATAGGAAATGGCTTCCTTTGCGATCTGCACCGGGTCGGTCTGGCCTTTTTCAAAGACCGGAATTCCTAACTTCTCACCGCAGACCTGCAACTGCTGTATAGCTGCGGGACGGTAAATATCGCAAGCAACCAACAGCGGGTTCTTACCCTGACGCTTCATAAGACCGGCAAGCTTACTGCCATTGGTGGTTTTACCTGCGCCTTGCAGACCTACCAGCATCACAACGGTAGGGCCGGCGGGATTGATAGTAATATGCTTGGTTTCGCTGCCCATCAGGCTTGTCAGCTCTTCGTCAACGATTTTGACGATCATTTGGGCAGGACTCAAGGCTTCCAGTACATCCGCGCCAACACAGCGCTCGGTAACGGATTTTACAAAATCCTTAACCACCTTATAGCTGACATCCGCCTCCAAGAGCGCCATACGGATCTCCCGCATTGCCTCTTTTACATCGGATTCTTTCAGGCGGCCCTTGCCTCTGAGCTTTTTGAAGGCAGCGGAGAGTTTTTCGGTTAATCCTTCAAATGCCATAATTTACTCCTCAATAGCACCGGCGGCGACAAGCATCGCTTCCGCTTCTGCGCGGACTGCCGGGTCGGGGTGGTTTCTCAGTTTTTCCGCAGAGGAAAGAATTGCCTGCTTTGCCCTGCGGCTTTGCAGGTAGCGACGGACACAGCCGGTCTTTTCTTCCATCTTCTGCAAATGGGCTTCCGCACGAAGGATGTTCTCGTGGACACCCTGACGGCTGACACCCAGCTCCTCAGCGATTTCCGCCAAGGACATATCCTGATTGTACTTAAGATCCAGACACATCTTCTGGCGCTCGGTCAGCAGCTCTCCGTAATGATCGAAAAGCAACAGCGTTTCCACAGCGTCCATAAGCGGTCCTCCTGTCAATCAGTTTTCCTTTACACCTGAGCTATGATACTATAAGACAGCGCAAATGTCAAGTATTTTTTCTTGTCACCTTAATAAATTTTATACCAAGGGATTCCCTCGCCAGTGGGGAGAAAACCGCATTTTTCATAGAGCTTCATTGCAGGAACGTTATTCTCCGCAACGGTCAGGCGAATCACCTCAGAGGTAAGCACCTGACAGAGCGCTTTCAGCACTTCCCTGCCCGCACCCTTTTGGCAGGCGGCAATGGCGAGAATTTCATCATCCTGCGCGATGCCAATGCCGTAGAGAACACCGTTTTTATGGACGAAATAAGCGCTTTTTTCGTAGGTTTTCCGGTCTAAAAGGCGCATTTTATTGGC
>JAZQUL010000171.1:0-4655 GCA_045631285.1 Faecousia sp. | reverse complement strand
CGGCCACGGGTTTGGCCTTGCAAAAAACGGTCAGCGTCCCCAAATGTCTATTGATAATCAAAAGAGATTTGACAGGCTTTCCGGTGTTCAGGCGCTGGCGTTAGATACCAAGACCACCGAGAAAATTATGTACCTGACATTTGACAATGGGTATGAATATGAAAATTTGACCGCAGAAATTTTGGATACGCTGAAAGAGAAAAACGTAAAGGCTGCATTTTTCGTTACCCTGAATTACGCTAAGAAAAACCCCCAGCTCGTGCGTCGGATGATCGACGAAGGACACATCGTAGGCAACCATAGCTCTACCCATCCGAAATTCCCCGGCCTTACCCGGATACAGATGGCCAGGGAAATTGCGCGGCTTGACAATTATCTTCGGGAAAATTTTGATTACACAAGTCCCTATTTCCGCTTTCCGGAGGGGGAGAGTTCTACCTGTGCGCTGGAGTTGGTGACCTCTCTGGGTTTTAAGTCGGTTTTTTGGTCCTTTGCCTATGACGACTGGGATACAGACAACCAAAAGGGCGCAGACCGGGCGGTAGCAACTGTAACTAAGCGTTTTCACCCCGGCGCGGTGCTTTTGCTTCACGCCATATCCCGGGACAACGCAGAGGGTCTGGGCAGAATTATTGACGAAGCCCAAGCGCAAGGTTATACATTTAAGACATTGGATGAATATGACTTCTAAATAGAGAAAAACGGCTGAATTTCAGCCGTTTTTCTTGACAAAAGAGAAGTATAGATTTACAATCAATTTATGGCGAAACACGCCAAAAGAGAGGAGATAGAAAGCTATGTTAATGACAATCTACAAGCGGGCGCTGAAAGTTGTTCTTCAGAAGCCCTTCCGACTGTGGGGTTTGTCCCTGCTGTCCATCACCCTCAGCGCCATCCTCAGCGCGCTGTGCGGCGTTGCGATCCCTGTGCTGGGCATTTCTGTGGGGCTGCTGATCAGTACTTCTATGACCATCGTATTCCTGCGGGGCTACCGTGGCGAAGAAGTGAATGCAGTACAGCTTTTTGCGTGTTTCAAGGACTGGAATACCATTAAGCGCGTTCTGCTGGGTCTCGGCTGGATGTACCTGTGGATCGTTCTTTGGGCACTGATCCCTATTGTGGGTCCCATCATTGCACTTGTTCGTGTCTATGAATACCGCCTGACTCCTTATATTCTGGTTTTTGAGCCGGAAGTCCCGGTTACCGAGGCTATCAAGCTCTCCAAGCAGAAGACCCACGGTTATAAACTGCAGATGTGGCTGGCTGACTTTGTGTATGCGCTGATCTTCGTTGCAGCTGTGATCGTACTGGGTATTTTGTCCGGCATTCCCTACCTGGGTATTCTGTTTGTTTTGGCGCTGATTGTGCTGTATATTGGTTTCGTTATTCTGGCACCTCTGTTTGCCGGTTTGGTGCAGGCTGCCTTCTACGAAGAAATTGCCGGCAAGGATGCTATTTACTGCGCAGGCTGCGGTAATAAGCTGACCGCTGATATGGCTTTCTGCCCCGTTTGCGGCAAGTCTACTCAGGAATAATTCCATACATAATGCGCCGCCGGTCTTTTGACCGGCGGTTTTCTTATAAGTTGCAATACGGAAAAGTATGTGCTATACTGATTCTAAACACTATATAAGGAGAGAGAAATATGTTGACATTGGAACGCGCAAAGGAACTGTTGAATACTACTACCACCGAGGAACATCTGTTCCTTCACGCGAAAAATGTTTCGGTTGCTATGGGCGGTCTTGCAAAGCACTTTGGCGAAGATGCGGAGCATTGGATGGCCATTGGTTATCTCCACGACTATGACTATGAGCAGTATCCCAACGCCCATCTGCAATTTACCGAGGCGCCTCTGCTGGCTGCCGGTGTGGCGGAGGAAGAGGTTCGGGCGATCCTTGCCCACGGCTTTGGGCATTGTAATGACGTAGAGCCGCTGACCTTGCTGGAAAAGTCTCTCTATACCGTGGATGAACTGACCGGCATCATTCAGGCGGCCGCACGGATGCGTCCTATGGGCATCACGGATATGGAAACATCCAGCTTTATGAAGAAATTTAAGGATAAAAAATTTGCGGCCAAGTGTGACCGCACCATCATCACAAAGGGCTGCGAAATGCTGGGGCTGGAAGTGCGTACTGTGGCAGAAATCTGCATCGAAGCGATGAAGCAGTATGCTGAGGAATTACAGATCGGCCCTAAGTTGTAAATATTTAACTGTTTACTTTTTGTTTCCAATATGCTATGATAAAAAAGATAACAGTATAATATTGGAGGATAATTATGTCTAAAGCACCGAAAAACGGCCTTACCAAGAAGCATTGGTTTGGCTATATGTTTGGCGACTGGGGCGGCTGTATGACCTTTGCTCTGATGGCCAGCATCTTCTCGATTTACTGCACAAATGTTTTGGGCATCAATGCCACCGTAATGGGTATTCTTACCATCGTCTGGACAATTTGGGACGCCATTAACGATCCCATGATGGGCGCACTGATGGACAAGGCCTTTGTTAAAAAACGCAACAAGCACGGTAAGTTCCGTCCTTGGCTCCTGCGGGCAACGCCTTTGCTGGCAGTTTCTGCCATTGCGCTGTGGACGGTTCCTACCTTTATGGACGGCATCCCGCTGCTGGTAGCCCTGTTCTCCTTTAAGATCCTCTATGAGGCATCCTACACGATGTTTAATATCCCGATGGGTTCTCTGCTGTCTGCAATGTCCAAAAACGACTCTGAGCGTGCATCTTTGTCCTCTGCCCGTGGCGTTGGCTCTATGTTCGGTAATATGATCCCCGGTATGGTGGGTCCTGTCATCATCGGTATGTTCGGCGAAAACAAATCCACCGGCTATATGATCACCGGTGTGGCTTGCGCCGCCATCGGCTTTGTGGTCTGCCTTTTGCACTATGCTCTGACTGAGGAGCGTGTGGTGGTGGAAGCAGAGACCAAGGCTGATGATATTAAGCTGACCGACATTTTTACCGTTGTAAAGAAAAACCGTCCCTTTATCGCCCTGTGTATCCACGGTGTGTGCATCTGCGCAATGCAGTATCTGGCAGAGAATATCAGTATGTATATGTACTCTGCCGTCTATAATGATGTTACCTATAAGACCATCGCATCCGCGCTGTCTGCGCCCTTTATGATGGGCTCTATGATCGCTGTGCCCTTTATGTGTAAGAAGCTGGGTCTTGAAAAGGTCATCCGTATCAGCCTGCTGATCGGCGGCGCTATCTGCGCTGTGCTTTTCGGTCTGCATATGGTAATGGATGTGCCTCCGCTGGTACACGGCGTTATTTTGGGCGTTGGCTCCGGTATGGCAATGGTCTCCATTCAGATGCAATGGGGTCTGGTTGGCGAAGCCATCGACTATAATGAGTACATCACCGGCAAACGCACCGAGGGCTCCATTTATGGCACCTTCAATTTGGCCCGTCGAATCGGTCAGACCGTAGGTCTGGGCATCAGCTTCTTTGCGTTGGACTGGATCGGCTACCAGCCTGCGCTGGAGGTGCAGAGCACCGGCACCATCTTCGGCTTTAAGAGCCTTTGCGTGCTGATTCCTGCTATCTTCATTCTGGGTTCTTGGGCGGCCTTTAAGTTCGTATGGCGCATTTCTCCTGAGACCCGGGCAGCAATGGCAGCGAATAAGGCAGAAAAGCCTGTAGAGTAAGAAATCTGTAAATTTTATCGGCACGGCCTTTGCCGTGCCGATATTTGTAAGGAGTTTATTTATGGAATACATTGTAAACACCCCCTGCGGCGCTGTGCGGGGCTATCCCGGACGGGTAGAGGGAACGGTTACCTATAAGGGCATCCGCTATGCCACAGCCGGTCGTTGGGAATATCCCAAGCAAGTCACCTCCTGGGAGGGCATCTATGATGCCACCGACTACGGTGCTTGCAGCTACCAGACCCGGGCATTTTGCAACGAGGAGGAGCTGCCGAAAAAGAAATTCTATTACAACGAATTCCGCAAGGGCAGAACCTATCATTACAGCGAGGACTGCTTGTTTTTGAACATTTTCACCCCGGAAACGGCAAAAGAAGGGGATAAATTACCTGTCCTTATCTATATCCACGGCGGCGGTTATACCGGCGGCAGCGGGCACGAAAAGCATTTCGACGGCCCGGTCTGGCCCACAAAGGGCGTGATCGGTGTGACCCTCAACTACCGCCTTGGACCCATGGGCTTTTTGTGCCTGCCGGAACTAAAAGAGGAGGCAGGCCATACCGGCAACTACGGTCTTTTTGACCAAATGATGGCGATCCGCTGGGTAAAGGACAACATTGCGGCCTTTGGCGGTGACCCGGAGAATTTGACGGTTATGGGACAGTCTGCCGGGGCGGCCAGCGTCCAGCTTCTCAGCAGCAGCCCTCTGACAGCAGGCTTATTCCAAAAGGGTATTATGGCAAGCGGCTGCGGACTTGGGGGGATGCTTGCCGGCAGCGAAGAAAAGTCCGGTGCATTCTGGCAGGCAGTGATGGCAAAATGCGGCTGTGAGACCCTAGCCCAGTTCCGCGCGCTTCCTCCCGAAAAGCTGTTTGCGGCTTGGGATGCAGGAAAGAAGGAATTTAAGGGCGGAAATAGCGCGGTGTTCCCCATTAAAGATGGCGTTTTCACCGTGGATGGCGCAAAGCCCCACGATCTTCCCT
>JAZQUL010000170.1:0-4005 GCA_045631285.1 Faecousia sp. | reverse complement strand
CCACCGCTAGGCTGTGCGGAGGTCTCTGGTCCCTCGGAGCCGCCCTTTGCAGGTTTCGACTCCGTGTCTGTTTTGATGCCTCGCTTGCTCATTGCATTGGCAAAGGCACTCTCCATAGCCGCATCATCCGAACCAGTGTTGTGAGCCAAGGAGTTGTTATCAGGTCTTGTCTTCCTAAGACCGGGCCTCCGACTTCCCTACGATTTCTTTCAATTATACATCGTAGGGGCGAACTGCGTTCGCCCGCGGGCGATCACAGATCGCCCCTACAAATATAGATCCGTCCGCCTTGTGGACACCTTAACTCTTCACTTTTCACTAAAAAAGAGACCCTCTCCCCCGTAGGGGGCCATTTTCATCGCAAAAGAAAAATTTTGCAACTTTTTCTATAGATTTTACCCCCTATTGACATTTTTCCTATATTTTGCTAACATAAATTTAGAAAATCAACTTCAGGAGGTACTGTTATGAAAAGATTGCTTTCTATCCTTTTGGTACTGCTTCTATTTCTTAGCAGTACCCCGTCTGTTTCCGCCAACTCTGCCCAGTCCTACTGGGAGGGCGTAGACCGTGCCGGTGCCATTATTACCGATGGAGAAAGCCCCATCGTGGTGGAGCGTGAATTGCTCACCTTCGATGTGCAGGAATTTCCCCAAAACTACTATCTGGATGAAGCGGAGTTTCTCGCCTATACCGGCAAAGTCACAGCCCAGTATACCTTCTATAACGCCTCCGATCTGACTGTCACTGCAAAACTCCTCTTTCCCTTTGGTCGTGAGCCTTGGTACGGTGTAGCTTCCGGCACAGATACCGAAAAATACGACATTCTCATCGACGGCCAGCCCGTAGAGAAGAAAATCCGCCACACCCTTTCGGATAACGGTCAGTTTCGCTTAGAGCAGGATCTCGCCCTGATCTCCGACGGTTTTGCGGAAGATCCCTTCTACTCCCCCGATATGACCGTGACCGCCTATAAATTCTCCGTCAGCGGTGTGGATAACGAGACCTATAAATCCGCCACTGTGGCCTTTGATGTACCCGAGGGACTTGGCAGCCGTCGCTTCTATCTCCCCGAATGCCGCGGCTCTCAGCGGCAGGATGACGGAGATATGCGGGTCGTCATTCACGCAAACGAAAGTTTTTATATTTATGTGATCGGTCAGCCCCTTGCCTTGATGCCGGAATTTAAGTTCTACCAAAACGGTGCCGCCCGGGACAGCGAGCGAATTTCCGGCACTGCCTCTTTTGCAGACTCCCAAACGATGACCTTTCAGGAATTTGTTTCACAAGACTGGAGCGTAGAAACAGGCGTATCGGAGACAGACTGGTATAATGCAAAGCTTGCCAACCTTCATAACGGTCATCACAACAAAAACTACCCTGTGGTATTTCGCAACAGCTATGGCGATTTCAGCGAGTACCTGATGCGGTGGTATGAATATGAAATTACTTTAGCGCCGGGTCAGCAGATCATCAACACCGTCACCGCCCCCATCTACCCCTCCATCGACATTGATTATGACCCGGACATTTACGGCTACACCTATCTCCTCTCCCCGGCAAAGACTTGGAAAAGCTTTGGGCAGCTGGAGATCGTGGTAAACACCCCCTACTACATTACCGAAAGCAGTCTTGACGGTTTTGAGAAAACCGACACCGGCTATAAAGCAAGCTTTGACGGTCTTCCCGACAGCGAGCTGACCTTCACTCTCAGTGAATCGGAAAACCCCGAAAGAGAAAGCAATGGTTTCAACTGGGCTTGGCTTATCCTGCTCATTGCCCCCTTTGTGCTGATCGCCGAAGCATTTGAAGCCATCGGTGAGTTCTTTACAAATCTGTTCCAAAATCTGTTCTAAATGCTTATAAAAAGATGGTAGGCACGCAGGTGTCTACCATCTTTTGTCTTTATGCAATATTCAATTTCGTTCGCAGAAAACTACTTCCGTTATTTGACCGGGCTGGTAGAACGGAGGGTCACATCATGGGCGCCGCCCTCTACAATGGAAGTAGCAGACACCAAGGTAATCTTGGCGTTTTTCTGCAGGTCGGGGATGTTGATAACACCCACGTTGCACATAGTGGATTTCACCTTATACAGAGAGCTTTCCACATTGTCGTGGAGGCTGCCGGCATAGGTAACATAGCTGTCTACGCCTTCCTCGAAGGTTAACTTTGCGCTGCCGCCCAGGTCGTAGCGCTGCCAGTCCCGGGCGCGGTTGGAGCCTTCGCCCCAGTACTCCTTCATATAAGCGCCGTTGACCATCACCTTAGGTGTGGGAGATTCGTCAAAGCGGGCAAAGTAACGTCCCAGCATCATAAAGTCTGCGCCCATCGCTAGCGCAAGGGTCATATGATAGTCGTGGACAATGCCGCCGTCGGAGCAGATGGGCACATAGATGCCGGTTTCCTTAAAGTACTCATCCCGGGCAGCCGCCACCTCAATCACAGCAGTAGCCTGACCGCGGCCGATGCCCTTAGTCTCACGGGTAATGCAGATAGAGCCGCCGCCGATGCCGATTTTTACGAAATCCGCGCCAGCCTCAGCGAGGAAACGGAAGCCGTCCCGGTCTACTACATTGCCTGCGCCCACCTTGACGGTGTCGCCGTAGTTCTCACGAATCCAAGCGATGGTCTTTGCCTGCCAGCAGGTATAGCCCTCGGAGGAGTCGATAACCAGACAGTCTGCGCCCGCTTCCAGCAAGGCAGGAACACGCTGAGCATAGTCACGGGTGTTAATGCCTGCGCCTACCAAGTAGCGCTTTTTATTGTCCAGCAGCTCCATAGGATTTGCCTTATGGGAAGCATAGTCCTTGCGGAAGACAAAGTACATCAAGTGATCGTCCTTATCCACAATAGGCAGACTGTTGAGTTTATTGTCCCAAATAATGTCGTTGGCTTCTTTCAGGGTGGTATCTGCAGCCGCGGTGATCAGTTTTTCCCGGGGGGTCATAAAGCTTTTCACCTTTTCGCTGCCGTCCATACGGCTGACACGGTAATCCCGGCTGGTAACAATGCCCAGCAGCTTACCGGTGGCAGTGCCATCGTCAGTAATCGCTACGGTAGAAAAACCGTTCTTCTCTTTCAGCGCCAGCACATCGGAAAGCGTATGCTCCGGAGTCAGGTTGGAGGCAGAGACGACAAAGCCTGCCTTATAGCCCTTGACCTTTGCCACCATAGCGGCTTGGGATTCAATGGACTGAGAACCGAAAATAAAGCTGATGCCGCCCTCTTTCGCCAAGGCGATGGCCAAGCTATCGTTGGAGACCGACTGCATAACTGCAGAGGTCAGCGGAATATTCAGGCTGATTGCCGGCTCTTCCACACCCTTGCGGTACTTTACCAAGGGGGTACGGAGCGAAACGTTCGCGGGAATACATTCCTCGGAGGTGTAGCCGGGAATGAGCAGATACTCACTAAAAGTGTGGCTCGGCTCGGAATAATAATATGCCATAGAAAAGTCCTCCCTTACTTAAAATACTTAACAGCGGCCTCAAACATACGGATATTATATAGGCCGGGGACGTTTTTGTAAAGACCGTCTCCGATACGCTCGCTATGACCCATTTTGCCGAACACTCTGCCATCGGGAGAGGTAATGCCCTCAATGGCAAAGAGAGAGCCGTTGGGGTTAAAGGCGGCATCCATAGTGGGGTTGCCCGCCAAATCCACATACTGGGTGGCAATCTGTCCGTTTTTCGCAAGCTGGAGCGCCAGTTCCTCTGATGCGAAGAAGCGACCCTCGCCATGGGAAATGGGCACATTTACAATATCGCCCACATTCATCAGACTCAGCCACGGGGATTTTACCGATGCGATCCGGGTGCGGACGATCCGGCTCTGGTGGCGGCCAATGGTGTTATAGGTCAAGGTAGGGCAGGTGTCATCGGTGTCGATGATCTTGCCGTAAGGCACAAGGCCCAGTTTAATGAGGGCTTGGAAGCCGTTGCAGATACCGCACATCAGGCCGTCCCGCTCATCCAAAAGCTTTGTAACCTGCTCACGGAT